>JAHWJU010000132.1 GCA_019348255.1 Actinomycetota bacterium | reverse complement strand
AGTTCCGCCACGGCGGCATCTTCGCCAACATCGTGCTGGGCGACGAGATCAACCGCGCCTCACCCAAGACGCAGTCGGCCCTGCTCGAAGCCATGGAGGAGCGCCAGGTGACGGTCGACTCCACCACCTACACCCTCGCCTCGCCTTTCATGGTCATCGCCACCCAGAACCCGATCGAGCACGAGGGCACCTACCCCCTCCCGGAGAGCCAGCTCGACCGCTTCTTGATGCGCATCGAGATGGGTTACCCGGACAGGGCGGCCGAGCTCGAGATCCTCGACACCCACGGAGTCCCCAACGCGGATCACGTCGACCCGGTGGCCACGGCCTCCGACATCGGGCTGATGGCCACCATCGCCCAGTCGGTCCACGTGGCTCCCAGCCTGAAGAGCTACCTCGTCGAGCTGTCGGATGCCACCCGCCGCCACCCGCGCCTGGCCCTCGGGGTCTCGCCCCGGGGGACCCTGGCGCTGCTGAGGGCCGCCCGCGCGCTGGCGGCGTCGGTGGGGCGGGAGTACATCCTCCCCGACGACCTCAAGGCCCTGGCCGGACCGGTCCTCGAACACCGCCTGGTCCTGACCCCGGAGGCGTCCATGAGTGGTCTGAGTCAGGCCGACGTGCTCGACGACGTGTTGGGTGCGGTCGTGGTCCCCACCGCCAAGAGCTGACGGGCGGCCGTGTGACCCGGCGCGGATGGAGCGTGGTGGCCGCCACGGTGGCGCTGCTCGTCGGCGGCCGGGTCCTGGGCCTGGTCGAGCTGTACATCCTGGCCGCCGGCACCGGCGCCCTCTGCGCCGCCGCCCTCGGGTACGTGACTTTGCACCGGCTCGAGGTGCGCACCGAGCGGGTGCTGCACCCGCCCCGCGTCCACGCCGGCGGATCCAGCCGGGTCGACCTCTCGATCCACAACGCCGGCGGCCGCCGCACACCGGTGCTCGAGGTGCGCGATCCCTTCGACCAGGGGTGGCGATGGGCCCGCTTCCTGGTGCCGCCGCTGGCTCCCGGCGCCAGCAGCCGAGCCGCCTACCGCCTGCCCACGGAGGAGCGGGGAATCTTCGACATCGGCCCCCTGGAGGTGGCCCTGAGCGACCCCTTCGGCCTCGCCCGGAGCCGCTCGACCAGCGCGGCCGTGACCCAGCTCACCGTGTACCCGAGGATCGACGTGGTGTCCCCGCTGCCTGCCGCCCACGGACAAGATCCCCACTCCGGCGCACAACACCCCAGGGCCCTCCTGGGCCAGGGCGAGGAGTTCTACGCGCTACGCCCCTACGAGGTGGGCGACGACCTGCGGCGGGTCCACTGGGCGTCGACGGCGAGGGTCGACGACCTCATGATCCGCCAGGACGAGATGCCGTGGCAGAGCCGGGTGACCATCCTGGTCGACGTGCGCCATCGGGTGCACACGCCGGAGTCGCTGGAGTTGGCGGTGTCGGCGGCGGCGAGCATCCACTCCGCCAGCCTGCGGGAGCGCTCGTTGATCCGGCTGGTGTCCACCGACGGCACGGACTCGGGAACGGCGCTCGGCCATGCCCACTCCGAGGCCATCCTCGAGCACCTGGCCACGGTGGTGGCGAGCCGGCAGGACCGACTGGCCGGGGTGGCCGACATCCTCCGGCGGGCCGGCAACGGCGGGGTGCTCGCCATCGTCACCACCGACCGGGTGGCGCCGGCCGACCTCGAGGTGCTCGGTCGCCTGCGGGCCCGCTACAGCAGGGTGGTGCTCGTCCTGTTCGAGCGGACCGCCTATGAATCGGGCAGCCGGGGCCGCCCGTCGCTTCTGCCACCGGCGGCCCTGCCGGCGGTGAGCGCGGTGGTGCGGGTGACGGCGACCACGCCGTTCGCCGCTGCGTGGGAGCAGGCGGCTTCTTCGGTGGGAGCGGCTCGCTGATGGCGAGCACCGTGGCCACCAATCCGCGGCCCCCGGTGGCGCCGGCCGACCCGAGCCGCCCGGGGAGTGGCCCGGCACCGGGCCCGGCCCCCGGCGGCCATGGCCGGGACGGCGGGGGCCCGGTCGGCTGGCGCACCGACCCCTCGCTCGGGGGGACGCTCGCCCTCACCGCCCTCACGCTGGCCGTGGCCATCGGCTTCGGCCGCCTCTTCACCGGCGCCGGGTTCCTGGGGCCGGTGGTGCTCGCCACCCTGGCCAGCCACGCCACCGCCTGGTGGTGCCGGCGCCGGAGGATCCCGACCGCCGCCGCCGGCGCGGCCACGATCACCGTCGCCGCCCTCGTGGGGGCCTGGACCATCCTCGGCCACACGACCGCCTACGGCCTTCCCACCCCCGCCACGTTGGGAGCCGCCGTCGAGGCGCTGGCCTCGGCCCGCGGCGCGTTCTCAGTGGTGAAGGCGCCCGCTGCCGTGCTGCCCGGCTTCGTTCTGGCCACCGTGCTCGCCCTGGGCATCTCGGCCTTCATGGCCGACTGGGCCGCGTTCCGGCTGCGGGCGACTTTCGAGGCGATCATCCCCTCCTTCACCCTCTTCATCTTCACGGCCGCCCTCGGCACCGCCCACCACCGCTCCTTGGCGGTGGTGCTGTTCGTGACGGGGGTTATCGCCTTCGTCCTCGTACACGGACTGGCCCGCTCGAACCGGGCCGGCACCTGGTTCGGCGGCCGACCCGGCAACGGCCCCCGCACGCTCGTGCGCACCGCCGCCGGCCTGGGAACCGCCTGCCTTCTGTTCGGCCTCGTCGTGGGCCCCAACCTGCCGGGCGCGGACGACCCGCCCGTGGTGCGTTACAAGAACCGGGCCCAGGGCGGCGCCTCCAACCGCACCACCGTCAGCCCGTTGGTGGACATCAGGGGACGGCTGGTGGAACGGGCCGGGGTGGAGGTCTTCACGGTCAAGGCCAGCGTCCGCTCGTACTGGCGGCTCACCTCACTCGACACCTTCGACGGCACCATCTGGTCGTCCAACGACACCTACCGCACGACACGGGGCGGCATCGCCACCGACGAGCCGCTGCGGCCGGACCTGCCGGTGGCGCAGAGCGACCAGGAGTTCTCAGTGCGCCGGCTGGCGTCGACTTGGGCGCCGGCGGCGTTCCGCCCCGAGCGCGTGACGGGGCTGCGGGAGGTGAGCTACAACCGTGAGTCTGCCAGCATCATCACGCCGTCGGAGACGACCGACGGCCTCACCTACTCGGTGCGCTCGAGGGTGCCCGAGCTGACCCCGGAGCTCCTGGCCGGCGCCCCCGCGCAGGCCCCGGCGGCGGTGGCGGAGCGGTACCTGACCCTCCCCGACCTCTCCGCCAGCATCCGCCAGGAGGCCCGCCGCATCGTCTCGGCAGCCGGCGCCCGCACGCCCTATGAGCAGGCCCGGGCGCTGCAGGACCACTTCCACCGCAACTTCCGCTACGACCTGAACGCCCGCCAAGGCCACGACGAGGAGGCGCTCGAGAACTTCCTCCTGCGCACCCGCCGCGGGTACTGCGAGCAGTTCGCCGGCTCCTACGCCGTACTGGCGCGGACGCTCGGCCTGCCGAGCCGGGTCGCCGTGGGCTTCACACCTGGCGAGTTGCAGCCGGACGGGCGGTACCACGTGCGTGACGAGCACGCCCACGCCTGGCCCGAGGTCTACCTCCACGGCTACGGCTGGGTGGCCTTCGAGCCCACGCCCGGGCGGGGGGCGCCGGGGGCCGAGCCCTACACGGGCCTGCCGGAGGCCCAGGACACATCTGGTGAGCCCACGACCGCCACCACGGCTGCACCCACGCCCACCACCGTGGCCTCGGAGGAGGGCCCGGAGATGTCGGCGCCGGCGCCCGAGGAGGTCACCTCTACGCCGCAGGGGGATGCCGGTGACGACGCCGGCCTGTCTGCGCTGGCGCGGGCCGGGTTGGTCGGGCTCGGCCTTGCGGCCCTGTGGGCGCTGGTGGTGCCGGCCCTGCACCTGCGCCGGCGCCGACGGCGCCACCGGGGCTCCGCAAGCCATGTCGCCGTGATGGCCGCGTGGGGCGACACCGCCGAGGTGCTGGCCGCGGCCGGGGTGCCGCGGCTAGCGGCGGAGACGATGACGGAGTACGCCGGCCGTGCCGCCCGCACCCTGAGGCTGGCCCCGGCGCCCGCCGCCGCTCTGTACCAGCTGGCCCGGGACGCCGCCGCGGCGGCCTATGCCGCGACAGACTCGACCCCCGAAGCCACGGCCCGGGCCTCAGCGGCCGGCGCAGCCGTGCGGGCTGCCGTGCTCGAGCGGGTGACGGTTCGCGACCGGCTGCGGTGGTGGCTCGACCCCCGTCCCCTCCTGCCGGTCCTGGGGATCTCCTCGCACCGCTGAGGCGCGCCTACACAGCGGCGGCGCGCTGGGGCCTCAGTCCTCGTTGCGGCGGAAGCGCTCGCGCAGGTTCTGGCTGCGCCGGCCGAACATCTCGCTGATGTTGCCGGTGCGCTGTGACACCGACTGGAGCCCGGCCCGTCCCATCTTCGCTGCGTTCAGGTAGAACAAGAACGCGCAGCCCACCATTATCAAAAAGCCCAGGAAGCCGAGGAGGACCGACTGGGTGAAGCCCAGGATGAGGACGACGAGTCCGAGCGCGAAGCCGACGCCGGCCCACTTGAGGTTGCGGCCGGCGTGGCGGTAGAGGGTCTTGGTGCTGACCTCTCGCGCGAAGGCGGGATCGGAGTCGTAGAAGTTCCTCTCGATCTCCTGGAGGATCCGCTGTTCGTCTTCGGAGAGCGGCACGCTGGTTTCCTTCCACCCCTTCGGCCCGAGACAACGAGACCGGTCCCAATCATCGCGCAGGCCGCGGGGGTCGTCACCCTCACCGCCCTTCACGCTCGTTGCGATCGTGCGACGGGCCCCACTGGGTATCGCCTCGGCGCTTCCTGCGGAGCTGACCGGATTCGGCCAGGACCGCCGGGCCTACCGCGGAGTCCCCGAAGCGCCCGCGGATGGCGTCCACCGCCCGGGACGCCTGCTCCCACGCCTCGTCGGCGGCCGCACCGGCCAGGCTCAACTGCCGGTCGGTGGCGGGGACGAGGTTGCTGGCGCTGAGCCCGAAGAGCCGTACCCCGGGCCCCGGGTCGACCGACCGCAGAAGGTCCTTGGCCACCCGGGCCAGAACGGCCGCGGTGGCCGTGGGAGCGGGAAGGCTCTGGCTCCTGGTGATGGTGCGGAAGTCGTGGAAGCGGACCTTGATCGTGACCGTTCGCCCCTCCATGCCCGCCTTGCGCAGGCGGTGCCCGACCGCATCGGCCATCCGAACCGCCTCCCGCCCCAGGCTCTCGTGGTCGTGGTGGTCGCGGGCGTAGGTCTCCTCGTGGCCCACCGACTTGGGATTGGACTCCGCCACCACGGCCCTGTCGTCACGGGCCCATGCCAGGTCGTGGAGGTGCCGGCCTTGAGCGGGCCCGAGGGCCGACACGAGCGTTTCGACGGGAAGGGCGGCCAGGTCGCCCACCGTCTCGATGCCGAAACGGGCGAGGCGTTTGTGGGTGGCCGGCCCCACTCCCCACAGCGCCTCGACCGGCAAAGGGTGCAGGAAGGCGATCTCCTGGCCCGGCGGCACCACGAGCACGCCGGCGCCGGCCACGGTGCCGCCGCGCGCGGCTGTGGGCTTGGCCGCCTTCGACGCCAGCTTGGCCACGAACTTCGACGCCGCCACCCCCACCGCGCAGCCCAGGCCCAGATCCCGCCCGATGCGCCGGCGGATGGCGTGGCCGATCTGCTCGCCGGTGCCGAACAGCCGCTCGGCGCCGGTCACGTCGAGGAACGCCTCGTCGAGGGAGATGCCCTCGACCAGGGGCGTGTAGGAGCGGAAGACCTCATGGATGCGCCGGCTGTAATCGACGTAGACGTCGAAGCGACCGGCGAGGAACACCGCCTGCGGACACAACCGCCGCGCCCGCAGCGAAGGCATGGCCGAGTGGATGCCGAAGGCGCGGGCCTCGTAGCTGCACGAGGCGACCACGCCGCGGTCACCGCTGCCTCCCACTATCACCGGCTTGCCCCGCAGGGTCGGGTCGAGCAGCACCTCGACGGACGCATAGAAGCTGTCCATGTCGACGTGGAGGATCGTGCGGGGTAGGCCGGCGCTCACGGGAGCCACTCGCGCACCACGCCAGTGTGTCAGCCGGCGGCGTCGGCGCGGCGTCAGGCGCGAAGCAAGGGCAGCCTCACCCCCGACGAGCGAAGGTGAGGCTGCCCGAGCGACACCAGCCTGGATGCTCAGGCCAGGCAGCCGTTGCCGGCGCCGACGGCGGCCAGGCCG
>JAHWJU010000131.1 GCA_019348255.1 Actinomycetota bacterium | reverse complement strand
CTGCTGGCCCGAGCAACTGAGACACGTGCCCCCGTGACCGTCCCCGCGACCGCACTCGCTCAGGCCATCCGTCAGCCCGAGCGGCAGGTCCGCCTCGTTCGCCTGGTCCGACAGCCGACCACCGACGTCGTTGACCTCGACCCTGTCGACGCCGCGAACGTGGGACGGCTGCTGGCGGCGGGCGGCACCGACGACCTAGTCGATGCGCACGTCGTGATCTGTGCCCGGCGATCTCAACAGCCGGTTGTGACCTCGGATGCGGACGACCTACGGCTGCTCGATCCGACGCTGGATTTGGTTCGCATCTGACACCGGGGACGGACCGGGTCACGACGGACTTCGGTTCCGCCACCGGTTGTGGGACCCGCAGGCGGGCCGCCGGTTGGCGGTGACCGTGTACCCGCCGGCCCAAGCTCGACGTGGTCGATCTAGCGTCCCTCACATCTCCAGCCGGTGGGGGAGCATGACAGCCAGCTCTACGGCTGACGGGTGACGATGCGCACAGCAGGGACGGCTTGCGCGAGCCGGCCGATGTCCTCCACCAGATCCTCGTCCACCGTCACCGTTATCAGCGAGCTAACCTCTTCCCACGGCGTCCCGCCCCGGAAGGGCGGTGGAGCAGGTCTCGTCCGAGGCCGTTTCCGAGAACGCCGGCACACGGACGGCTGCCCACGTCGGGTGAACGGGGGCGGCGCGAGGAGCGCCCAATACAGATGCAGGACGTAAGAGAAGCTCTCGAGGCTGCGGCCTGGGCCGCGGCCGACGGGACCGCCACCCCCGAGGAGGTCGCCCTTCTGGAGGCTGACCCTGGGGAGTGGCGCCACGCGCTCGCTCGCCTGATCGAGGAGACGGAGGAGCATCTCGAGGCCGTCCTGCAGCTGAAGGGGCCCGAGCGCGAGCAGGTGGTCGCCGACTTCGAGCGGGTGCTCGACCGGCTCGAGGCCGACTACGACCGTCTGACCCAGGGCTCGCGGACGGCCCCCGTCACCTCCGCCTCCGCTCCGGCCCCCGGCACCCCCGCCGCCGCCCTTACCTCGGATCCCTCGGGTGTGGTGCTGCTGCAGGCCTCGTGGGCGTCGGGACAGGTGGTGGTGTGGGCGGCGGGGCCGGGGACGGCGCCGGCCAGCGCCGAGGAGCTGTCGGACCGGCTCGAGGCCATCGGCGGCCCCGCACTCGGCTGGAGCCAGCACCCCGCGGTTCCCTTGCCCGGGGGGGCTCGGGCAGAAGCCCTGTCGATCCCCGTGGCCGACGCCCTGGGCTGGTTGGTGGCCATCGCCGCCGGCCTCGGCAGCGACGGCGCCGGCTCCAGCGTGACGTGGCTCGGCCGGGTCGCCCTCGCCGCCGTCCGCCTCGTCGCCCGCGGCGGAGTGGTTCCCACCCTGCGCAGCAACCGGGCGGGCGACGCCTCCGCCGTGGAGTTGGGCGTGCGCTGGGTACCGGCGCTGGTGGACGAAGAGGAGCTCGACCGACTGGCCGCGGCCATGCCCGGAGCCGTCACGGCCCTGGCTCCGGCCGCAGCGCGCACCGTCGCCCTCGACGTCCTGAGCGGCGTGGTGCACGCGGTCGTGAGCCAGGCGGCACGACTGCTCGAGCTGCCGGCGCCGCCCCCCAAGAACCACACCCCCACTGCGGTTGCCGAGGCCGTGGTCACCAGGCTGGACGGCTCGTCGTTCAGGGCCCCGGGCGCAGTGGCGGCCGAGGTGTCGAGGCGCCTCGAACGCTGGGCCAAGCCGGTCACGTCGCTCAACCGCCCGCGTCTGGTCGTGCAGCTCGACCCGCCCGACGCCAGCAACGCCTGGTTCCTGTCGGTCCAGGGCCCCGGCGCCGAAGGCCCGCTGATGCCGATCGAGCTGGCCATTGCCGACAGCAGGAACACCAAGGCCCTGGCCGACGAGCTGGCCCGCCTCGAGCGGATCCTGCCGGTGCTCCTCCGGCCGCCGGGCCGCCTGCGACGCGGGCAGGTGTACCTGTCCCAGACGGAGGCGTGGGAGCTGATGACGGCGACCGGTGCTTCTCTGCGGGCCGCGGGGTTCGACGTGAGGGTGCCGGCGTTGTCGCGGCGCAAGGCCACGCCCGCCCTCCGGATGTTCACCGAACCGACCGGGGAGACGGTCGTCGGTGCCCACCAGCTGAGCAACGTCCGGTGGTCCGCGGTGTTCGACGATGTCGAGCTGACCGCACAGGACCTGGCTCGGCTGGCCGCGGAGGCCCGTCCGCTCGTGCGCTCCCGCGGACGCTGGGTCGAGCTCGACCACGCCGACCTGAAGGAGGCGGCGGCTGCGCTGGCCGAGCGAGCCAGCACCACCACCCTCACCGGCGCCGAGGTCCTGCGTCACGCCGTGGGCCTCGAGGGCGCGCGCCTGAGTGGCGGGCTGCGGGTCGAGGGCACCGGCTGGGCCACCGACCTCCTCGCCCGGGCCAGTGCCGCCCCTACCGACCCCCAGACCCGGCCGGAGGGCTTCGTCGGCGAGCTGCGCAGCTACCAAGCCGAGGCGCTGGCGTGGCTCGGGTTCCTCGGTGCAGTCGAGCTCGGCGGCTGCCTGGCCCTCGACATGGGACTGGGCAAGACGCCCACCGTGCTGGCCCACCTCGCTCTTTGCGCCGGCAACGGACCGGCCCTGGTGATCGCTCCGCCGGCGGTGGTGGGCAACTGGGCCGCGGAAGCGGCGCGCTTCGTGCCCGGCCTGCGGGTCGTGGTCCATCACGGCGCCCGGCGGGCATCAGCCGAAGAGCTCGAGGCCGAGGTGGCAGGAGCAGACATCGTCCTCACCACCTACGGCACCGCGGTCCGAGACGTGGAGGCCCTTGCCGACCGGCAATGGCATCGACTGGTCCTGGACGAGGCCCAGGCCATAAAGAACCCGGCCAACGAGACGGCGCAGCAACTGCGTCGCATCCCGGCCCGGGGTCGCCTGGCGCTCACCGGTACGCCCATCGAGAACGGCCTCGGCGACCTGTGGGCGATCCTCGACTTCACCAACCCGGGCCTCATGGGCTCGCGCTCGACCTTCGTCACCCAGCTGTCGGGCGAGGGTGAAGCCGCACTCCGGGCTCTCAACGGCATCCTGGTCTTCCGCCGCACCAAGAGCGAGCCGGTGGTGGCGGCCGAGCTGCCCGACCGCATCGACGAGCTCGACCGCTGCACCATGACGGCGGAGCAGGTGGGGCTCTACCAGGCGGTGCTGGATGCCTTGTTGGCCGACAGCACCCAGGAGAACGGCCCCCCGAAGCAGGGCGCAATCCTCGCCGCCATCACCGCGCTCAAGCAGATCTGCAACCATCCGGCCAACTACCAGGACGACGGGCGGCCGCTGGCGGGTCGTTCCGGGAAGCTGGCGCGCCTGGAGGAGATCGTGGGGGCGGTGTTCGCCGCCGGGGAGCGGATCTTGGTGTTCACCCACTTCGCGGAGTGGGGAAAGCGGCTGGCCGACCACTTGAGCGAGCTCACCGGCGTCCCCATCGCCTGCTACCACGGCGGCCTGGCGCGGGGGGCCCGTGATCGGCTGGTGGAGGAGTTCCAGCAGGGCGATGGACCGGGCGCTCTCGTGCTCTCGCTCAAGGCAGGTGGCACCGGCCTCAACCTCACCGCCGCCAGCCATGTCGTGCTCTACGACCGTTGGTGGAACCCGGCGGTGGAGGACCAGGCCCGGGACCGGGCATGGCGGATCGGCCAGAGCCGGACCGTCATCTCGCACCGGCTCGTCTGCCCGGGAACGGTGGACGAGCGGGTCGAGGAAGTGGTGGCCGGCAAACGCCACATCGCCGACCTCGTCCTTCCCAGATCGAGCTCCCTCGCCGATCTGGACTCAGAGCAGCTGCGGATGGCACTCGGTCTTCGCCCCGAGATGCTGCTGGTCGAGGAGGACGTATGACGGGGTCTCCCAACCGCGGGCAGCCGCAGGGACGCCGCCGGCGCTCCAGGAAGGCGAAGGGGGTCGACCTCTGGCGGCCCGTGCCCCGGCTGGGTGATCCCGAGCCCGTCGTGCCCGCCGGCGATCCGACGGCCACGCTGCGCTCGCTGGGCGACCCGCCGTTGCAAGGACAGGGCGCCGTCGCCCAGCACTACATGGCGGCCGTCGTCGAGCGGGCAGCCGGACTCGCCACCGCGCTGGCTGCCAGTGCCGACCTGCTGGCCGAGCCTCAGGAGGACTGAGCGCTTGGCATAGTCCGGCGCAGGTTGCAGCATCGGACAATGGCAAAGGTGCCTGTCCTCCCCAACCCCGCGCTCCTGGCCCGCCAGCAGATCGCCGACGGTGTGCGCTCGTTGTTCGCTTCGAGCCGCTTTCCGCAGGAGCAGTACACCGACCCGCCCGGCGATCCCGGTCTGTTCGGGCCCTCGTCGGTGACGTGGGCGATACATGCCGACGTGACCATGTTCGTGGGGGGGATCTCGGCCGTGATGCTCCAGGCCCTCCATCCGCTGGCCATGGCCGGCGTCGTCGACCACTCGCGGTTCCGGGAGGCACCGCTCGAGCGGCTGTCTAGGACGTCGTCGTTCGTGGGGGCCACCACGTACGGGTCGACCGAGGTGGCGGAGTCGATAATCGCCACCGTCCGGCGGATCCACCGCCGGGTCGTAGGGGTGGCACCGGACGGCCGGCCCTACGACGCCGCCGACCCGGCCCTCTTGCGCTGGATCCACGTGGCGGAGACGGTGTCGTTCCTCCGGGCCCACCAGCGGTACTCGCCGTTCCCCCGCCGGGGGGCCGATCTCGACCGCTACTACAGCGAGATGGCGGTGGTGGCGGAGAAGCTGGGGGCGACGGAGGTTCCACGTACGCGCGTCGACGTGCGGGAGTACCTCCGAGCGGTTCGACCCGAGCTGGCGGCCGGACCCGAAGCGGCCGATGTCATGCGCTTCCTGCGCCGCCCCATGAGGGGCGACCCTGCCTCGCGGGGAGCGCACCAGCTCCTCGTGATGGCCGCCGAGGACCTACTCCCGGGATGGGCGAGGGCCATGCACGGGATCCGCCGTCCGATGGCCACCGACCTGGGCTTCGTACGACCTGCCACCGCCGCCCTCCTCCTGTCGTTGCGGGCGGTCCTGGGTACTTCCCCGGTGCTGGTTCAGGCGCAGCGGCGGGCGTCGGCCCCACCCAGCCGGGGAACTTCCGGCTCCGGGTCCTGAGAACTTCTTCGGCCTGCGGTTCGCGCTGCCGACATACAGCAACGGCGGGATCGCCCCGCGGCGAGAGGTCCGGGGGCGCCATGTCAGCCAGGGGAGCGAAGATCGAGGGCCGCTGGGTCCGGTGCACCCGCCGGGTCGCGGCCGGTGCGGCCATGGCGCTCGTGGTGGCGTTCGCCGGCGCCTGCGAGGACGAGTCCCGTCTGTCGTCCCCGCCCAGCCCCTCCTCCAGCTCGAACTCGCCAGCCGCCCCCTCCACCTCGCCGTCGTCGTCCACGACCAGCGATTCATCGACCACCCAGCCGGCCCCGGCGTCGACGACGGCTCCGCCCGTCACATCGACGACAGCACCGCCCGCCACGGCGACGCCAGCCACGGCCGGACTGTCACCCTTGTCCGTGCGCTCCGTCACCGATGGCGACACGCTCGTCGTCAGTGACGGCCGCCGTGTCCGCCTCGCGCAGGTCGACGCGCCGGAGACGTCGGAGTGCTTCGGGTCTCAGGCGACGGAGGCGCTGAGGCGTCTGACGACGGCCCGGACGTTGGTGCTGCGGCCGCCGTCGGAGGGGCCTGAGACGGATCGCTACGGACGCACCCTGGCCGATGTGCACGTCGGCGGCGTGAGCGTCAACGAGGCTTTGGTGAGGGAGGGCGCAGCCGAGTGGTTCGAGCAGTTCGCGAGCGAGGACCCGGACTTGGCGCGACGGCTTCGGTCGGCCGAGGAGGAGGCGCGGCGGGCGGGGAGGGGCCTGTGGTCGGCCTGTTCCGGCACCGGACCGCCGCCGACCACCCCGCCGGCGCCCGTTGCCGGCGATGGCGGCGCCGGGAGCTGCCACCCCGCCTACCCCGACGACTGCATCCCTGCGCCGCCCCCCGACCTCGACTGTGGCGACATCAAGCGCAAGGTGCGGGTCGACCACGCTCATGGCGACCCCCACCGCTTCGATGCGGATCGCGACGGCTGGGGATGCGACAGCTACGGCTGATTCGACCCTTCGCGCCCAGGCGGGATGATCGGCACCGCGTCGGCGGTTGAGCACTCCATGAGAGTGGAGATCTGGTCCGACGTCGTCTGCCCCTGGTGCTACATCGGCAAGCGGAGGTTCG
>JAHWJU010000130.1:3430-6235 GCA_019348255.1 Actinomycetota bacterium | reverse complement strand
TGACCTCCGGCAGGACCATCTCCTTCACGTCTTTGACGAGGACCTTGAACGACACCGTGTTGTCGGCCCCGTCGGTGGTTTCGAACTCCACCACATCGCCGGGCTTGGCGCCTAGCAACCGGTCGTCTAGGTCGGTGGCGATGCTGCCGGAACCCAGCTCGTAGAGGTAATCCTGCGCACTCAGCGTCGGATCGGACTCACCAGAGCGGAAGCCTTCGAGGTTGAGGGTCAGGTGGTCGCCGCTCTGGGCCGGACGATTCGCCTCGACCAGCTGCCCGGAAGAGTGGCGCAGCCGGTGGATCTGGCGCTCCAGGTCCTCGTCCGTCACCGCGGGAGAGGCGATGGCGACCCGCAGGCCCTGATAACCCACCAGGCTCACCTGGGGCCGGACCTCCACCACCGCGTCGAAGGCCAGCGGTCCCTCTGAATCTCCGGAGGTGACGTCGATCTGAGGCGGGGCGATGGCGTCGATCTCGGTCTGGCGCAAGGCCGCGGCGTAGTACTCCGGAAGCGCGTCTCGCATCGCCTCCTGGCGCACGGTGGCCTTGCCCATGCGAGCTTCGAGTAGCCGTCGCGGCGCCTTGCCCGGCCGGAACCCGGGGATGCGCACGTCCCGGGCGATCTTGCGCAGGGCGCTGTCGACAGCCTGCTCGAACTCGCTCTCGTCCACCTCAACCGACAGCTTGACCCTGTTGCCCTCCAACGGCTCCACCGTGGCCCTCATTGCCAAGCACTCTACCGGGCGGGCCGCCCCTACCCCCGATCCTCGACCCCGGGCCGTTCCCGCCCCTTGCCGTTGCGGGGATAGCGGCAGGGCACGGGGGGTAGATGAGGAATCGCCGAACCGCCAAGGAGGACCCACATTGACCGCTCCCGGAAAGACTCCCGACCAGGTGCTCGGCGTCTTCCGCGACGCCCATTCGGCTCGGGCTGCGGCCGACGCCGCTGCCGGCGTGACCAGACGGCCGGCCCGAACGGACGGGGCGGGCGACGAAGTGGCCTCTTTGAAGGCCGAGATGCGCGAGGAACTCGATCAATCGGTGGCCGGCGCCGGCAACGTCGGTCCCTTCACCAAGGAGATGACCAAGGGCATCGCCGTGGGCACCATCATCGGGGTGATCGTGGGAATGGCCCTCACGCTCCCGGCCGCCCTCATCCCGTTGGTGTCGAGCGTGGGCGTCGGCCTGCGGCTGCTCATTGCCGCCATCGTGGGAGGGGCGGCCGGCGCCACCATGGGCTTCGTGGCCGGCGGCGGTTTCGGCGCCAAGGGACCGGCGCAGCCACTGGCCGCGGAAAGGGGGACGACGGTGGCCGTCGACGTCAGCTCTGCGGACGAAGCGGCCAAGGTGGCGGAGGCGATGCGCGGCCACGACCCGATCCGCATCGACCTCACCACCGCGGAAGGCGAGCCCGTCACTGTCGTCACCACCGAGGAAGAGGAGCTGCGCCGCTCCACCTAGTGCGAGCCGTGCCAGCCAGGCTCCATCTGATCCCAAGCCCCAACGCGAACCGCCCCCCTGCCAGCAGGGGGGCGGTAGTGCGATGCGGAGGCTTCAGTTGGGTGTCAGATCGAGTCGCTGGTTGCGCGGCGCCTGGACCGCAGGCCGACGAAGGCACCGGCCAGGAGCGTCGCCGTTCCCAGCGTCAGGAGGCCCACGCCCAGGCCCGAGCCAGCCGTCCGGGTTGCCGGCAGCGATGCGTCGGTGAGGCTTGGTCCCCGGGTGCCCGTCGCGCCGCTCGTCCAGGCTCCGCCGATGTCGCCGGTCACGGAACGGGGCGAGACTTCAGGAGTGGGAGGGGGCGACGGGGGGGCGGCAGCGGCCTCCGCCGGCTCACCCGGATCGGTGGGAGGAGCGGCTACGGCCGCATCCCCGGACCGGGTCGACCGGGCCACCGCGGCGCCGTTGCCGGCCGGCCGCGCCGCGGGCCGCGCTTCGGCGTTGGCGGCGTTGGCGGCGTTGGCGGGCGCAGCCGTGGCGGAGACGGGCTCGGGTTGAGCAGGTGCCGCTTCATTCGAGGCGGAAGCGGCGGCCCGTTCCTCGTCCGCCGGGGGCTCAGGGTTGGCCGGGGCTGGAGGCGCCGGCTCACCCGCCGGCGCTGTCACCAGGAAGGGTGCGGCCGCGTTGCGGACGATGCTGCCATCCGCCCTCCGCTGGACGGCGACGAAGAAGTACCTGCGGGCTGCGGCGTTCCGGGGCACCGTGACCTGTGTCGAGAACTCGGCATCGGTGGCGGTGGCGAGCATCGGGCCGCTGGTGCTGTTCCAGCGGATCTCCACCGCACCAACCTGCTCGCCTCCAGCCTCGGACGAGGGGGCGAGGAAGCCGCTACCGGTCAGCTGGACCTGGGAACCGGCAAGCCCGGAGCCGGGATCAGCCTTGATGTTCGAGCTGGCTGTGCAGGCCCAGGCGACGCTCATACCTCCGACGGCGAGGGCGCCGATCGTCATCCCGACCAGAAGTACTTTCCGTATGGCAGTCATGAGACGACTCCCTTCATCCCCGCCGGTCGTCAAACCAGCTGTTTTCCGGTGCAGCATATACCGCGGCTCCAGCACATGAAAGGGTGTTCACTGGATGTTCGTCAGGCACTAACGAACTAGGGACCTACCCGATAAGCGTGAGGCGAGATTCCCACCATGGGCGCGGCCAGGGGGATCGACCCGGTGCTGCCGGAGAACTCGGCGTTTCCGAACGCGAAGATCCCTCCGTCAGCCGCCGTCAGCCAGTAGCCGTGGCCGGTGGGAGAGGAGGACATGCCCACCACAGGTGAGTTGAGCCGGATGTCGCCAGCGGAGCCGAAGAA
>JAHWJU010000130.1:0-3330 GCA_019348255.1 Actinomycetota bacterium | reverse complement strand
GTGGAGCCATGGAAGACGGCTTTGCCGAAGGCGAAGACGCCGCCGTCGGAGGCCACGGTCCAATAGCCCATTGCCGGAACGATCAGGTTGTAGACCAGTGTCCGAACGCCTCCGCCGGGCGCGGCCCCGCGCGCCAGGATGCGGTAGCTGCCCGACCGGATGTCGACCGGCAGCGTGATCTCGGTCGCGAACGACCCGCTCGCATCGGCCGCGACCGCACCGAGGTCGAAAGGACCCACCGAGGACCGTCGCACCGGGGCGCCCGTCCTGGCCGCGGCGGCCTCAGCCTCCGACAACGACAACCGCACCGTCGCACCCGGCGCGAAGCCGGTGCCGACGAGACGGATGGGTTCGCCCGGAGCGGCGGTGACGGTCTGGCCGGGGCCGACCTCGCCGGCCCGCACGAGCTGGAACCCGAGCACGTAGATGCCGGCGTTGATGTCGCTGATCACGGCGATGCCCGAGGATTCGCCGGTGGGTATGACATCGACGCCGGTGACAAGGGTGCGGTCGCCCCAGACGGGGCCGCGGGTGAGGCCGGCGCCGGCGCCGGCTTGTGGGGTGGGATCGACCGCCGGGGCCGGTACGAAGGACCCGACCTCGCGGGGCCGGCGCGGATCACTGACGTCGACCACCCGCAGACCGTCGGACATCCAGGTGGTGAAGGCGAGGTCCTTGCCGAACATGCGGGCCAGGCGAGGTGCGTAGAGGCCGTTGCCCGGCGGTGGCCACACCGTCGACGTCGGGCTGCGGTAGATGCCCGCCTGAGTGGGCGGATTGGCTGCGAAGTCGAGCACCCGCTGCGCCCCCCACTCGCCCGGGTGGTCCCGCAGCGTGCTCTGCAGTCCTGGACGCACGAGCGAGATCGTGTCGGCGAAGCCTGTTCCCGAGGCCGTGTCGCCGCCGGTCCACTCGACCTTGACCGCACCCTTGGCCGCGCCCGCGGGCGCGGTGACCGAACGCTCGAAGCGGGTTCGGGCCGTCACGGCCGCCAGGCTGGTGATCTCCGCGTCGCCGATGGCGTTGCCGGCGGCGTCGTACCAGACCACGGCGGCCCGGAAGGCACCGCCACCGTAGGTCCCGACCTCGAGGAACGCGCTGGCGAGGTAGGCGGTCCCCACCGCAACCGGGAATCGGCTGCCGGGCGCGACCTCGGCTCGAGCCACCCGGTCGGTGGCATCGGCGACGCTCTGGAAGCGCCGCTTGTCGGCACGGCCGGGAAAGGCGACGACGCTGACATTGGTGGTGCTCGTGCGCTGCCAGGAGCCGGGGAAAGCGCCGGCAGCGAGCGCCGGGAGGACTGGCGCCGGAACCAGCTGGACGTTGTCGTAGGCGCTCTTGGGGACCGTCAGGTAGGGAAGGGAAGGCACGCCGCCGCGGGGACCGGCGATGGTCGTGTTGAGAAGCTCGCTGCCGGTGCTCTGGAGGATGGCCAACGCCCCCGCTGCCTTCAGCCGGTCGAGCTTCTCGACTGAGCTGCAGCCGTCGTTCAGGTTGCCGCCACCCTCCACCAGCGCGATCTTGCCGGCGGGGTCGGCGAGCAGCTCCTCGGCCGCCGTGTTGGAGGTGCCCGCCAGGGTGGAGGCCGGGCAGGCCCGTCCCACGTAGACGATCTCGGAGCTGACCTGCTGGTTCGGGTACTCGTAGAGGTGCTTGCCAGCCAGGATCGTGCAGCCGCGGTACTGCTGGGGACTCGCCCCCGCAGGCCCGATGGCCACGCTCGTCATGGCAGGATCGAGATCGTCTTCGGACAGCAGCACCTGCAGCTCGCCACCCGGGCCGAGGAACGGCTGGACGTCGGCGGCGTTGCCCTCGACATCACCATCGTAGGGGTAGCCCCAGAACGGCGGTGACGGGTCGAACTTGGGGGGGGAGGTGCCAGGGACGTGGCGAGGCAGGTTGTCCAGATCGAGCTTGAAGACGGCAGCGGTCTGGTCTGCCGAGAGCTCTCCGGAGCCGTCGTACCACGACAGGATGGCGCCGTTGCCGTCCGGCGTGGGGGCAACGGCCCGTCCGGCCTGGAAGGTCCGGCACCCGTTCACCGAGTTCTGGCCGAGGCTCACCGGCGGGAAGGTGCCGACCTGCTGAGGGTTGCGCAGGTCGGTGGCGTCTATTACCCGAAGGTCGCCGAAAGGCGACGCGTCATGGGCGTTTCCGATGCTGAACGGGGTCGTGGCCACCGCCATCAGCCGGTCGCCCCGCGTGAACATGCGGACGTCCTCGAATATCCCCCAGGCACCCGTGCGGGTCCCGAAGGTGATGTCGGCGGGGTCGAACACGCCGATGCGGGACGGGGCAGCGCGGTTGGTGACGTCCCAGAACTCGATCCGCCCGCCGCTGAAGAACGAGGGCTCACAGCGCTGGGTGGCAATCGCCAGCACGTCACCGGTGAAGCTCGGGGTGCGGACCGCGCGCGCGTCCACGGCGCTGGCCGTGACTGCGAGGTTGTCGAACTTGGCACCCCCGCGCGTGGGCACCCCCTTGGTGTCCTCGATGGTGATGGTGGAGACCAACGTCGGCCGGACGGGGTCGGACAGGTCGACGACCTTGACTCCACCATGGTCGGTGCAGATGCGGCCGGTGCTGGAATTGGCACCGTGGAAGATCGGGCCGGCGGCCACGAACGCCGTGCGGCCGAGCACTGCGAGGTCGCCGTTCTGGCCCCGCGGCTTGACCTCGCCGTCGAGCCCGGGGGCGGCGAGGTCGTGCGAAGCCAGCAGACTCAACTGCACCGACTCGACCGGCGCCGGCGCCGGAGACGCAGCCGCCGCGGGCGCAGCGTCGGTCGCCAAGGGCGCCAAGGCCGCGGCAGCCATGGCGACCACAGTGCCCACGACACCACCACAGCGGCGCCCACGACGACGATTCAGACCCGGCATCCCGCCACCTCCCGCCCCAGGGGATCCGCCCCCTCGTGTGGAAGAAGATAACCCTTACTCGCGGCGCGAGCAATAGGTGCTGGTGCTCAGATTCAGGCCAGGCTGTCGATGCATCAGCCGGGCGAGATCCCTTTCTCGCTCCGGGTCGCCCTGGAGCCATTACCATCGCGCTCGCCGTCGGCGTGACGGGCCGGGTGCGCCACGAGGACCGGCGACGGCGGGGAGTAGCGCAGCGGTAGCGCACCTGCTTTGGGAGCAGGAGGCCGGGGGTTCAAATCCCCCCTCCCCGACGGCTAGCGTGCGAAGATCTCCGCGGGTGTAGTTCAGAGGCAGAACCTGACCCTTCCAAGGTCATGACGCCGGTTCGATTCCGGTCACCCGCTCACACGATCGGAGCTTCCCCTGCCACAGCTGACATCCACGTCGCGCAACCTGCTCGCCGCTGCCATCG
>JAHWJU010000041.1 GCA_019348255.1 Actinomycetota bacterium | reverse complement strand
ACGTCGACCGGGCCAGCGAGCGGCTCATCGACGAGCGCCTGTCCGAGCTGCGCCCTCACGACGGCATCGTCGGAGAGGAGGGCGCCAGCCGCCCCGGAACCAGTGGCGTGTCCTGGATAATCGACCCCCTCGACGGCACCACAAACTTCCTCTACGGCTTCCCCGAGTTCTCGGTGTCCATCGCCGCCGCCGTCGACGGCAAGGTGGTGGCCGGCGCCGTGCACGACCCGAACCACGCCGAGACCTTCGTCGCCGCCCTGGGCGGCGGCGCCACCTGCAACGGACAGCCGCTGAAGGTGGAGGGGGCGCCCACCCTGGCCACCGCGCTGGTGGGGACGGGCTTCAGCTACGACCCCGAGCGGCGCCGGCTCCAGGCCAGCCTGCTGCCCCGGCTCCTACCCGAGGTGCGCGACATCCGCAGGGCGGGCGCCGCCTCACTCGACCTGTGCTGGGTGGCGGCCGGGCGCCTCGACGCCTACTACGAGTGGGGCCTGCAGGCGTGGGACTGGGCGGCAGGCGAGTTGGTGGCGGCCGAGGCCGGCGCCCGCTGCGGCGTCCTGGCCGACGGTACCCGGGTGGTGGCCCCGCCCCACCTGTTCGACGACCTCGTCGACCTCATCGAGAGCGGCCCGCAGCCCCGGCGGCCCACCGACGGCGGCTAGATGCCCAGGCCCAGGCGCAGCACCCGGTCCTTGAGGAACGTGGGGGTCATGGAGTCGACCAGGTTGATGGCCTGCGCGTCGAGGCCGACGAGGTAGCGGGCCTTGGGGTTGCGGGCGGTGAGGGCGCCGGCGACGACCTTGGCGCACTGCTGCGGGTTGCCCATGAGCGGCTCGAGTCGGCGCTGCCCCTCCAGCGACCGGCGGTAGGCCCTCCCGAAGCGGGAGCCGGCCGCCTCCCGACGCTCCACGTCACGCTCGAACTCCTCCCAGATCCCGGTCTTGAAGCCACCGGGCTCCACCAGCACCACCTTCACCCCGTCGCCCGCCGCCTCCATCCGCAGGGCGTCGGAGAGCGCTTCCAGCGCGTGCTTGGCGCCGGTGTAGTGACCGGCGAAGGGGACGGTGGTCCGCCCGGCGATGGAGGAGATGTTGACGATGCGCCCGTCGCCGGCGGCTCGCATGGCCGGCAGGGCCAGACGGGCCAGGCGCATGGGCGCGTGGACCATGGTCTCGAACAGGGCACGAGCTTCGTCGTCGGGGACGTCCTCCACCGCGCCGGTGAGGCCGTAGCCGGCGTTGTTGACGAGCCCGTGGAGCTCGAGGCCCGACATCACCTCCTCGCACTGCTCGGCGTCGGTGACGTCGAGTAGCACCGTCTCCACCTCGACGCCGGCCTCGGCCGCCGCCGCGGCCACGATCTCGGCCTTGGGCCGCGAGCGGACGGAGCCGATGGAGCGAAAGCCTCGACGGGCCACCTCCACCACCGTCGCCAGCCCGATGCCGGAATTGGCCCCGGTGGTCAGTACGGCCCGGTCAGCCATGGTGATCCTTCCCCTGCGACGACCCGCCAGAGTTCGTGGCCCGAGCCTGCCTCAGCCGTGGAAGAGCTCCGCCACCTCGACCAGGCCCGGGTCGACGGTCTTGAGCTCGGTGACCGCCTCTGCCAATGGCACCCGCACGACGGCGCCCGCCTGCAAGGCCACCATGTGGCCGTAGGCGCCGTCGTGGACGGCGTCGATGGCGGCGACGCCGAAGCGGGTGGCGAGCACCCGGTCGAAGGCCGTGGGCGTGCCGCCCCGCTGGATGTGGCCGAGGACGGTGACCCTCGTCTCGAAGCCGGTGCGCTGTTCGATCTCCTCGGCCAGCAACTGGCCGATGCCACCGAGGCGGACGTGTCCGAAGGCGTCGAGCTCGGACGAGTTGACCACCATCGTCCCCTCCTTGGGCGTGGCCCCCTCGGCGACCACCACGATGGAGGCGAAGCGGCCCTTCTCGTGGCGCCGCTTGAGGTCCTCGCACACCTTGTCGATGTCGAAGTGACGCTCGGGCACGAGCACCTCGGCGGCGCCGCCGGCGATGCCGGCGTAGGTGGCGATCCAGCCGGCGTGTCGGCCCATGACCTCGCACACCAGCACCCGGTCATGGGACTCCGCCGTGGTGTGCAGGCGGTCGATGGCATCGGTGGCGACCTGCACCGCCGTGTCGAAGCCGAAGGTGACCTCGGTGGCGTTGAGGTCGTTGTCGATGGTCTTGGGCACACCCACGACGGCCACGTCCTCAGCCGACAGCTTGTGGGCCACCCCCAGGGTGTCCTCGCCGCCGATGGCGACCAGGGCGTCGACGCCGAGGTCGGCCAGGTTGGCCTTGAGCCGATCGACGCCTCCGTCGAGTTTGTAGGGGTTGGTTCTCGATGATCCGAGGATGGTGCCGCCCCGGGGCAGGATGCCGCGGCAGCGCTCGACGTCGAGCGGCATGGTGTGGCCCTCGATCGGGCCCCTCCAGCCGTCACGGAAGCCGACGAAGTCGTCGCCGTAGTGCTGCTCGCCCTTGCGCACCACCGCCCGGATCACTGCGTTCAGCCCGGGGCAGTCGCCGCCGCCGGTGAGGACTCCGACTCGCACGTCACCTCCAAAGGTCCGTCTGTGCCGGCCACCCTAGTGAGGCGGCCCGGCGCGCCGCCTCAGCGCCGGCCGGCGTCGCGGGCGCGGGTGAGCAGGACCACCTCCCGTTCAAAATCGGTGAGGTCCTCGAAGCCCTTGTAGACGCTCACGAAGCGCAGGTAGGCGACCTCGTCGAGCTCGCGCAGGCGGTCGAGCACGGCGCGGCCGATGCGTTCGGTGCTCGCCTCGGGCCCCTCGAGGCGCAGCGTCTCTTCGATCTCGACCCCCAGCGCATCCATCGCCTCCCCGCCGACCGGTCGGTTCTTGGCCGCGGCCCGGATGCCGCTGACGATCTTGTGCCGGTCGAAGGGCACCCGCTGGCCGGAGCGTTTGACCACCACCAGCGGCGCCTCTTCGAGCCGTTCGTAGGTCGTGAAGCGCCGCCCGCAGCCCAGACACTCCCGGCGGCGCCGGATGGCTGTGCCCTCGTCGGCCGTCCGGGAGTCGACCACCTTGTCGTCGACACCGGCACATGCGGGGCAGCGCATGGGGCGCAACGCTACCTCCGCCCGGATCAGCGCCCCGGCGGCCCGGCCGGCAACTCGATGCGCTCGCCCACCTGCAGTGGCCGGCCTCCTCGGCGTGCGGCGATGGAGTCGACGAGCGGGCGGATGTCACCCACGGGCTGCAGTTGGCGGACGATCGACCACAGCGTCTCACCGGGTGCGACCACGTGGCTGGTGCGGCTCACCGGTCGCAAGACGATCGGCCGGCCGCCATCAGAACCAGCCTCGGAGGCGGTGAGGGGACCGCCTCCGAGGGCTCCCAGCGCCTCTCCGCCGCCGAGGAGGGCACCGAGGAACAGCACCGCCACCCCGAGCCGGCGGCGCCGGTAGACCCCCGGGGCTGCATGCCGGCCGGATCGAGGGACGGGGAGCCTCGGTGCCCGCCGGCTCGGGTGAGCCAGAACCTGTGTGGGGTAGTGCAAGGCAACCATCTGTCGCTCCTGGGTGTGGATCCGGAGGGGAACGCTCGTTCGCCATCCATACAACATCCGAACGGGCGTTCGTGTCAACCGGTTGCGAACGAATGTTTGTGCTCGACTGCCCCAGCTGTTACGGTTCAGGAACGTGCGTTCGAAGGGAGAGCCCGATGGCGGAAACGATCCTGAGTGGCAAGAAGCGCCAGATCCTCGACTTCATCGAGCAGTGCCTGCGCGACCGCGGCTACCCGCCGTCGGTGCGCGAGATCGGAGAGGCCGTCGGGCTCACCTCCTCGTCCACCGTGCATGCCCACCTGGGCTCCCTGCAGCAGATGGGGTACCTGAGGCGCGATCCGACCAAGCCGCGGGCCATCGAGGTGCGCTACGACGCCGCATCAGGAGCCGCCGTGGACAAGGGGCGCGTCCGTCACGTCCCGCTGGTGGGTGACGTCGCCGCCGGCACCGACGTCTTGGCTCAGGAGAACGTGGAGGAACTGCTGCCCCTGCCGGAGGACTTCACCGGCACCGGCCAGGTGTTCCTCCTGCGGGTGCGGGGTGACTCGATGATCGAGGCCGGGATCCTCGACGGCGACTACGTCGTGGTGCGCCAGCAGCCGCAGGCGGAGAAGGGCGAGATCGTGGTGGCCGGGATCCCGGGCGAGGAGGCCACCGTCAAGACCTACCAGCGCAAGGGCGGCAAGGTCATCCTGCAGCCGGCCAACCAGCGGCTCTCCCCGATGGAGTTGGACCCCGCGGACGTCACCATCTTCGGCAAGGTGGTGACGGTCCTGCGCAAGCTGTAGAGCGCCGGCGGCGGGCGCTGGTTCATAGCCGCCCAGGACAGGAACAATGGAGGCCATGCACGCCCGTTCCCGCCGGATGGCGGTGGCCGCCCTTGCCGCTGCCGTCGCCCTGGCCACGACGGCTTCGCCACCCGCGGTGGCCTTCAGCGACCCCGAGTACAGCCGGCAGTGGGGGTTGCAGGTCGTCGGGGCCAAGGCCGCCTGGGACGCGGGGTTGCTCGGCCAAGGGATCGACATCGCCGTAATCGACACCGGCGTCCACCTGAGCCACGGCGACCTGGCACCGAACATCGTCGGGGGTCGTGATTTCGTCAACGACGACGACAACGCCCAGGACGACAACTCCCACGGCACCCACGTCGCCGGGATAGCGGCAGCGGCCATCGGCAACGGCGGAATCGTGGGAGTGGCGCCCAGGGCCCGGATCATGCCGATAAAGGTCCTCGCCGCCAACGGCTCCGGTGACGGCGAGGACGTCGCCGCCGGGATCCGGTGGGCGGCCGACAACGGTGCCGAGGTAATCAACCTGTCCCTCGGCGAGGACACCCAGGCCGTGTTCGGGCCCTCGACCGAGGAGGCCGTCGCCTACGCCTGGTCGAAGGGATCGATCTGCGTCTTCGCCGCCGGCAACGACTTCATCCTCTCCTCCGGCTTCGCCGACGAGCCGGCGCTGGTGGTTGCCTCCACCAGCCGCGACGACAGGATCTCCTACTTCTCGAACGGCGTCGGGTCGGCCCGGTGGGGCATGTCGGCCCCGGGCGGGCCATCCGGGCTGTTCCAAGGCGAGATCGAGAGCATCTTCTCCACCGTCTGGATCAGTGACAGCCGACGCGACACCTACGCCTACAAGGCCGGCACCTCGATGGCCGCGCCCCACGTCGCCGGCGCCGCCGCAGTGCTGCGGGGAGCCGGTCTGAGCCCTCAACAGACCGTCGATCGCCTGATGTCCACGGCCAAGGACCTCGGTCCACCGGGGCGGGACCGCACCTACGGAGCGGGACGCCTCGACGTGGCCAAGGCCGTACAGGGGCTGCGGGCGCCCGGCGCAGCGGCGCCGGCCCCGGTGGCGCCGCCTCCCACCGGAGCCGTAGCCGCGCCGTCGACCGGGTCCCCCACCACCGCCCGCACCACCACCGGATCCTCCACCACCGCCCGCACCACCACTGGGTCGTCCACCGACGCTGCGCCGCCGGCCACGACCGCCGCGGCGCCGGAGACGGCGCCGGCCCCGGACGCCGCCGTCGCAGGGGAGACGGTGGCACCGGCCGAAGGGGCCCTCGAAGCGCAGGCGGCGGCGCCGCGGGAGCCGGCCTCCGACGGTGATCGGGTGCCCCTGGGCTGGCTGGTGGTCGGGCTGGTGGGGGTGAGCGGCGCCGCCGGAGGCGCCTGGGCCAGCCGTAGCCGCCTCCGCAGCACCTGAAGACGGCTGCCCCCGACGTCACCGGTCAGCCGGCGCCGGCGCCGTCGACCACGAGCCGGTGCAGCGAGGAGAAGGCCGCCTCCAGTGAGGACCGCTCCACCCGCTCCTGGGCGGTGTGGGCCAACGTCGGGTCGCCGGGCCCGAAGTTCGTGGCGGGGATGCCGGCGGCGGAGAAGAAGGCGACATCGGTCCAGCCCAGCTTGGCCCGGGGTGGTCGGCCGGATCCCGCCACGAGCGCGGCCAACAGCGGATGGTCGAGCGCCGGCTGCGCCGCCTCTGCGGCGTCGAGCAGCTCGAAAGCGTCCCCGTCCTCCAGCACGTCTCCCACCACCGTTCGCACGTGGTCCAGCGCTTCGGCCACCGAGCGGTCGGGAGCGAAGCGGTGGCTGATGGTGAGCTCGGCCCGGTCCGGCACCACGTTGCCGGCAACGCCGGCGCTCAGCCCCACCGCCTGCAGGGACTCACGGAAGGTACAGCCGTTGAGGACCGGTCGCCGCTCCTCGTAGGAGGCCAGGCGCGTGAGGACGGGCCCCAGTCGGTGCACGGCGTTGCGCCCCATCCACGGGCGCGCCGCGTGGGCGCGAACGCCGGCCAGCCGAACCGCCACCCTCACCGATCCCTGGCAACCGGCCTCGACCACGGCGTCGGTGGGCTCGGCCAGGACGGCCGCATCCCCCACGAGCAGGTCGGGCCGGTCGGCCAGCAACCGCCGCAACCCGTTGAACCGGGTGTCGACCTCCTCGCACTCGTAGAACACATAGGTCATGTCGACGGCCGGTTCGTCCACGGTACGGGCCAGGTGCAGAGCCAGCGCCAACCCGCCCTTCATGTCGGCCGAGCCCAGTCCCCACAAGGTGTCACCCTCGATGCGGGCGCCGGCGTTGCCGTTGGCGGGAACGGTGTCGGTGTGCCCGGCCAGGATGAGTCGCTGCGGGCGCCCCAGCGCGGTGCGGGCCACCAGGCTGTTCGCCACCCGGACAACCTCGAGCCACGGGACCTGCCGCAACCGGGCCTCGAGGTGGGTCACCAGGCGATCCTCGTCGTGGCTGACCGAGGGGATGTCGACCAACTCCGCGCACAGCTG
Organism: Actinomycetota bacterium; assembly: GCA_019348255.1. Lineage (GTDB taxonomy): Bacteria > Actinomycetota > Acidimicrobiia > Acidimicrobiales > CADCTF01 > JAHWJQ01. Next base: position 14,047 of record JAHWJU010000041.1, on the reverse strand, counting down.
CAGCAGATCGGCGTCCCCCGTCACCCCAGCCCCACGCCGAACTGGCGCAGCGTCTCGTTGAGCTGGGCCTTCTGGTGACGCCGACCCGGCTCCAGCCACTTGATGATGAGCACGGCGGGCATGCCGAAGTCCCCGCCCGGGAAGTGACGGGGCCGCGTGCCGTAGACGGCCACGCACCACGGCGGGATGGCGCCCCGGGCCACCTCCTCGCCCGTCTCCACGTCGATGACCGGGATGCTGGCGGTGAGCACCACTCCGGGCCCCACCACCGCCCCGTCGCCGACCTGCGCTCCCTCCACGATCATGGCCCGGCTGCCTATGAAGGCGTCGTCGCCGATCATCACCGGCGCGGCCTGCGCCGGCTCGAGCACCCCGCCGATGCCGACCCCGCCCGAAAGGTGCACGTTGGCACCCACCTGGGCGCAGGAGCCCACCGTGGCCCACGTGTCGACCATCGTGCCCGATCCCACCCGGGCCCCGATGTTGGTGTAGCTGGGCATGAGGATGACGTCACGGTCGAGGAACGCACCCCAGCGCGCCGACGCCCCCGGCACCACCCGCACCCCGGCCTCCGCGTACCCCTTCTTCAACGGGAGCTTGTCGGCGAACACGAACGGCCCCACCTCCTGGGTCTCGATGGCAGAGAGCCGGAAGAGCAGCAGGATCGCCTGCTTGAGCCACTGGTGCACCATCACTCCGCCCTTCAGCTTCTCGGCCACCCGCACCTCGCCCCGGTCGAGGAGGTCGATGGCCTCATGCACCGCGGCGGTGGCCTCGGAGTCGCCGGGGGAGAGGTCGCCCCGGTTCTCCCAGAGCTCTTCGATGGATGCCTTCAGGTCGGTGATCATGGCCGCCGATCCTATGGAAGCCGCCTGCCGCTACGCTCCCCACCACTCGACGACGGGAGAGACAATGCCTGCACCTCGCGCGCTAATTGCGGCGCTTTTCTTCGTAATTGTCGCCGGCGCCTGTAGTGGCGACGGAGCCACGGGAGGCCGGGAGGAGGCGACCGAGACAACGGTGGCCGAAGAGCCCGTCCGGGGTGGAACGCTGGTGGTCGCCATCTCGTCGGATCCCGGGGCTCTGAACCCGGCCATCACCACCAGCGGGGCGACGCACACCGCCGCCGAGCCGATGTTCAACGGGCTGCTCGACCGCGACAAGGCGGGCGAGCCGCTGCCCGACCTGGCCACGAAGTGGAACATCGAGGAGAACGGGGCCGTCTACCGCTTCACGCTGCGCGACGGCGTCACGTGGCACGACGGCAAGCCGTTCACGTCGGCCGATGTCAAGTTCACCTTCGACGAGATGCTCCTCAAGTTCCACGCCCGCACCAAGGCTTCGATGGGACCAGCATTGGCCGCCATCGAGACGCCGGACCCGGCGACGGTGGTGTTCCGGTTCAAGCAGCCGTACGCCCCGCTCCTGCAACAGCTCGACGTGACCGAGGCGCCCATCCTGCCCAAGCACCTCTACGAGGGGACCGACCCCCAGACCAACCCCGCCAACAGCGCCCCGGTGGGCACCGGTGCCTTCAAGTTCGTGTCCTACGCCAAGGGGTCCGAGGTCCGCATGGCCCGCAACCCCGACTACTTCAAGCCGGAGCTGCCCTACCTCGACGAGATGGTCATGCGGGTCATCCCCGAGCCCGCCACCCAGGTGCTGGGCCTGGAGAACGGCGAGATCGACTACGTCGGCGGCATCCCCGGCGCCGACCAGGCCCGGCTCAGGGCCGACGACCGCATCACCCTGGAACAGACCGGCTTCAACCCCGGCGGCTCCAACTGCGTCATGACCGTGAGCTTCAACCTCGACCGTCCCATCCTCAAGTCCAAGGAGGTCCGCACCGCCTTCGCCCACGCCATCGACCGCAAGCCGATCGTCGACAACATCCTCTTCGGCGAAGGGGCGGTGGCCACCGCGCCCATCTCCAGTGAGATCGCCTGGGCCCACGGCAAGGTCAAGCTGCCGGAGTTCGACGTCGCCAAGGCCCGCCAGCTGCTCGACGGCGCCGGCTGGAAGGCCGGCTCCGGTGGCGGCACCCGTGTGGCCACCGGCGTGGAGGGGGTCCCGGACGGGACGCCGCTCACCCTCGACTTCCTCCACTTCCCCATCTTCGCCAAGTACGGCGAGCTCCTCCGCCAGCAGCTGGCCGGCGTGGGCATCGACCTCTCGCTCAAGCCGCTCGAGCCGGCGGTGTTCGCCCCGACCGTTTTCGCCCAGCGCAGCTTCGACACCAACGTCATCTCCTACTGCCACGGGACCGACCCGGAGATCGGCTTCCGGCGCACCCTCGATTCCGCGCAGATCAGCTCCGCTCCGTTCACCAACGCGGCCGCCTACCGCAACCCGGAGGTCGACAAGCTCTTCACCACCGCCAGCCAGAGCGTCGAACGGCGCGACCGGACCACCGCCTACCAGAAGATCCAGGAGGCGGCGGTGAGCGATCTTCCCTACCTGTGGCTGGTCGAGACCCGCAGCACCCGGGGCTGGCAGGCGAACTGCCAGGGTTTCCGGCCCTGGACGGGATCGTTCGCGGAGGCCGCCTTCTGTAAGCGGTGACGCCGGCGGGGCTGCTGCGCCGACTCCTGCGGGTGGTGGGGACGGTGGCCGGGATCGTCCTCATCACCTTCCTCCTGGTCCATCTGGCGCCCGGGGATCCCGTACTGGCTCTGGCCGGTGAGAACGGCGACGCCGCCTACTACGCCTTCATCCGTCAGAAGTTCGGGCTCGACCGGCCCCTGAGCGAGCAGCTCGGCACCTATGTGGCCAACGTGGCCCGGGGCGACCTGGGGCGGTCGTTCGTCCAGGGACGGCCGGTGGCCCATGTCGTGGCCGAGCGGGTGCCGGCCACCCTCCTGCTCACCTTCGGCGCCCTGGTCGTGTCCACGGTGGCGGGCGTGGTCCTGGGCACGGTATCGGCCCGCCGCGCCGGGCGGCCGGGGGATCTGGCCGTGCGGGCCATCACGCTGTCGGGCGACGTCCTGCCGGCGTTCACCCTGGGCCAGCTGGCCATCGTCTGGCTCGCCTACCGGGCCGGGGCCTTCCCTGTCCAGGGTATGACCGACGCCAGGCGCAACCTCACCGGGCTCGCCTACGCGGGGGACGTGGCCCACCACCTGGTGCTGCCGATGCTGGTTCTGGCCCTGGGCGAGGTGCCGATCATCGCCCGCCTCGTCCGCGTGGGGCTGCTGGAGGCACTGGAGGCCGACTACGTCCGCACGGCCAGGGCCACCGGTATGTCCGAGCTGCGGGTGCTGCACCACGCCCTGCGCAACGTGCTGCTCCCCGTGACCACCGTGGTGGGGGCCCGGGTCGGGATGTTGTTCAGCGGCGCGGTGGTGGTGGAGGTGCTCTTCGCCTGGCCGGGGCTCGGCCGGCTCCTGCTCGACTCGCTGCAGTCGCGCGACTACCCGGTCCTGCTCGGGATCTTCCTGCTCGTCTCGCTGGCCGTGGTGCTGGCCAACCTCTTCACCGACCTCGCCTACCACCGCATCGACCCGAGGTTGCGGCATGGCTGAAGTCGAGCTGGCCCTCGAGGCGCCGCCGGCCCTCCGCCGGCGATGGCACCCGTTGCGGGTCGCACTGCGCCTGCCCGCCGGCCTCACCGGCGCGGTGCTCACGCTGGCCGCGGTCGCCGTCGCAGTGGGGGCCCACGTCATCGCTCCGGGTGATCCCTTCCGCCTGACCGGGCCGCCCTTGCTCCCCCCCGGCGGGGCCTACCCGATGGGCACCGACGACCTGGGCCGCGACATGTTCGCGGCCGTGGTGCACGGGGTGCGGACCTCGCTGCTGATCGTCGCCGGCGTGACCGCCCTGTCCACCTTGGTGGGGCTGGTCGTGGGGCTCACCGCCGGCTACCACCGGGGGCTGGTCGACAGCGCGCTCATGCGCCTCACCGAGTTCGTGCAGGTGGTCCCCCGCTTCTTCCTGGCCGTGGTGGCCATCGCCTTGTTCGGTCCCGGTACCGAGCGCCTGGTCGTGCTCCTCGGGCTCACGTCGTGGCCGCTCCTGGCCCGGGTGGTGAGGGCCGAGACGGCGTCGCTGCGCTCGACGGAGTTCGTGCTCGCCGCTCAGGCCTCGGGCGCACCGGCGCTCCGCATCGTCCTGCGCCACCTCCTGCCCAACGCGTTGCCGCCCTTGATCGTGGTGATCGTGCTGAGCGCTTCCCAGGTCGTGCTGGTGGAGGCGGGCCTCGCCTTTTTGGGCCTGGGCGATCCCGAGTTGATCAGCCTCGGTGGCCTCGCCTTCAACGCCCAGCGGTTCCTGCGGATCGCCTGGTGGATGGCTGCCTTCCCCGGTGCCGCCATCGGTGCTGTCATCCTGGGGCTCAACCTCCTGGCCGACGGGTTGAACGACGCGCTCAACCCCCGCCGCCGGGCCGCCTGAAGGCGGTCACTCCCCTTCCAGCAGGATCCGCTCCTGGGGACGGGTCCGCAGCACGCTGTCGATGTAGGAAGCGAGTGCGACCTCGTTCTCCACCGGGCGGGCGGCCGCCTCGGACAGGAAGTACCGGTGCTCCAGCAGCTCGTGGAAAAGCTCCGGATCGTCCCGGCTGCCCCTCAGCTCGGCGGGTACGGCGGCCACGATCGCCTCGTACACGTCGGCGATCCACCAGGGCCGTGACGGCTCGGGCCGTGCACCATCCGCACCAGCCGCTCGTCGACCCACTCCGCCAGAGGGAGCGACCACGGCAGGTCCAAGAGCGCGGTGGCTCCCGCCCCGGAACGAACTGGAGCCGCACCGGCGGCGTTACCCCCGGATCGCGAGGCGCGTGTCCGGGTCGAAGAAGTGGAGCCGCTCCACCTCCACGGTGAACACGGCGGGCTGATCCATGGCGACGGTGGTGCGGGGGTCGAGGCGGGCGATGATGCCCACCGCGTCGCCCTCGGTGAGGATGGTCCTCTCGCCCTGGGCGGCGCGGATGGCCGGAGCCCGAGCGTCGAGTTGCGCGTGCACCACCACCTCCGAGCCCAGCCCTTCACGCAACAGCACGCGCACGGGAAGGGAGCGCGACGCATCCCGGCCCTTGTCCACGGCCGCATCTTCGAGGTTCTCCGGCCGGATGCCGACGATGACGTCGCGTCCTTCGTACTCAGCCAGACGCGGGCTGTCGGCCAGGCGTTCCGGCGGGATCTCGAGGCGGTGCGACCCTATGGTCACCCCGGCGGAGCCGGAACCGTCCTGGCCGCCGTCCCCGACATCGACCGTGCCCAGCACCAGGTTCATCTGGGGCGAGCCGATGAACGTGGCCACGAAGACGTTGTCGGGGCGGTCGTACAGGTTCTGCGGGGTGTCGATCTGTTGCAGGTACCCGTCGGACAGCACCGCCACCCGGTCCCCCATGGTCATGGCTTCGGTCTGGTCGTGGGTCACGTAGATGGTGGTGACGCCGAGGTTGTGCTGGAGGCGGCTGATCTCGGCCCGCATCTGGACCCGCAGCTTGGCGTCGAGGTTGGACAGTGGCTCGTCCATGAGGAAGACCTGGGGCCGGCGCACGATGGCCCGTCCCATCGCCACCCGTTGGCGCTGCCCGCCGGACAGCTGTCCCGGCTTGCGGTCGAGGTAGCTGGTCAGCTCGAGCAGCCGAGCTGCCTCGGAGACCCGCTCGTCGATCTCCGCCTTGGGCGTGTGGCGCAGCTTGAGGGCGAAGCCGATGTTGTCGCGCACGGTCATGTGCGGGTACAGGGCGTAGTTCTGGAAGACGAAGGCGATGTCGCGGTCTTTGGGGTGGACGTCGTTGACTACCCGGTCGCCGATGGTCAACGTGCCCGAGCTGATGCTCTCGAGGCCGGCAACCATGCGCAGCGCCGTGGACTTGCCACAGCCGGAAGGACCCACCAGCACCAGGAACTCGCTGTCCTTGATGTCGAGGTCGAGGTCGTGGACGGCGTGGAAGCCGTTCGCATACTGCTTGTTGACGTTGTCGAGCACGACGGTGGCCACGGCTGCCTCCTAGGAACGACTCACGGAATCAGCCCTTCACCGATCCGGCCAGCAGGCCGCGGACGAAGTAGCGCTGGAGCGAGAAGAAGATGACGAGGGGCACCACCATCGAGATGAACGCAGCCGCGGGTAACAGCTCCGTGCCCTGGCCTCTCGACGTCACGAGGTTCACGAGCTGCACGGTGAGCGGGCTGGCCGCTTTGTTCTGGCTGAGGAAGATGAGAGCGACGAGGTAGTCGTTCCAGACCCACAGGAACTGGAAGATGGCGAAGGCGGCGATGGCCGGCTTGGCCAGGGGCAGCACGATCCTCCAGAAGATCCCGAAGTGGGTGGCGCCGTCGATGCGGGCCGCCTCGAACACGTCACCGGGCAACGAGGCGATGTAGTTGTGCAGCAGGTAGATGGCCAGCGGCAAGCCGAAGGCGGTGTGGGCCAGCCATACGGCGATGGGCTTGTTGTTGAGATCGAGGTCGGGGAACACGATGTAGGTGGTTCCGGCCAGGGTCAGGTGGGCGCCGTTGGAGTACAGCTGCTGCAACGGGACCAGCGCCATCTGCACCGGTACGGCCATCATGGCCAGCACCCCGATGAACAACCAGTGGCGCCCCTTGAAGTCCATCCAGGCGAAGGCGTATGCGGCCGCGGCGGCGATGGCGATGGGCACGGCGGTGCCGGGGATGGCGATGGCGAAGGAGTTGAGCAGTGCCTTCCAGAACGGCAGCGACCCGCCCGGCGGCTCGAACAGGGCCCGGTGGTAGTTGTCGGTCGTGAGGGTGGGGTCGGCGAAGGTCTGCCACCACCCCGAGGTGAACTGCTGCGCGCCGGGCCGAAGGGAGTTGACGAGCAACCCGAAGGTGGGGATCGTCCACAGGATCACCAGCGCCCACAGCACCGCCGTGGGGACGCTGGTCAGCACCCGGTGGGTGCGAGCCCCCACCGGCTCCGGAGTCACCCGCTTGCCCGTGGTGGTTTCTTCGTCCACGGCGACCGGCGGCGGCGGTGCCTGGATGCTCATCGAGCCACCACATCCCGGGTGCGGCGGATGTTGATCCACATCACCGGCAGCACGAGCACGAGGATCATCACCGCGAACGTGGCCGAGGACGTGAAGTTGCCGTTGCGCAGCCCCTCGTACATCCGGTTGGCCAGCACGTCCGTCCCCGCCGCCCCCCCGGTAGTGGCCTTCACCAGGTCGAAGATCTTGAGCACGGTGATGGTGAGGGTGGTGACGACGACGGCGATGGTGGAGGTGATCTGGGGCAGGGTCACCCTCCAGAAGACCTGCACCTCGTTGGCGCCGTCCACCCGGGCGGCCTCCAACAGCTCCGTGGGCACGCCCTTGATGGCCGCGGACAGCACCACCATGGCGAAGCCGCTCTGGATCCAGATCATGATGATCATGATGAAGAAGTTGTTCCAGGGCGCGATGGTGCCGGTGCTCGAAGTTCCCCGCAGGAAGTCGATGGGGTCCCCCGGCCACAGCACGTTGAGCAGGCCCTCGGCCTGGCCGGCTCCGGGAGTGTCATAGACGTACTTCCAGATGATCGCCGCGCCCACTAGCGAGATGGCCATCGGCATGAAGATCAGGGTCTTGGCCGCCGTCTCGTTGCGCGATCGGTCGGCCAGCACAGCCAGCGCCAGCCCGAACAGCGTGGCCAGGCCCGCCACCGCCGCCACCCACCACAGGTTGTTCCAGATGATCCCCCGCAACGTGGAGAACACGGCCAGGAGGACGGCGATGACGGCAACTGCCAGGGCGGTGGAGGCCAAGGGGTGGGACAGGTCCAGGGCCTGCGCCGACCCGGTGCCCCGGGTGGCGCTCACCCGAGCCACGACGACACCCACCACCACCAGCGCGAGTGCGGCGAGGAAGAGCCGGCTGGTGAGGACCTGGGTGAAGCCGTCGAAGCTGATGACGTTGCGATCGGTGAGGGCGCCCCTCCACTGGGCCAGGCTGAACCCGTCCTCTCCCCGCCGGCCGGCCCGGAAGCTCAGCCCGATGGTGCGGACGGCGGGGATGATGAGCGCGGCAGCGAGGAACACCATGGCCGGCCCCACGAACACCCACGGCCGCAGGAGGCTGTCCCACCGCTGGCCGCTGCGGTCGAGGACCAGGTTCAAGGCGGTGAACAACCCGGCGACGACGGCGAGGGCCGCCACCACCCCGACGACGGTGGAGACGAGCGTGTCCACGCGACGGTTACGACTTGGGCCAGGAAGATTCGACGTTGTTGAGGAACGTCTTGGTGTCGGAGGACCCGAGGACCCAGTTGGTCCCTTCCTTCCAGAACGACCCCGCCCCGACCTCGCTGGGCATGCTGTCGGAGCCGTCGAAGCGCACCGGGTCGCTCTTGACCAGCAGCTCGGCCAGGGTCCGGTCGAGGTCCTCCGCGTACTTCGAGGTGTCGTGGTCCTTGTTCGGGGAGATGAAGCCGCCCTTGGCCGCCTCGTTGCGGGCGTTGGCGTATTCGGGACTGGCCAGGAACTTCAAGGCTTCCATGGTGGCTTCGTTGTCGTTGAAGGCGACGACGTAGGTGCCGCCCGACAGCATCACCTTGCCGAACTTGTCGTCGATGGTGGGAAGGTAGAACGCACTGACGTCCCCGTCTTCACCGAACGTCACGTTGCCCTTGTCCTTGAACTGGGCCCCGTAGAAGTTGGCCTGACGGTGCATGCCGCACTTGCCGTCCACGATGGGAAGCCCGGCCTGGGCGAACCCGGTCGATGCGATCGACTGACGGCCGTTGAGGACGTTGCCCTGGGTGAACCAGATCTTTTCGATCATCTCCGCCGCCTTGGCCACCTTCGGGTCGTTGAAGGGGATCTCGTGGGCCACCCACTGGTCATAGACATCCGGACCGTGGAGGCGCAGCATCAGGTCCTCCATCCAGTCGGTCAGGGGCCAGCCGGTGGCGTCGCCCGACTCGATGCCGATGCACCACGGGGCGATGCCGTCGCGCTTCATCTTGTCCTGCAGCGACATCAGCTCGTCCCACGTCTCGGGGATCTTGTAACCCCCGGCCTTGAAGGTCTTGGGCGAGTACCACACCAGGCTCTTCACGTCGGCCTTGTTGGGCACCCCGAGCACCTTCTTGTCCACGGTGACCAGCTCCCACAGGTAGGGGTTGAACTGGTCCTCGTGCTCGTCGAGCACGTCCTTGGGAACCGGCCTGATCTTGTCGGCCAGGTCCTTGACCAGCCCGGGCTGGGGGATCACGGCGAGGTCGGGGAGGTCCCCACCCTCGGCGGCCACCCGGATCTGGGTCTCGAAGTCGCGGGAGCCGGTGTAGCTCACCTGGATCCCGCTGTCCTCGGTGAAGGCCTTCAGAGCCTCCGTGAAGCCGTCGGCCTCGGCGCCCGTCTCGGGGCCCGAGATGGTGAGCGAGGTCTTCTTGGGCTGCCCGGAGCCCGCTGAACCACCGCCGCCCCCATCGTCTTGGGCGCAGGCTGCGGCTAGGAGCACCAGCGCGGCGATGGCCGCCACTGCCGACGACCGGTTGGAACGAGCCCTCGTGATCATGGGTCTCTCCATGTGGTGCCAGGGCGGGCCCGAGAACGGTCCGCCATAGGTTTGTTTGACGCCAGCTCCCTACCCGTTTCTGAACGGCGCAAAGATCATATGCCTGAACAGCCGTGGCTCAGCCAGCCCTGAGCCGCCGAGCCACCAGCTGTAGGCGTTCCATGGGCTGGACCATCGCCACCCGCACGTACCCGGCGCCCTGCGGGCCGAAGGTGTCGCCCGGCGTCACCAGTACCCCGCCCTCGGCTGCCAGCTGCTCCGCGAAGGCCCAGGCGTCGCCGGTGGGGGCGGAGGCCCAGAGGTAGAACCCGCCGTCGGGAGTCTTGGTGCCGGGCGAGCGGGAGGCCAGGACGCGGGCGAAGAAGTCCAGGCGCTCCCAGTAGCGGCCACGCTGGTCCAGCACCGCCCCCGGGTCCTCCAGGGCCGTCGCCGCCGCCGCCTGCGTCGGGCCGGGCACCATCAGGCCGGCATGCTTGCGCACCTCCGACAGGTAGGAGACGAGACCGGCATCGCCGGCGTAGAAGCCGGCCCGGATGCCGGCCAGGTTGTAGCTCTTGGAGACGGAGTGGACGGCGACCACGCCGTCGAGTCCATGTTCGAGGATGGAGCGGGACTGGCCTTCCCAGGTGAACTCGGCGTAGCACTCGTCGCTGAACACCGCCACGCCGTGGTCCCGGCCCCAGGCCGCCGCCGCCGCCAGGTCGTCCAGCTGGCCGGCCGGGTTGCCGGGGGTGTTCACCCACAGGGCGAGGGCGCGGGCTGCGTCCGCCTCGGAGATCGTGGAGAGGTCGATTCGCCACCGGTCGTCGACGGCGACGGGTACGGCCCGACAGCCCGAGAGGGTGGCGCCCATTGCGTAGGTGGGGTAGCTGACGGCGGGATAGAGGATGGTGTCGCGCTCGGGCGACCGCAGCCTGAGGTACTGGGGAAGGCTGGCCACGAACTCCTTGGTGCCGATGCAGGCCGCCACCTGGTCGACCGGCACCTGCACGCCCAGGCGGCGCTGCATCCAGTAGGCGGCCGAGTCTCTGAACTCGAACGTTCCCACCGACGGCGGGTAACCCCGCTCGGTGCCGGACGAGGCCAGCGCCCGCAGCACCGACTCCTGGGGCGCGTCGTTCGGCGCACCGACCGACAGGTCCACGGCGCCTCCCTCGTGGGCCTCGGCCTTGGCCCTCATGGGCTCGAGCCGATCGTAGGGATAGGGGGGCGGGACCCAGGGCCTGAGCGGCCCATCAGAGCGGGGCGTGGAGGCCGACATGGCCGCCGACACTAGGTGGCCGGCGCTCAGACGGTGCCGACGACGAACTCCCGGAAGCGGACGGCGCTGGGGGCGGCCACCCGGGCGCGGATGCGGGTGGCGCCGTCCTCGTGGCTCTCGGCCAGCACCTCGCCCTCCCGGTGCAGCGCCGCCACCACGTCGCCCCGCTCGTAGGGGACCACCAGCTCGAGCACCGCGTCGAGGGCCCGCAACCGGTCACCCAGGGTTCGCAAGAGGCCGTCGACGCCGTCGCCCGTCTCGGCCGAGAACATGACGGCTCCCGGATGTTGGCCGAGCAGGGCCTTCGCCTCCGGCGGAGCGATGTCGGCTTTGTTGACGGCTATGAGCTCTGGCAGCTGGTCGGCACCGATCTCGCCCAGCACCTCGTGGACGGCGTCGATCTGCTCGGCCGGGTTCGGCGCCGAGCCGTCGACCACGTGCAGCAGCAGGTCGCTCTCGCCCACCTCCTCCAGCGTGGAGCGGAAGGCCTCCACCAGCTGGTGGGGCAGCTTGCGGATGAAGCCCACCGTGTCCGACAGCAGCACCGTCTCACCGCCCGGCAGCTGGAGCCGCCTGGTGCGGGGGTCGAGGGTGGCGAACAGGCGGTTCTCGGCGAGAACGCCGGCGCCGGTCAGGCGGTTGAGCAAGGTCGACTTGCCGGCGTTGGTGTAGCCGACGATCGAGACGGTGTGGAAGGGGGAGGTGCGCCGCTGCTTGCGCTGGACCTGGCGATGCCTGCGCAGCTCCCTCAGCTCCGCCTCCAGCTTCTGCATGCGCCGCACCAGGCGCCGGCGATCGATCTCGAGCTGCGTCTCGCCCGGTCCCCGGGAGCCGATGGGGGCGCCGGCGGCCCCTCCTCCCATGGCGCCGGCCTGCTGGGACAGTTGCTTGCCCCTCCCCCGCAGGCGCGGCAGCCGGTAGCGCAGCAGGGCCAGCTCGACCTGCGCCTTGCCCTCCTCGGTGCGGGCGTTCTGGGCGAAGATGTCGAGGATCACCGCGGTGCGGTCGATGGCGGTGCGACCGAGGATCTTCTCCAGGTTCCTCTGCTGGGCCGGCGTCAGCTCGTCGTCGAAGACGACGGTGTCGCTGTCCACGGCCTGGGACAGCTCGTGCAGCTCCTCGGCCTTGCCCTTGCCGACGTAGGTGGCGGCGTCGGGCTCGCGCCGGCGCTGCACCACCCGGGCGACGACGTCGGCGCCGGCGGTGTCGATGAGCTGGGCCAGCTCATCGAGATGGGCCTCGACCTCGTCCTCGGTGCGGCCGGGCAGCACCACGCCGACGAGGACGATCTTTTCCCGGAAGGAGCGCTCGATCAGGGCCACGGAACCTCGATCCTCCCCACGAACTGCGTGGGGCCGGTCAGGAAGGCCTCCCCGTCGGCCACCTCGACGTGGAGGTCGCCGCCGGGGTTGTGCACGGTGACCCTGGGTTCGGTGAGGTCGAAGGCGACGGTGGCGGCCACGACGGCGCAGGAGCCGGTGCCACAGGCCAGGGTCAGCCCCACCCCCCGCTCGTGGACCCGCATCGTCGCCGCCAACCGGTCCTCGACCCGCACGACCTCCACGTTACGGTCCGGGTGGCGCTCCCCCAGGGCCACCAGGTCCACCGCCTCCGGGTCGTCGACGAGGACGACGAGATGGGGGTTGCCGACGTCGATCTCGGCCTCACCGTCCCCCAGCCGCAGCACCTTGGTCGGGCCCATGGCGACCCGCACGGCGCGGCACCCAGGGGCCTCTTCAGCCGTCACCTCGAGCCATCGCTCGCCGGCGTCGGTGAGGACGCAGAACCCACCGGGGTCGGCCCAGCCGGCGTCGACCAGCGCCTGGCCCAGGCAGCGGATGCCGTTGCCGGACATCTCGGCGCGGCCCCCGTCGGCGTTGTGGAGCGACATCCGGGCGACGGCGTCGGCTGTTGGCACGGCGGCGATGAGCCCGTCGGCCCCGATACCCCGGCGCCGGTCGCACAGAGCCCGCGCCAGCGCCGGCAACCCGGCCTCGTCGAGGTCCTGAGCGCCCAGCAGGACCAGGAAGTCGTTGCCCAGACCGTGGTGCTTGGTGAGGTTCAGGGTCGGCATCGCTGTTCCCAGTCTCCCAGCACGGCGGCGGCAACGGCGACCGGATTCCCGGTGGCGTCGTACCAGGCGATCCGCGGGTCGCGCCGGAACCACACCTCCTGCCGGCGGGCCAGCTGCACCGTCCGCCGTACCGCCTGGTCCATGCAGACCTCGAGCGGGACGCCCTCCTCCACGTGGGCCAGGAGCTCGCGGTAGCCGACAGCCTGTCGGGCCGTGCGGGACAGGCCGCCGGGATGGTCCCGGACCAGCCGGCGCACCTCCTCCACCAGACCGGCCGCGGCCATGGTCTCGAAGCGCGCCGCGATCCGTCGGGCCAGCACCTCCCGCGGGACCCGCAGGCCGACCAGGTGGAACCTCGTCGGCGGGTACGTCTCCAGGCCGGGGCCGAAGCTCGAGAACGGACGTCCGCTGCCCAGGCTCACCTCCAGCGCCCGCACCACGCGCCGGCGGTTCGTCGGCTCCATGCGGGCGGCGGCGACGGGATCCACCTGCGTCAGCCGGCGGTGCAGCTGGGCGGTGTCGGGCTCGGCTTCGAGGGCGGCGCGGACCTGCGGCCACTGCCCGGGGATGCGCAGCTCGTCTATCACCGCCCGCAGGTACAGCCCGGTGCCACCCACCAGGACGGCGCGGTGGCCGCGTTCGGCGATGGCCACGAGTGCGGCCGACACCGCGGCCTGGAAGCGGACGACCGAGAAGTCCTCGCTCGGCTCGGCCACGTCCAGGAGGTGGTGGGGCAGCGCCGCCCTCTCTTGCGCAGTCGGCTTGGCCGTCCCGATGTCCATGCCCCGGTAGACCTGCATGGAGTCGACGCTCACCAGCTCGACGTCGGGCCGGGACCGGGCGATGGCCGATGCCACCGCGGACTTGCCCGAGGCGGTCGGCCCCAGGACCACCAGGGGCGTCACGCCGGCGGCGACGGGCTCCCCGGCTCGGCGCCGCCGCCGTCCCGCACCAGGGTCTCGATGGCCTCGGCCACCTCCGCGGGCGCCACCATCTGGTGGAGGTGCCCGCCTGCAAGTGCAGCCGTCGGCCAGCCCCGACGCCGCGCCTCGAGCCACTCGGTCTCGTAGGTGAACGCGAGGTAGGCGCAGGGAACCCTCGGCTCGGCCTGCGGCAGCGGCTCGATCAGCAGGTTGAACGGCACCCTGGGACTGTCCGAGCGCAGGGCCTGGCGTTGCCCCTCGTCGGGCAGGATCTGAGCCAGCACCTCAGCCGGCCACCAATCGGGCCAGGGCGGCAGGATGCC
>JAHWJU010000040.1 GCA_019348255.1 Actinomycetota bacterium | reverse complement strand
GAGTGATCTTCGACCCGAGTCGGCCATTCGGGGAGCGGCTGGAGGAACTGCTCAGGCCGTGGTCGTCGGACCGGCTGCTGCAGCGGCTCGAGGAGAACAGGCTGGCGCTGTACCTGGCCGTGCTCGACCTCCAGGACCAGCTGGCTCTGGTACACGGGGAGCTCGGCGAACTGCGCCGCACCTATGCCTCCCATCAAGAGGTTCTACGGCGAGCAGGCGAGCAAGCGCTGGCTTTGCGGGACGCGCAGGTGGAGAACCGGGCGCTCTGGCGGCGGGTCGACGAGGCCGACGCCCGGGAGCTGGCGAGGTCTGTCCCCGAGGTGCAGCAGGTACCGTCCGACGATCCGTCAAGTTCGGGCCGGCGGGGACTTTGGCAGACGCTGACGGCGCGGATTGCGACCCCCTGACCCCCGAGGGCCATCTCCACTCGACAACGCCCGACAACGTTTCGGCCTCTAGTCCCGTTCAGCTGACGGGCTGGCCGAACCAACGGCAGATCCGGTTGCCCTGGCTCTGCAGCCGAACGCCCTCCTCCCCCGTCTGCATGACTCGGTCCGCCAACGGAAGCCCCACCGCGGTCGACCCGAAGACGAGCTCCCGGATGAGAACCAGCCGCGGACCGTGGACCTCCACCGCGAGAAGAGCGTCAGGCGAGACCACCTCGTCGTTGAAAGAGCTGGTGACCCGAAGCCGAGTCGGATCAGCGGTCAGCTCGACGCACACCGGAGCGACGGGATGCCCGCCGATGGCGAAGACCGAGTACCGGCGAAGCTCGAAGACCATCCGGGACAATGCCCACGGCGTCTCGGTGAGGCCGGCGATGGTGTGGTCAACCGCAGAAGGCCGATCGAGAAGCTGGTCGCTTGCATAGAAGGACGCGATGCGTAGCTCAGGCGGTAACGGCTCGGCGGCGTCCAGAATCCTCAGCCACGCCGTTAGTTGCTGGTCGTTTCGAGCATCTCGGAGGCGGAACAGCTCGCCATAGCCGTCGAGAGTCAGAGCAAGAGGGAAAACCGCAGCCGCCGCCAGTGCCACCGCCCTTCGCATCGCCCTCGTCCGGCCGGTGGACTCGAGGAGCGAAACCCCCGCGCCCACAGCAAGCGCGAGTGCCGTCCAAGGAGCGAACAAGAGTCGCGACACCGGCCCCTGTCCGCTCAGGAACCCAGCCGGAAAGCACAAGGCGAACAGGAACAGCCCGAAGCTCACGAGGCCGAACAGCCCATGACTTCGCCATTCGCCTGGCCGCGGCCGGTCCGGCGGGACTTTCATTGCGAGGCGAACGGCGACAGCGCCGGCGGCGAGGGCGCTGAGAAAGACGAGGAGAACCACCGGCTGGCCAAGGTTCTCTGCTCCCAGTTTCAATGCCTGAAGATGGATCCGTCCCCGCGTCGGGCTGAAGGCGAGTTCTCGCAGAGCAGGGATCCAGACCTGAATGATCCGTTGACCGGCGTCAATGGGGTTGACGATGAACTCGCCGCGGGTCCTGGTGAAGCCGCTGTTGGGCAGGTAGATCACTGCGCCCATCACCCCCAGCACGGCGACAGCACCGGCAGTGACTCCAGCCAGCCGGAGACCCGCCTGCCTGTCGACCTGTCCCCGCCGAACCATTTCGACCGCGAAGAGACCTGGGACCAGGAGCAGAAAGTTCACCCCCACCTCGGTGCAGGCAAGCGCCCCGGCGTAGAGCGCCACGGACCCGCAACCAGCAACGAACGCCGACCGGCGATCGGGTGCCCTCAGCGTGTTGAGGAAGGCGTGCGCGCCAGCGAGTCCGAACGCCGCGCCCGCGGGGTACTGGATGGCTGCGTACCAGTACAAGGCCGACTCCCAATCAAGGATCGGGTAGATGACGAGCAAGGCGGCTACAACAGCCCCATACCGGCCCCCACAGGTGCGACGGACGAGCAATCCGGCCAGGACCGAACTGGCGCCGAGAGCGACCGCCGAAATTGCGCGGCCCGCGGGTTCTCCGATCAGGTAGCTGACCGCCACGAGCAGCGTGCCGAGCGGCCTCGCCCTCATGGTGGTGACACTCCCAACGAGCTCGCGCAGTGAGAAGGCGTCCATCAACGGGTCATCCAGGAAGTAGCCCCGCCGCCAGTGAAGCCCGTAGACGACGAGCGCCGGGAGGAGGCCGGCAACCAGGAGTGGGAGCTCAGGGCGCGATCTCACCAACCTGCGGAAACGAGAAGCGCCCGTCCGCTGGGGGCTGACCTTCCGGGGATCGACTGCCATGGGGCGAGCGCGCTCAGGGGAGCGTCTGGCCGAAGGCGCGGCAGATCCTGTCATCCTCCGTCTCGAACCGCAGGGCCTGCTCTGACCCATTGGTGACCCTGGCGCCGAGAGGGAGTGTCACCGTCGTGGAGCCGAAGGTGATCTGGTCCACGATCATCAGCCGAGGGCCGTGTACTTCAGCGGCGAGCACTGCCTCGACCGGAACAACCTCGTCGTTGAAGAAGCTGGTCACCCGCAGCTGGTTCGGGTCGGGCGTTCGCTCGATGCAAACCGGTACCCAGGGATGGCCGCTGATGGTGGGGATGTCCATGTCCCGCAGCTCGACGAAGCTCCGGCTGAGCACCCACGGCGTCTCGGTGATGCCAGCGAATGTGTCGTCCACGGGCGACGGCCGACCCAACAGCTGATCATTGCCGTAGAGCGCAACCACTCGAACCCCCGGCGGAAGTGGGGCGGCGGCGTCCACCGCCTCGAGCCATGCCGCCAACTGCACATCGTTGCGGGCATCACGAAGTCGGAAGATCTGGCCGTAACCGTTCAGCGTCAGCGCGAGGGGCGCGAGGATCATGACCAAGGCAACAAGCGTTGCTCGCACCGCACGGGCAGCTCCGGCCGACTCCAACGCCGCTACCGTCGCACCGGCGCTCATCCCCAGCATGGTCCACGGCGTGAACAGAAGCCGCGGGACTGGCCCTTGACCAGTGAGCAGCCCAGCGGGGAAGCACAGGGATACGAGGGAGAGTCCGGCCGCCGCAATGGCGAAGCAGAAGGCGGCGTTTCGGCGTTGGCGACCACCAGGAGTCACCGGGGTCCGCAGGGCCGAGCGTAGCGCCAGAACAGCAAGCGCCCCGGCAGCCAGGAACACGAGGAGGACGATCGGGTGGCGGAGGTCCCGGATCCCGAGCATCAACGCCTCGGCGTTGATGCTCGCCCGCCTCGCGCTCAACGTCAGCTCCTTCAGTGCCGGTATCCAGACACCCACGATCCTGGCGGCGGCTTCGCGAGGGTTCAGCAGAAACCGGCCACGCGCCGAGGTGAAGCCGGTCTTCGGGAGGTACAAGAACGCTCCCACTGCACCCACGAGCAGGGTAGAGATGATCCCGGCGGTCAGCGACCGCATCAACAACTGCCGGTCGAGCCGCTGGTGTCGGATTCCCTCCACGACCGCGATGGCCGGGATCAGGAGGAGGAAGTTGACGGCGACTTCGGTGCACAGGAGGCCGGCGGTGAAGAGCATGGCTGACGCCAGTGCGGCCAACACCGCGCATCTTCGACTGGAGCTACGTAGCGCAGTGAGGAGCGCGTGACCGGCCGCCAGCCCGAACGCGGCGCCAGCGGGATACTGGATCGAGGCGTACCAATAGAGAGCTGACTCCCAGTCGATCACGGGGTACAGAACCAGGAGCGCAGTCACCACGGGGGCGTAGCGGCCGCCGCACAACCGCCGGACGAGAAGAGCCGCCAAGGCGGCAGTGGCAGCCAAGGCGACCGCGGAGAGGAGACGCCCGGCAGCCTCCCCGACGAGGTACGTGATGCCGACGAGCAGGGTACCGAGCGGCCTCGCCCGAATGTCGGTGATGGCACTCAAGGTCTCCTGGAGTGACAAGGCGTCCATCAACCCGTCGTCCAGATAATGTCCCCGGCGCCAGTTCCAGCCGTAGATCACGAAGGCAGGCAACAGCCCCGCGAGGAGCAGGGTGACCGCGGGCCGGCCCTGTCGGTCGGCGCTGGTTGCCACGGCGGGCGGCCGGGCCTCGACCTCCTCCCGGACGTCAGTAGTCGTCACCGGACGAGGCCCGGAGGAGTCAGGCGGACTCACCCGTACCGCGCGTAGCCCGCGCCTGAGCTACTGCCGCCACCACATCGGCGTGTTGAGCGGTACGCAGAAAAGCTCGGCACTCCTGCAGAGCGCGCCACACGAAGACCAGTAGGCGCTTGGGGATCATCACCTTCCGCTGCTGCTTGCCCCACATGGTCCCCTGCGCCGCGTCGCCCCGCCGCTCGCGGTGCTCCACGATCAGTTCGGCCACCGCCAGATCCGCCCGCTCCGCGAGAATCGCGAGGTAGACGTTGGGCACCGCCGCGTCGGGGGGGACGAGATCGAGCAGGACCTTCAGGACCTGCGATCGGTACGCTCGCAGAGGACAGTTCGGGTCGCGCACCCGCAGTCCAACCCGCTGTTGCAGGAACAGCCTCAGCAGGCGGGTGAGGACCTTTCGGAACCAAGGGTCCTCCCGCTGGCGCCGGGCCCCGATCGCCACGTCGGCTCCAGAGTTCGCAAGGTCCTCCGCCACGCGCCGAATGTCGCGGCCGTCGAACTGGCCGTCCCCGTCGACCTGGAGCGTCAGCTCCGCACCTGTGGCGAGGGCCTCCCGATAGGCGCGCAGGACGGTCGGGCCATGCCCGCCGTTGCGCTCGGTGGTCACGACCTTGAGCTCTGCGTCGATCGTCGGCCGAAGCTCCTCGAGCACGTCGAGCATGCCGTCGGTGCTGCGGTCGTCGGCCACGACGAAGGTCACCTCGCCGTCCCAGTCCTTGAAGTACAGGTCGAGCTCGTTGAGGAAGCCATGGATGCCATCAGCCTCGTTGTACGCAGGAATTGCGAGAGCCAGTGACTTCGGCATCACGATCCCTCGGTCAGCATCTGAGAACCCCATCCTCGGCAACTACCGGGCCCGACGAGACCCGGTGTCGTCCTTTCCGTCCCCGGCTTCAGGACAGACCGGTGGCAACAGCCACCCGCGGGTCAGCCTCTTTCGACTCCCGCTCCAGAAACCAGGCATAGGTGGCTTGGATGCCGTCGCGAAGAGGGATGCGCGCCCGCCAGCCGAGAGCTTCGAGCCGGCTGACGTCGAGCACCTTCCGCGGTGTACCGTCCGGCTTGGAACGATCGAACACGAGGTCGGCATCCGGGTAGACGATGTCCCTGACGAGCTCGGCGAGGGCTCGGATGCTCAGATCCTGTCCGACGCCCACGTTGATGAACTGCTCGTCGTCGTAGTGGGTCATGAGGAAGAGGCAGGCATCAGCGAGGTCATCTACGTGCAGGAACTCCCGCATGGGTGACCCCGTCCCCCATATCTCGACAAAGGGAGATCCGCTCACCTTCGCCTCGTGGAACTTGCGGATCATCGCAGGCAACACATGGCTGCTGGAAAGATCGAAGTTGTCGTTCGGACCATAGAGGTTCGTAGGCATCGCGGCGATGAAGTTCGAGCCGTACTGTCGGCGGTAGGCCTGACACAACTTGATCCCGGCGATCTTGGCCAGAGCGTAGGCCTCGTTGGTGGGCTCGAGCGGGCCGCTGAGCAGCTCCTCTTCCGGAATCGGCTGCTTTGCCGCCCTCGGGTAGATGCACGAGCTCCCTAGGTACAGCAACTTGTCAACACCATAAAGGTGACTCGCGTGGACTACCGTTCCATGGATCATCATGTTGTCGTAGAGGAATTCGGCTGGGCGAGTGGAATTGGCCAATATGCCACCGACGGTGCCAGCCACCAGGAAGACGTACTCGGGTCTGTTCGCCTTGAACCAGTAGTTGACCGCCGCTTGGTCCCGAAGATCGAGCTGGTCGCGACGCGCGGTCAAGACGTTGGTGAAACCCTCCTCGTTGAGCCGCCGCAGGATCGCTGATCCAACCAGTCCGCCATGGCCGGCGAGAAAGATGCGGGACTCCTTCTGCACTTGCTCTCCCCATCATTGAGACAACCGGTGGCAGCCTAGCCGTGGCCAGACGCTGGATCTCTGCGCGCCCCACGGCAAGACCGCTCGGGCAGCACCCGCGGCTCGGGGCGGTTGCTACGTTGCGTCCCGGCGACGGACTCGGCTAAAGAAATACCCATTCTCGAGAGGACACCGCCCCCGTGACTCCCGCCATCCCGCTGCCGGATCGACTCACCGGCGTCAGCGTCATCGTGCCGGTGGTGACCGAGACGGACTCGCTCGACGAGACGGTCAAGATCCTCCACCAGGCTGCCGACGAGTGGATCGAGCAGGTGCTGATCGTGGTGTGCGATCGCACGACACCGGACAGCCTCACCCGATGCGCCGCCGCTCGCGACATCTTCGGAGATCGCGTGGTGATCCACCACCAATCGCTTCCCTACCTGGGCGGCGCGATCCGGGAGGCGTTCGCACTGGCTTCCGCGAGCCACACCATCATGATGTCCAGTGATCTCGAGACAGATCCTGCGATCGTTCCCGAGATGCTGGCCCTCGCGCGGGACAAGCCCCGGGCGATCGTGACTGCATCCCGATGGGCAGCGGGCGGCAGCTTCTCGGGCTACGGGCCGCACCGCGTCGCGCTCAACTGGATCTTCCAGCGGGTCACCTCTCTTACCTATCGGACCCACCTCACGGACGCCACGTTCGGTTACCGCCTGTTCCCGACCAGCCTCTTGCAGTCGATCGAGTGGGAGGGTCTGCGCCACGAGTTCCTGCTCGAGACCGTCCTGAAGCCGGTTCGGTTGGGCGTCGAGGTGCTCGAGGTGCCTACGAGATGGGTTCCCCGACGAGAGGGAGAATCGCAGAACTCCGTCTCGACCCAGGCTCGCTACATCCGCACGCTGGCGAGCAACCGCTTCGGACCTGTGCCGTTGATACAGATGAACGGGAAGGACGCCTGATGAAGAAGGTGATCGTCACCACGACGATCAACCCACCTACCTCGGCGGTGAAGAAGTACGACGCCCTCCCCGACTGGGACCTCATCGTGATGGGAGACCAGAAGACGCCCCCCGACTACGCCCTCGAGCGCGGGACCTACGTCTCGCCGGACGAGCAGCAGGCCATCGACGCCGAGCTCTCGGAGCTGATCGGTTGGAACTGCATCCAAAGGCGCAACCTCGGGTTCCTCCTCGCCTGGCGGATGGGCGCTGACATCGTGGCGACGGTGGACGACGACAATGTTCCCTTGGCTCACTGGGGTGAGAAGCTCTTCGTCGGGGAGGAGGTCGAGGCCACGGTCTATGAGACGGCCATCCCTGCGTTCGACCCCGTCGGCGCCACCAACTACCCCCATCTGTGGCACCGCGGCTACCCACTCCAGCTCCTTCCCTACCGCGACTACGGCACCTCCCGCTTGGAGACCGTCACCGCCGATGTCCAAGCCGACTTCTGGAACGGAGATCCCGACATCGACGCGATCTGCCGCATGCAGTACGCGCCGGACTGCACGTTCGAAGACAGCTACTTCCCGATGACCTCGACGGCCGTAAGTCCTTTCGATTCACAGAACACCTTCATCGCCCGTCGTTTTCTGCCCGAATACTTCATGTTCCCGGGCGTCGGCCGGATGGATGACATCTGGGCTGCCTATCATCTTCAGGCTCAGGGAGCCCGGGTTGTCTACGGAGCCGCTTCCGTCGTCCAGGAGCGCAACCCCCACGACCTGGTCATCGACATGAAGAAGGAGTACCTCGGCTACGAGAACAACCTTCGCATGGTCGAGCGACTGAGGGAGGATCCCGAGGCTGTGCTGCAGTTCCTCCCGCCGGAAGCGATCGCCGCGTTCGACCGGTACCGAAGCCTCTTCTGACCTGCGCGTCGCCCCACAGCCTGAATGGCAGCCGGCGCACCCAAGAAGCCGCCAGCGCGCCGGTATGCTGCGCCTGTTGCCGACCGCAAGGGGAGTTCTCGGGTTGCGTCATCGCCGGTTTCGCCCCCGCCACCTGTGACGCTGTCGCTTCAGGTGCCGAAGCCGGCTGGGGCGACTACAACGTCTCGTCGGACCACTTCCGGTTTCCTGTCGGTCTTGCGCCCCCACTGGGGGGCGCTGACCATCATCGTCGTCTTCGTTCTGTCACGGGTGGTCATCCACGCCGCAGGCGTCCGCTTCGACGTCGGCCCGTTCTTCGACGGCTACCAGGTTCTCGACCGGAACGCGCTACGAGACGACCTTTTCACGAGTATCGCCAACCTGCACGTACAGCCGCCACTGTTCAACCTCTTCATCGGCCTCGGGCTCCAACTCCCCGACGGCTGGGTCGTTCCCTTCTTCCATGCCGCGTACTTCGCCTTCGGGCTGGGCATCGGGCTCGGCCTCTACCGTGTGCTCCGCCGGCTCGGCGTAGGTACCGCAGTGGCCGTCGCTGTCGCCTGTGGCTTCGTCTTGAGCCCGTCGGTGTTCCTCTATGAGTACTGGTCGCACTACGACTACCCGGTGACGTTTCTCGTCTGCATGTCGGTACTCGCGCTCCAGCGTTACACGGACCACTACCGGGCCCGGGACGCCGCACTGTTCTTTGGTCTTCTCGGGGCGCTGGTGCTGACGAGGAGCCTTTTCCACCTCGTCTGGTTCCTGGTCTGGGTCGTCGCCCTGATCCTGCACCGTCGCCAAACCGATTGGAGGCGGGTGGCAGCGGCCGCCGCCGTTCCGGTGTTGATCGTGCTCGGTGTCCACCTCCATCGCTTCGCCGCCTTCGGCGCCACAACCACGAGCACCACGTTCGGGATGAACCTGGCGAGGATCACCGTTTGGCAGCTCCCACATGAAGAGCGGGAGGCCATGGTTGCGCGCGGCGAGCTGTCGGGAGCAGCGCTCATCGGCCCGCTCAATCCTCCGACGAGCTACCGGGGGCTCGTGCCCGAGCGTCCCCCCACGGGCGTCGCAGTGCTCGACGAGCAGTTCAAGCCGCCCTACGAGGATCCGCCGGTCTACCGCACCAACTTCAACAGCCTGTTCTACGCCGACGTGTCGAAACTGCACGAGCCCGACGCGCTACACGTGCTACGTGTGCGGCCGGCTGCCTACCTCCGCGGCGTCGCCACCGCGTTCAACGTCTTCTTCCGGCCGTCGAGCGACTTCTTCACCCTGGCGGGCAGCCGGCACCAGGTGAAGACCTGGGACCGCATCTACAACTTCGCGGTGCTCGGAGTACTGGAGGGGGGTACCGCATCCGATCGCATGCCCGATGCCGCCCTCCACTACCAGGAGCCGCCGGGACGTACCGCCTGGTTCGTCGTAGTGGCCTACTTGGTAGCGATCGGGGGCGGCGCCTTCGTCCTCTGGCGACGTGTCATCGGGAGGCGCGGACATGGGCCGCCGGTGCTGGTGCTGGCCTTCCTGTGGACCACCATCGGGTGGATAACTTTCGTCAGCAACTTCTTCGAGGTCGGTGAGAACAACCGGTTCCGGCTGTACGCCGACCCTCTCACTGTGGCCCTGGTCGCGGCGCTGGTGATCATGTGGCTGCGGTCCCGCCGCGGCGTCGCAACAGGATCGCGGTTGCCTGCCCGGGTGCCGACTCGCTGAGGGAGACCACTCCTCAGCGCGAGCCGCCCTCCGACAGACGCTTGTCCAGCGCCCGCGCTGCGGCGTCCACCACCTCGGGCGGCGTGCCGTTCGGATCCTGGAACGACTCCGGACCGGCGGCGGCACCTTCGTCGCCGATGGTCGCGCTGCCCTCGTAGGCGGGCTCGCCCGGCCCGCTCGCCCCCGGCGCGCCGGCGGCCGCCGAATGCTCGCCCGGGTCCTCCGCCCGGTCGAGTTCGGTCACGGGGTGCCGCGGCCCGATCCCGTCCCGCTGCCGTTGTCGGTAGGGGCGTTGGGGTCGGGGCCGCCGTCGGTGTCGTTGCTGAGCGTCGGGTCTTCCTGCCCCGACGGCGCCTGCTGGGAGTCCCCCTCCCCTTCGGCGTCACAGGCGGCCACAGCCGTTGCGAGAGCCAGGGTGAAGAGGGCGGCGGCCAGTCGTCGGCGAAGCATGCGATTCCTCTACCCGCCCGGACAAGAGCGCCAACCTGGGTACGATCTCGTCGATGCTCAGGGTGTTCCTGGTCCTCGTCGTGACGATGGCGCTGTTGGTGGGAATCTGCGCCTGCACGGTGGCGGCGTTCCTGCATGCGTTGACGGTGCGCAACCGTGTCTGTCCGAACCGACCTTCCCGGGCGCCGCTGAGCTGGCTGGTGTCTCCCGCCCCGGCCGCCCGGCTCCACCGCCGCCTCCGGGCCGCGCTGGCCGGCGCGCACACGGCGCTGGTGAACCCCCGGGCGGAGGGACTGCGCCTGGCCGAGGTGGTGGGCGAGCTGCGGGAGCGGGTCTTGGAGCTCGACGTCCAACTGGTGCTCGCCGGCCGCAGTCGCCATCCGACGCGGCGGCGGATGTTGCGGGAGTTGCACTCCGAGGTCGTCGAGGTGGAGGAACTGGTCCAGCGGGTCATCCTCCTCAGCCGCAGGCCGGACGATCCGGCTGTCCCTTCCGGGCTCGGGCCCGTACGCCAGCGGCTCGAGCTGCTCGAGTCGGCACTCGGTGAGCTGGACGGGGTGGAGGTGCGCCTCCCGCCGCCGGCGACACTGCCACTGCGACGTCAGGCCTGAGCTGCCGCCTGCGACGCCGCCACCAGCCGATCGAGCACCTCGCCGGCGCGGCCCTCGTCCAGTGAGGTGGCGGCCAGCACCAGTCCTTCTGTGAGGTTCTCGGCCAGACCGGCGACGACCACCCCGGCCGCGGCGTTGAGCAGCACGATGTCGCGGTGCGCCCCGGCTTCACCGTCCAGGATGCGGCGGGCCAGCTCGGCGTTGGCGGCCGCGTCTCCTCCCCGAAGTTGGTCGGGGGTCGCCGTGGGGAGCCCGAGGGCAGCCGGTTCCACCGGATAGGACCGCACCTCCCCGTCCCGCAGCTCCAACACCGTAGAGGTGGTGGTGGTCGTCAGCTCGTCCAGGCCGTCGTGGCCGTAGACGACCATGGCCGACGTCGCTCCGTTGCGCTGCAGGACCGAGAGCATCTTGTCGGCCAGGCTCGGGTCGCTCACGCCCACGACCTGGCGCCGCGGTCGGGCCGGGTTGGCCAAGGGCGCGATGAAGTTGAACAGCGTGGGGATTCCCAGTTCGCGGCGGGTGGGGGCTGCGTGGCGCATCGCCGGGTGGAACCGGGGAGCGAAGCAGAAACCCATGCCCGCCTCCTCGACGCAATGGGCCACGCCCTCGGGCCCCAACTCGACGGACACGCCGAGCGTGGTCAACAGGTCGGCCGAGCTGCTGGTGGCGCTGGCGGCCCGGCCGCCGTGCTTCGCCACCGGCGCCCCGGCGCCGGCCACCACGAACGATGCAATGGTCGAGACGTTGAAGGCGCCGGCGCGACGCTGTGCGCTGCCGCCGCTGCCGCAGGTGTCGACGACATCGGCCGCCACCACGATGGGCTCCGCGTAGTCGAGCAGGGTGCGGACGAGGCCCGCCATCTCCTCGACCGTCTCGCCCTTTGCGTGGATGAGCGTGATGAAGGCGGCGATCTGCGCCGAGGTGGCTCGGCCTTCGAGAATCGACGCCAGCGCCGAGCCCGCCTCGTCGCCGCTCAGGTCGGCGCCGTGCAGCAGCCGGCCCAGAACCGTCGGCCACCCGCCGAAGTCCTCCACCTGGTTCAGTCCCACCACAGGTCCCGATCGAGCACCCCTCGGGCGATCAGCCCCAGCTGGACCTGCGTCGTCCCCTCCACGATCGTCAACTGCTTCGCATCTCGGTAGTAGAGCTCCGTCGGGTGGTCCTGCATGTAACCGGCCGCTCCCATCAGCTGCACGGCCAGGTCGGAGGCCCGCACCGCCATCTCGGTGGCGTAGTACTTCGCCATCGAGAGGTGGGGCACCCATTCCTTCGTGAACTTGCCCTGATCCGCCAGCCATGCCGAGCGGTAGGTGAGGAGGCGGGCCGCCTCGATCTCGGTAGCCATCCTCGCAATCTCCCACTGGATGCCCTGGAAGTCGCCGATGGTCCTTCCGAAGGCCTCCCGCTGCTGGACGTATTCGGTCGCGTACATCAGGGCGCCCTCGGCCAACCCGATGCCGCGAGCCGCGACCAACGGCCGCATCGAGTTCAACCCGAGCATGGCCAGACGGAAGCCGCCCACCTCGCCGATCACGTTCTGCGCCGGCACCCGCACGTCGGTGAGGACCAACTCGCCCGTGTCGACGCCCCGCACCCCCATCTTGCGGTCGACGCTCCCTGGCTCCACCCCCGGCCACGACCGCTCCACGATGAACGCGCTCACCGAGTCGTGGCTCCTGTCGCCGGCTTCGTCCGAGGTCTTGGCGAAGATCGTGTACCAGTCCGCCTGCAAGACCCCGGACATCCAGCACTTGGTGCCGTTGAGGACCCAACCTCCCTCGCCGTCGGGCGCGGCTCTGGTGCGGATGCCCATCACGTCGCTCCCGGCCTGTGGTTCCGAGAGCCCGAAGGCGCAGCGGTGGCTGCCCTGGGCGATCCCGGGCAGGTAACGCTGCTTCTGCTCCTCGGAGCCGGCGATCATCACCGGGCCGGTCGGGAGCCGGGTGAGGAGCAGCATCAATGCGGCCGTGTTGGAGTACTTGGCCACCTCCTCGATGGCGAGCGTGAGCCCGAGGGTGCCGGCGCCGCTGCCGCCATAGGCCTCGGGGATGCACAAGCCGACCAGGCCTGTGTCGCGGAAGATCTCGAAGAGATCCTGCGGGTACTCGCCGGTCTCGTCGATCTCCCGGGCCCGCGGCCTCACCTTGTCCTGGGCCAGGCGGCGGCAGGTGGCCTGCAGGTCGGCCATCTCCTCCGACAGCTCGAAGTCCACGGAGGGGATCCTACGGTTCAGCGTGGAGGATCAGCCGCCGGCGAAGTGGGTGGCACCGGCCGTCTCGGCCCTTGAATGCCCCAGACCAGGACCCGCCATACCGCCTCCGCCACGATGCCGGTGTTCATCTTGCTCACACCCTCGGTTCGCTCCCGGAAGGTGATGGGCACCTCGATGATGCGGTAGCCGCCCCGCCAGCTGCGAAGGGTCAGGTCAATCTCGAAGGAGTACCCCTCGGCCCGCATCGTGTCGATGTCGATGGACTCGATCAGCTGGCGCCGGAAGACCCGGAAGCCGGCGGTGGTGTCCCTGGCCGTGACCCCTGTGGCGGCCCTGACGTAGGCGTTGCCCAGCTGGCTCAGCCAGCGGCGGAACGTCGGCCAGCCCACCACGGCCCCGCCCGGTACGTAGCGGGAGCCGATGGCGAGGTCAGCGGTGTCGAGCGCGGCCACCAGCCGGGGCAGGTCGTTCGGGTCGTGGGACAGGTCGCCGTCCATGAACCCGAACGTCGTGTAGTCCCGCTCCAGGCCCCAGCGGATCCCGGCCCGCAGCGCCGACCCCAAACCCAGCTTCTCCGGCCGCTCCAGCAGGTGGACAGCCGCCTCCTCGTTGGCCACCTTCGTGACCAGCTCTGCGGTGCCATCGGGCGATGCGTCGTCGACCACCAGCAGGTCGGCTCCGACGCCGGCACCTCGGCAGGCAGACAGCGCCTCTTCGATGACGGGCCCGATCGTCGCCGCCTCGTTGTAGGTGCCGATGATCAGTAGCAGGCCCATGTGGTGACGACATCCTTGCAGGGGCCGTGCCCGGGCCCGGGGACTGCAGGGAAGGCCGGATCAGGCGGACTTGCGGCGCTGGCGCAGGATTCGGCGTCGCTCCCTCTCGGTGGCCCCGCCCCAGACGCCGTCGCGCTCGCGCGTGGTCAGGGCGTACTCGAGGCAGGGCTGGCGCACCGGGCAGTGCGAGCAGATGGCCTTGGCCACCTCGGCCTCCTCGTCGGACACCGGATAGAAGATGTCGGGATCGACTCCCGTGCAGGCGGAGTGCTGCCGCCAAGTCTGATTGGTCAGCGGGACCACATCCTCACGACTTCGAAAACGAGCGGTACTGCCCGATCGTCGTCTGCCTACCCCCTGTGGAAGGCGACCATGCGGGTTCCGCGGGCAGTATGGAGCGAAAAGCTTGCAAAAGTCCAGCGGTAACAACTGTTTAAATGTTGCTAACCGAGGCGGTTAATGCCGATAAGTGCAACCGGTCGACACCCTCCGGTGGAAGAGCCCTCAGGAACTGCTGAGGGCGCCGGCACAGGCTTGCGACACCTGGCGGATCGCGTAGCCCACCCGGCTCACCGATTCGCGGGCGGCGGCATCTGCGGGACGGCGGGCGTAGTCCTGGAGGTACACGACCTCGTCGCGGGCCGCGGTGTAGTCGGCCGAAGCGGCGGCGGCGGCATCGAAGGGACCGCGAAGGCCGTCCACGACAGGTCGCAGTGCCGCCGGGTTCGGTCGGTCGGCCGCGGCCACCCCTTCGGCGAAGGCCATCCAGGGACCGCACGCCGGACCCAGCTGATCCCGCAGTGCCTGCTCTGCGGGCGGCACGGTGACGGGTGGGGCAGGCGGCGCGGGAGGTGGCGGCTCCGAGGCCAGCAGGGAGGAAGCTGCGAAGACGACAGCCACCATCACAGCCACTACCAAGGCGAGCCCGGCGATTGCCTTGAAGATGCGCTGGACCACCGCCGGGTCGTCCTGGTCCACGCGCCCCGGGAAGGCGTCGGCCAGGAGGTTCTCGGCTTCCACACCGCGGTTGTGCGGGCCCCACCACGACAGCACCACACGCTCGCCCGAGGTCAGCTTCAGACAGGCGCGGCCGCCAACCTTGTCCTCGCGCACGAGCACCTCGTCCACCGCGGAGCCGGGAATGAGGCGGTTCGACTCCTCGAGGCCGGCGAGCTGGCCGGCTGACAGCCGGGCTCGGGCTGCGGCCGCCTTCTTGCCCCGGGCCCGGCCGGCGAGCACCAGCGCGTTGTCGTACGTCACGGCGTCCACTCGGCGTCGTCCCATCCGCACCCTGGAGACGGTGCCGACTGGGGCGCCGAGCGGCCCCGGAGCGGAGGAAGGAAGGGGTGGAGGGGGCGGGGGGGCGGGGGCGGGCGGGGGTGGCGCCGGGCGGGCCGGCCGGACCGGCCGCTCACTCACATCCAGCACGGCGAACGCGGCGGCCGC
Organism: Actinomycetota bacterium; assembly: GCA_019348255.1. Classification (GTDB taxonomy): domain Bacteria; phylum Actinomycetota; class Acidimicrobiia; order Acidimicrobiales; family CADCTF01; genus JAHWJQ01. The sequence goes on along the minus strand of JAHWJU010000040.1, from coordinate 5,919 downwards.
GGACACGGGCCGCGGTGCCTCGGGCGGGGGATGCGTCGTCGCCACGGGCGCTGGCGCGTTGCCGCCGTAGGCCTCGCAGACGCATCTCCCGGTAGCCCGGTTGAGCAGGCGGCCGCAGCGGTCGCAGATCACCGGGATCGAGCTCCGAGGGCCATGGTGTCTGGTATCGGCTCCCGCACAGGCGAGCTGGAGTCGCCCGTGGGAAGCAGCACCAGCCTCCTAGGATGCCCGCGTGACCACGACAGACGAGGAACAGCAGACCGGCCTGAACCCGGGCCGCCAGAAGATCTCGATCCTTCTCGCCGTCGTCGCGACGTTGCCCGGCGTGGCCTTCAGCCTGGGCGGCATCCACCTGAGCGACCCGGTCGACGCCCTCGTCTACGGGGTTGCCATCGTGGGCGCCGCCTTCCTGCTCTCATGGGCCGCCGAGACGGCGCAGCTCGACATCTCCGCCGGCCTGGCCATCGCCATCCTGGCGTTCATCGCGGTACTGCCGGAGTACGCCGTGGATCTCGTGTTCGCGGTCAAGGGCGGGAATGCCTTCGAGCAGTTCGGCGTCGCCTGCCAGTCGGCCGCCGACGCCGCCGCCGGCCGCGAATCCGCCTGCTCGCTGGCTCTGGCCAACATGACGGGGGCGAACCGTCTCCTGATCGGCGTGGGCTGGACCGCGGTGATCTTCGTCGCCTGGTGGAAGTACCGCCAGCGGGGCCAGCGCATGAGGGATGTGACGCTGGAGCGGTCGCACTCGGTGGAGCTGGCCTTCCTGAGCATCGCCACGCTGTACTCACTCACGCTTCCGTTGAAGCGTTCGATCACGCTCCTCGACGCGGCGGTTCTGGTGACGCTGTTCATCGCCTACACCGTCCGCATCAGCAAGGCGCCGGCCGAGGAACCGCACCTGGTGGGGCCCGCCCGCCTGATGGGCACGTTTTCGACCCGCGGCCGGCGTGGCTCCTACATCGCCATGTTCGCGTTCGCGGCCACCGTGATCCTTCTGTCCGCCGAGCACTTCGCCGAAGCACTAGTCGAGAGCGGCGCGACGCTCGGCATCAGCGAGTTCTTCCTCGTGCAGTGGCTGGCGCCGCTCGCCTCGGAGGCACCGGAACTGCTCGTCGCCTGCCTCTACGCCTGGCGCCTCAACACCAACGCCGGCCTGGGAACGCTGGTCTCGTCGAAGGTCAACCAGTGGACGCTTCTCGTGGGGACGCTGCCCATCGCATTCGCCATCGCCTCCGCCAGCACCCACGGACTGCCGATCGTCACCCGCCAGCGCGACGAGCTCCTGCTCACCGCCGCCCAGTCCCTGTTCGCCGTCGCCATCCTCGTGAACCTGTCCATGACGGTTCGGGAGGCCTGGATGCTGTTCGTCCTGTTCTGGACGCAGTTCATGTTCGGCGCCCTGGTGCCCGAGGACAAGCACGGCACCGAGCTGGTGGCCTTCTCGATCATCTACCTGCTCCTCGGCATCTGGTTCCTGCTCCGCGACCGCCGCGGCGTCGTCACGCTGCTGCGAAACGGCTTCCGAGCGCCCTACGCCGAGCTCAGTGACGGGTGAACGGCTTCGGCCGGGCGGCTGCCCTGCAGCGGCTGGGCACGGAGACCTTCGACCTGTTGGTGGTCGGCGGGGGCATCACTGGTGCCGGGGTCGCCCTCGATGCAGCGGCCCGGGGTCTTCGGGTGGCCCTGGTCGAGCGTTCCGACTTCGCCTCCGGCACGTCGTCCAAGTCCTCGAAGCTGGTCCACGGTGGCCTGCGGTACCTCCAACAGAAGGAGTACCGGCTCGTCTACGAGAACCTGGCCGAGCGCCAGCGCCTTCTCGAGAACGCCCCCCACCTGGTGCACCCGCTGCCGTTCCTCATACCCCTGTTCGGCAGGCAGGGTGCCGCCAACAGCGCGATGGCTCGGGCCTACCGCACCGCCCTGTGGCTCTACGACGCCACCGGCGGCGTGCGCATCGGCAAGCGCCACCAGCGGGTCAGCAAACAGGAGGCACTCGAGCACCTGCCGACCCTGGATGCCGATCTCCTCGCTGCTGCGTTCATCTACTACGACGCGCAGGCTGACGATGCCCGCCTGACGCTGGCGCTGGTGCGCACCGGGGTACTCGATCACGGGGTGGTGGCGGCGAACCACTGCCCGGTCGCCGACCTGGTCACAGAGAACGGACGGTTGGCCGGCGCCCGATTGGCAGACGGCACCGAGATCAGGGCCTCGACGGTGGTCAACGCCACAGGGGTGTGGGTCGACGGCCTCCGCTCGATGGCCGAGGGCCGCGACCCCGAAGCCATCCGGCCGGCCAAGGGCGTGCACCTGACCCTTCCCCGGTCGCTGGTGCCCGCCGACATCGCAGCGGTGCTCCCCGTGCCCGCTGACCGGCGCTCGATCTTCATCGTGCCCTGGGGCGACCGGGTCTACGTGGGGACGACCGACACCGACTACGACGGGGACCTGGACGACCCGAAGGTCTTCCCCGAGGACGTCACCTACATCCTCGCCGCGCTGAACCAGTTCGTGACCCACAAGGTCTCGGAGGCCGACGTGGTCGGTACGTGGGCCGGGTTGCGGCCGCTGGTCCGCAACGAACGCAGCGTCCGCACGGCCGACCTGTCGAGACGCCACAAGGTGGTCGTGTCCCCCACCGGCCTGGTCACCATCACCGGGGGAAAGCTGACCACCTACCGGAAGATGGCCGAGGACACGGTGGACGAGGTGGGGCGGGTGCTCGGGCGCCGGCTCGTCCGTTCGCCGACGGCGACACTCACGCTTCGGGGCGGCGAGGGCTTCGAGCGCTTCAAGGCCAAGGGGCCGTCGAGGTTGGGGCTCGAGGCCGGTCTCTTCGAACACCTCGCCGACCGCTACGGGACCGAGGCCCGCACCGTGGCCGCCATGGTGACCGCCCAGCCGGTGCTGGCCGAACCGATGGTGCCGGGCCTCCCCTACCTCAAGGCGGAAGCGCTGTACGGGGTCCGTTACGAGATGGCCCGGACACTGGAAGACGTGCTCAGCCGGCGGACCCGGGCGCTGCTTCTCGACCGCGAGGCCACGGTGGCGGCCGCCGGCGAGGTCGCCCGGCTGGTGGCGCCGGAGCTGGGATGGGACGAGTCGGAGCTGCACGCCCAGGTGGAGACCTTCAGCCGGCGGGCCGACCAGGACCGGGAAGCCGCCGGCCTGCCTGCTGCACTACCTCACCCCTAGCAAGCCCCCTCTGCGTTCTGCGGAGATCCACGCACCTCCGCGGTTTGCGTACATCCCCAGAATGCGGGGGCGGGGGGCGCTGACGCGGCCAGTGCCGCCCGCATAGTGTCCGCGGGTGGCCGAGCGGCGGACGCCAGTGAACCCGATCCCGCTGCCCGGCAGCCAGGTCCGCACCCGGCTCGGATCGCAGGAACCCCTGGACCAGGCCTTCGTCACCCGGCTCGGCTCCGTTTGTGCCGAGGTCACGACACAGCCACCGGAGCGCGCCGAGGCAGGACGCGACTGGTGGCCCCTGGCCCTGTTGTGGGCCCGCTCGGGCGAGGTCCCGGCCCTACCCGCCGTCGTCGCTCGCCCTGCCAGGGCGGCCGAGGTGGTCGCCGTCCTGCGGGTCGCCAACGAGGCGAAGGTCCCGGTGACGGCGATGGCCGGGCGCAGCGGGGTGTGCGGCGGAGCGGTACCGGTCTTCGGCGGGGTCTCCCTCGACATGACCGGCATGGCAGGCGTGGTGGCCGTCGACGACGAGTCGCTTCTGGTCGATGTGCTGCCCGGAACGTGGGGGGACTGCCTGGAGGACGAGTTGCGTGGCCAGCACCGCCTCACGCTCGGGCACTGGCCCCAATCCATGGCCCTGTCGACTGTCGGCGGCTGGGTCGCCTGCCGGTCGGCAGGGCAGTACTCGACCCGCTACGGCAAGATCGAGGACATGGTCGTCGGCCTCGAGGTGGCGCTGGCGGACGGGTCGCTGATCCGCACGGGCGGGACGGCACCGAGAGCGGCCATGGGGCCCGACCTGACCGGCCTCTTCGTCGGCAGTGAAGGCACCCTCGGGGTCGTGACCGGAGCCCGTCTCCGTGCCCATCCCGCGCCCCCTGCCGAGCGCCGTGCGGCCTGGCTGTTCGACGCCTTCGGGACCGGGCTCGACGCCTGCCGCCGGGTGCTGCGCCGCGGCGCCACCCCGGCCGTCCTGCGCCTCTACGACCACGTCGAGTCGACCCGCACGCTCGGCCTCGACGGCGGCAGCGCGCTCATCGTCCTGGACGAGGGCGACGCAGGACTGGTGGAGGCGACCATGGCCGTGGTGGCCGGCGAGTGTGCCGGCGCAACCCGCCTCGACGACGGCGTCGTCGAGCGATGGGTGCAACACCGCAACGACGTCTCCGCCCTGGCTGTGGCCATCGAGCGCGACATCGTGGTCGACACATGCGAGGTCGCGGCCCGGTGGTCGGCCCTGCCTGGGCTCTACCGTGACGCGGTGGCAGCGCTGGAGGCGGTTCCCGGGACCTGGGCGGCGTCCGCCCACCAGTCACACGCCTACCCCGACGGTGCCTGCCTGTACTTCACCTTCGCCGGCCAGCCCGAGGACGGCGGTGCCGACGCCTACTACGCGGCCGCCTGGGAGGCGGTGGCCCGCACCACGCTGGCCCACGGCGGGGCGATCAGCCACCACCACGGCATCGGGCTGCACCGGAGCCGGTTCCTGGCTGAAGCCCTCGGTCCCGCCTTCCCCTCGCTCGTGGCACTGAAGCGGGCCTTCGACCCCCACGGCATCCTCAACCCCGGCAAGCTGGCCCTGCCCTCGCCGTTCGGTCGCGACGTCCCCTGGCCGTGAGCGAGGGAGAGGCGAGGGGGGCCCGAGCAGCCCGGCGGCGCAGCCGCCACGAGCGGAAGGCGCAGGTTGATGCACCACCCGCACAGCGGATGGTGCACCAATGAGCATCCTCGTCGTCGACGTCGGCACCAGCGGGGTTCGGGCGGCGATGGTCTCGCCGGACGGTGCAGTGGCACATGTCCATCACCGCCAGGTGCTGCCCGAGACGCCCATGCCCAACTTCGTGCAGTTCGACGCCGCCGCCATGGCCGAGGCGGTGCTCGAGGTGGCGCACGCGGCCCTGGCGGACGGGGGACCGGCCACCGCAGTGGGCATCGCCAACCAGCGGGCGTCGACCATCGTGTGGGACCGCGCGACGGGTGAGCCGGTGGGGCCGGGGGTGGGGTGGCAGGACCTGCGAACGGTGGGGATGTGCCTGGCGCTGCAACAGCAGGGCATACGGGTGGCGCCCAACGCCTCGGCCACCAAGCTCGCCTTCCTGCTCGACATGGCGGACCCGAACCGAGACCGCGACCTCTGCTTCGGCACCGTCGACACCTGGGTGGCGTGGACGCTGTCCGGCGGAACCCTCCACGTGACCGATCCGGGCAACGCCGGCGTCACCGGCCTCCTGGCCGAGGACGGCACGGGGTGGCACCAGCCGGTGCTGGACGCGCTGCGCATCCCGCCCGGGGTGCTGCCCGAGGTCGCCGACTCCGCCGGTGTGGTCGGCCACGCTTCGAAGCTGCCGGGGTCGCCGCCCATCGCCGGAATGGCCGGCGATCAGCAGGCTTCGCTCATGGGCCAGGCCTGCGTGCGACCGGGCCTGGCCAAGATCACCTTCGGCACCGGTGGGATGCTCGACCTGTGCATCGGGGCGGAGCGTCCCCGCTTCGCCGTCCGAGGGGGAGGCGGTTGCTTCCCCGTCATCGCGTGGCGGCGGGGCGGACTGACGACCTGGGCCATCGAAGCGGTCATGCTCTCGGCGGGGACCGCCGTGGAGTGGCTGCGCGACGACCTCGGGCTCCTGTCATCGTCGGCCGAGTCGGAAGCGGTGGCGGCGTCGGTGGCGGGCACCGGTGACGTCTGGTTCGTGCCCGCCCTGCTCGGCCTGGGCACGCCGGCGTGGGACTTCG
>JAHWJU010000039.1 GCA_019348255.1 Actinomycetota bacterium | reverse complement strand
TGGGGGCAGTGCGTGCATGAGGCCGGGAGAGATCAGCCTGGCCCACAACGGGGTGCTGTTCCTCGACGAGCTGGGGGAGATGGCGCCGTCGAGTCTCGACGCCCTGCGCCAGCCCTTGGAGGAGGGCAGGGTGACGGTGGCACGAGCCCGCGCCACGGTCACCTTTCCGGCGCGGTTCCTGCTGGTGGCGGCCATGAACCCATGCCCCTGCGGCGAAGGCGGCGCCCCCGGCTCGTGCCGGTGCTCCGACGGCAACCGGCTCCGGTACGGCCGGCGCTTGTCCGGGCCGCTCCTCGACCGCTTCGACCTGCGCCTCCACGTGGAGCGACCCGATGTGGCCGACCTGCTCGGCGGAGCGCGAGGTGAAACCAGCGAGGTGGTGGCGGCGCGGGTGGCCGAAGCCCGTGCACGGGCGGTGGCACGGGGCGTTCGCTGCAACGCGGAGCTCGCCGGCGCCCGCCTGGAGGCTGCCCTGCGACTGGCTCCGGCAGCGAGCCGGGTGCTGGAGTACAAGCTGCGGGTCGGCTCGCTCAGCGCCCGAGGTCTGCACCGGATCCAGCGCGTGGCCCGAACCATCGCCGACCTGACCGGCAGTGCCGACGTCACCGAGGAACACGTGTGCGCCGCGCTGGAGATGAGAGCCGACAGCGAGGTGCTGGAGGGGGTGGCGTGACCACCACCGACAACCGGGACAGCCGGCACCGTGTGCCCCCCGCTGCCGGTGCGGTTGCGCTGGCCGCCCTGCCCGGGTGCGGGCAGCGGCGCCTGCGGATCCTGCTTTCCGCGGCAGCTCCGGACCAGGTGTGGGATGCGGTGTGCACGGGGACCGTCCTCGGCCTGCCCGGGGTGGCCGCCGGCCTCGGATCTGCCGGCCCCGGGCTGGCCGCCCGCTGGCGGTCGCTTGCCGGTGCGTCGGCGCCGGCGGAGGCATGGGAGTCGCTGCGTCGCCATGGCGTCGGGGTCTGGGTTGTGGGAGACGGCGGGTACCCTGCCGCGCTCGCGGCCGACGACCCGGAGCCGCCGCCGATTCTGTTCTGGCAGGGCAAGCCCGAGGCGCTGGAAGGCCCCACAGTCGCCATCGTCGGCACGCGCCGGTGCACGAGCTACGGCCTCGACGTCGCCCGCGAGCTCGGCCGCGATCTCAGCGCGGCGGGGGTCTCCGTCGTCTCCGGGCTCGCCATCGGCATCGATGGTGCCGCCCACGAGGGAGCCCTGGCCGCAGCCGGTGCGCCCCCGGTCGCGGTGGTGGGCAGCGGCCTCGACGTGATCTACCCGCCCCGGCACCGCCCGCTGTGGCGGCGGGTCGCAGAAGCGGGGCTGATCCTGTCGGAGGCGCCGCTCGGCGCGCCCCCGGAGGCGTGGCGGTTCCCCGAGCGCAACCGCATCATCGCCGCGCTTTCCCGGGTCGTGGTGGTGGTGGAATCGCATGCCGCGGGCGGGTCCCTCTCCACCGTTCGGGCCGCCAGCGAGCGGGGGATCACCGTGATGGCGGTGCCCGGCTCGGTGCGCAGCCCTTCCTCGGCCGGCACCAACCGGCTCCTGGCCGATGGCGTGGCGCCGGCCACCGACGCCCAGGACGTGCTCGTGGCGCTGGCACTCGAGGGGGTGGGCGTGCCCGGGCCGGCCGCACAGCCCACGGCTGTTCCCCCCGTCGAGGTCGAAGGCGAGGCGGCCGACGTGCTCGCCGCCGTCGACTGGACGCCCACCACCACCGAGGAGATCCTGCGCCGGACCGGGCTGCCCCTGGGTCAGGGGTCGGCCGCCCTCACGCGGCTCGAGGTCAGCGGCCTCGTCCGCCGCCGGGGGAGTTGGTGGGAGCGGGTGCCGGCGGGACGGGTCTGACGGCTGATGACCTCGGCTATCGCATCAAGGATCGCAGTTGCCTCTTGGCTACGCCGGAAACATGGAGAAGAATCTCGCGATCAGATCCTCCGCGCCGTGCCGGCCGTGACCGTCCCTTCAGACGAGCACAACGAGCCCGAGCGGCGGCCGCCGAAGCAGCGCCGGATGCCGCACCGCCTCGGGCGGTGGATGGATGCTCGCCTCGGGACCACCAAGTTCGGCCGGAGCGCCCTCAACAAGGTGTTTCCGGACCACTGGTCGTTCATCCTCGGCGAGGTGGCGATGTACTGCCTGGTGGTCCTCATCCTCACCGGCGTCTTCCTCACCTTCTTCTTCGACGCCAGCACCGAGGAGGTCGTCTACGAAGGGAGCTACGAGCCCCTGCGCGGCGTGCACATGACCGCCGCCTACCGCTCGGTCGTCCAGCTCAGCTGGGACATCCGCGCCGGCCTGGTGATGCGTCAGATCCACCATTGGGCGGCCCTGCTCTTCGCGGCCACCGTGGTGGTCCACCTGTGCCGGGTGTTCTTCACCGGGGCGTTCCGCCGCCCCCGTGAGATCAACTGGATCGTCGGTGTCACCCTGCTCGTGCTGGTGGTGGCCAACGGCTTCACCGGCTACTCGCTCCCGGACGATCTGCTGTCCGGCACCGGGCTGCACATCGCCTACGCGGTAATACTCTCGATCCCGTTCCTTGGCCCGTGGATGGCGTTCCTCCTGTTCGGCGGTGAGTTCCCGGCCGAGGAGATCATCTCCCGCCTCTACGTCATGCACATCCTGCTGATCCCCGCCTCCATCATGGGGCTGCTCGGGGCCCACCTGGCCATCCTGTGGCGCCAGAAGCACACCCAGTTCCCCGGGGCCCGCCGAAGAGAGAACAACGTGGTCGGCTCCTACCTGTGGCCCAGCTACGCCGCCAAGAGCCTCGGGCTGTTCTTCTTCGTCGGCGCAGTTCTGGCTGCCCTGGGCGGGCTGGCCCAGATCAACCCCGTGTGGTTGTACGGGCCCTTCCGACCCGACATCGTGACAACCGCGGCCCAGCCGGACTGGTACGTGGGGTGGCTGGAAGGCGCTTTGCGTCTCTTCCCCGCCTGGGAGCCGTCGGCGTTCGGGATGACCCTTCCCAACGCGTTCTTCCCCGGCGCCCTGCTCCCCGGCGTGACCTTCGGGCTGCTCTACGCGTGGCCGTTCGTCGAGGCGAGGGTGACGGGCGACCGCCAGGAACACCATCTGCTCGACCGGGCCAGGGATCGGCCGGTTCGGACGGCGATCGGCGCCGCGGTGCTCAGTTTCTACCTGGTACTCACGCTCGCCGGCGGCCAGGACATCATCGCCCAGAAGCTGAACCTGAGCATCTCCGGGGTGGTGTGGACCTTACGGGGCCTGCTGGTGGTCCTGCCGCTGGGCGTGGCACTGCTCACCCACCACGTCTGCAAGGACCTCGCGGGTGCGGAGCGCCTGGAGCACGAGAAGGAAGAGGCAAAGCGTTTGCTGCTGGGCGGAGAGGGCGCCGGGCCCGGGCACCATGCTGCCACCACGAACTGACAGAGGTCCTTCTCCTTTTCGACCCTTGCGCCTTCAGTTCCGCCGGGGAATGATGAGCGCGGTGCCGTTCCCTACCGTGGCGGTGCGCGCCTCGCACGGGCGTGGCCTCGTTTCGGGCTGGTGGCCGTCGTAGCCGGGCGTCGGCCTCGGCACCGGGGCAGAGCGGTGGCGGCGCTGGCCGCGCCCCTCCTGCTCGCTGTGGTGGCCACACCGGCGCTCGTCCACCACAGCTCCGCGGAGGCGTCGGCCCGCAGCCAGCCCGTCCCGTCCGGCAGATTCCTGTACCTGCGGGACTGCGGTGTGTGCCACGGCGAGAGGGGAGAGGGGACTCCGCTCGGGCAGCGCCTGACCCACATCGGGCCGGCCGAGGTGGACTACACCCTCTCGACGGGGCGGATGCCGGTGGACGAGCCCGGGGCCGAGCGCCGTCGGCGGGAACCCCGCTACTCCCGGGCCGAGAGGACGGCCATCGTGGACTTCATGCGGCCCTTCATCGCCCCGACGCCCGACATCCCCCATGTCGACGTCGCAGCGGGCGACGTGGCCGAGGGAGCGGAGCTGTACCTGGCGCAGTGCGCGGCATGTCACCAGTGGGCGGGAGAGGGCGGCGCCTTGCTGGGGGACATCGAGTCACCGCCCCTCAAGGATTCGACACCCGTGCAGATCGCCGAGGCGATTCACAGCGGCCCCCTCAACATGCCGGTTTTCGTCCTGAGTGACGACGAGGTCAACTCCATTGCCGCCTACGTGCTGTACCTGCGCCACCCCGAGGACCGCGGCGGGGTCGGCCTGTGGCACTTCGGCCCCCTGACCGAAGGGGCGGTGGCCTGGCTGTTCGGGCTCGGCGCCGTGGTGATGGTGTGCCGGTGGATCGGAACGAGGGAATGAGCGAACAGCAAACGCCGGCCCCCTCCGACGCCCCTCCCGGTGAGCCGCAGCAGGCGGCCCAGGTCGAGCGCGAGCGACGGGCGGAACTTCGTATCGCCGGCGCCTTCCTCCTCACCGCCCTCGCCGCCACCATCCTCGCCGTCGTGTACTGGCGGGGCGGCCACCCCCAGTGGGAAGGTGCGCTCCTGGCCATGGCCCTGGCCGGCCTCGGCTACGGGTTCGTGTCGTTCGCTCACCACCTGCTGCCCGGCGGAGAGGTGGAGCAGGAGCGGTCCCCGCTGGGTGGTGACGAGGAGGCCCAGGAGGGCATCGTCGATGACATCGAGCGGTCTGCCCCGTTCGGGCGGCGCAAGCTGCTCACCCGGTCGCTCGGCCTGGGGGCGGTTGCCCTGGCCGCCGCCTTCAGCTTTCCCATTCGTTCCCTCGGGCCCGGTCCTGGCAAGCAGCTGGAGCGAACACCGTGGAGGAAGGGCATCAAGGTCGTCGACCACAACGGCAAGGCGGTCCACGCCGACGATGTCCCCGTGGGAGCCCTGCTCACCGTGTTCCCCGAAGGCCACACCGACGCAGCCGACGCCCAGACCGTTCTGGTGAGGGTCGAAGAGGGTCAGGCCAAGCCCCGACCCGGCAGGGAGGCGTGGTCACCGGAGGGCCTCCTCGCTTTCTCCAAGATCTGCACGCACGCGGGCTGCCCCGTAGGCCTCTACCAAGCCGAGACCCACCAGCTCCTGTGCCCGTGCCACCAGTCCGCCTTCGACGTCTTGAAGGAGGCGGAGCCCGTCTTCGGCCCCGCGGCGCGTGCTCTGCCCCAGCTTCCGCTCGAGATCGGGCCGGACGGTCTGCTCCGGGCCAGCGGCGATTTCGAGGAGCCGGTGGGCCCGACCTACTGGAACATCGGCAAGTGACGGCGGGCCGGCGCCACCGAACGGCGGCCCTGGCCGCCGCCGCCGTCGCCTTGGTGACGGTGGGCTGCGGAGGTGACCCGCCGTCGGCGCTGAACCCCCAGGGCCCCCAAGCCGAGCGCATAGCCGACGTGTGGTGGCTGATGTTCGCCATGGCCACCGCCGTCTACGTCGTGGTCGCCGGGCTGATCATTGCCGCGGCCATGCGGGGCCGCCGGGCCCCCGAGGGCGAGGCCCGCCCCTCGCGCATCACCGACTCCAGCTTCATCTGGGTGGGCGGCGTGATCGCCCCCGCGCTGATCCTCGGGGTGCTGGCCGTGGTGACGGTGGACAGCACCAACGACCTGCGCCGCGCCGAGCCCGGCGCCCTTCGCATCGAGGTGACCGGGTACCGCTGGTGGTGGGACGTGCGCTATCCGGACCACGGGGTGGTCACCGCGAACGAGATCCACATCCCCGCGGGGCGGCCGGTGGAGATGGGGCTGCGGTCGGCCGACGTCATCCACAGCTTCTGGGTGCCGGAGCTGGCGGGCAAGGTGGACCAGGTCCCAGGGCAGCGCAACGTGATCCGCTTGCAGGCCGACAAGCCGGGTACCTACCGCGGGTTCTGCGCCGAGTTCTGCGGGCTGCAACACGCGAAGATGCAGTACCTGGTGATCGCCGACTCGCCGGCCGACTTCACCCGCTGGATCACCCGCCGCCAGCGGCCGCCGGGAGGGCCGGCCAGCGAGGAGGCCGCGCTGGGGCAGGTGGTCTTCAACCGCTCGACCTGCGGGGCCTGCCACAGCGTGCGGGGCACCGCCGCGACCGGCACCTCCGCCCCCGACCTGTCCGACTTCGGCAGCCGAACCACCATCGGCGCCGTCTCGATGGAGAACAACCGCGTCAACCTGGCCGAGTGGATCCGCAACCCCCACGAGTCCAAGCCGGGCAACCTCATGCCGCCCACCTACCTCCCCCCCGAGGAGCTCGACGCTCTCGTGGCCTACCTGGAAAGCCTGGAATAGCCGGTGACCCTGCTCGAGGAACGACCTGAGGCCGGCGAGGAGGCGGTCGAGACCATCTGGCGGGATGCGCCCGGCCTGGCCGGGTTCTTCTCCACCGTCGACCACAAGCGCATCGGCATGCGCTACATCTACACCGCCTTCGTCTTTTTCTTCGTGGCCGGCCTCCAGGCATTGGTGATGCGGGCCCAGCTCACCACCGCGGAGGCCGACGTGGTGAGTCCCGAGGTCTACAACCAGCTGTTCACCATGCACGGCACGATGATGATCTTTCTGTTCAACACGCCGGTGCTGGCCGGGTTCGGCAACTACATCCTGCCGCTGCAGCTGGGCACCAGGGACATGGCGTTCCCGCGGCTGAACGCCTTCAGCTACTGGGTGTTCCTGCTGTCGGGCATCTTCATGATCTCGAGCCTGCTGATCGGCAAGCAGCCAGACGGCGGTTGGTTCGCCTACGTGCCCCTCACCGAGAAGGCGTACTCACCCGGCATCAACATGGACTTCTGGGGCCTGGGCGTCGCCTTCGCCGGCATCTCCACCACCGTCGGCGCCGTCAACTTCATCGTCACCACCTTCAAGATGCGAGCTCCGGGCATGACGGTCGACCGCCTGCCCATGTTCGTGTGGTCGATCCTGTCGATGGCGTTCATGGTGATCTTCGCGGTGCCCGCCGTGACCGTGGCCTCCCTCCTGCTCGAGGCCGACCGGCTCTTCGGCACTGCGTTCTACAACGCCGAACAGGGCGGCAGCCCGCTGCTGTACCAGCACCTGTTCTGGTTCTGGGGCCACCCGGAGGTGTACATCCTGTTCGTCCCTGCCACCGGGATGATCTCGATGATCATCCCCGTCTTCGCCCGCCGGCCGCTGGCCGGCTACACGTGGGCGGCCGCGTCGCTGATCGCCATCGGGTTCATAAGCTTCGGCGTCTGGGTGCACCACATGTTCGCCACCGGGCTGCCGGCTCTCGCCATGTCGTTCTTCTCGGCGGCCAGCCTCATCATCGCCATACCGAGCGGCGTGCTCTTCTTCTGCTGGATCGCGACGATGTGGCGGGGCCGGGTCGAGTGGACCACGCCGATGCTGTTCGCCCTCGGGTTCATGCTGATCTTCCTGCTCGGGGGCATTACGGGCGTGATGGTGGCCGTCCTTCCCTTCGACTGGCAGGTGCACGACAGCTACTTCGTCGTCGCCCACTTCCACTACGTGCTCAACGGCGCCGTGGTGTTCCCCATCTTCGGGGCGCTGTACTTCTGGCTGCCGAAGATGACGGGGCGAATGCTCGACGAGCGCATGGGCAGATGGAGCTTCTGGACGATGTTCGTCGGCTTCAACCTGGCCTTCTTCCCCATGCACATCCTCGGGTTCCTGGGGATGCCCCGGCGCATGTACACCTATCCGGGGGGACTGGGCTGGGAGGCCCTCAACGTCATCATCACGGTGGGAAGCGCCATGTTCGGGCTGGGAACGTTGCTCACCGTCGTCGCCGTCGTCCGTAGCCGGACGGGCGGGAAGCCGGCGGGCCCCAACCCGTGGCGAGCCGACAGCCTCGAATGGGCCACGGCCTCCTCGCCGCCGCCGCACTACAACTTCGAAGCGATCCCGATCGTCTCCGGGCGCCACCCGCTGTGGGAAGACGAGCCGGTGAGGGACGCGGAGTCGGGGGACGACTCCGCCACCCGGGCCTATGGACCAGAGGGCGCCGTCCGGCGGGAGACCCCGGTGACGACCGGGCTGGACGCCGATCCCGAGGAGACCATGACGATCCCAGGCGAGACCTACGTCCCGTTCGTGCTGGCCCTCGGCCTGGCCGTGATCTTCGTCGGCCTGCTGGTGGAGGCGACGCTCGTCGGCATAGTGGGGCTGGTATTGGCCGCCGCCGGTCTCGTCACCTGGGGTTGGCGCACCGAGGCCGACCTCAAGTGACGCTGGCCGCGGCCGAAGCCGTCACCGAACCCAGCCGTTCCAGGGAGGCGAAGGGACGCAGCATCGCCTGGTGGGGGATGGCGGTGCTGATCGCCACCGAGGCCATGATCTTCGCCACCCTGTTGTCGTCCTACGTGTTCGTGAGGGCGGCGTCCAAGGAGTGGCCCCTCGGCCACATCGAGCCACCCGAGCTCGGCTTGATCTGGTTCTTCACGGCCATCCTGCTGGGCAGCAGCGGTCCCATGTTCTTCGCCGAGCACGGAATCAAGAAAGGCAATCAGGCCCGCCTGCGCCTGGGCCTGGCCCTGGTGTCCATCATGGGTGCCAGCTTCCTCGGGTTCCTGGTCTATGAGTACCACGAGCTGGAGTTCGGCATCCGCGACAACGCCTACGGCTCGCTGTTCTACGCCATCACCGGGCTGCACGGCGCCCACGTGGCAGGCGGCCTGCTCATGATCGGGATGCTCCAGATCAAGGCGTGGCTGGGGAGGTTCAGCGCCGAGCGCCACGAGACCGTTGCCGTCATAGGGATGTACTGGCACTTCGTCGACGTGGTGTGGATCTTCGTGTTCTCGACCCTGTACCTCTCCGTGCACGTGTCATGAGGGTCAAGGAGCTCAGCCGGCTCAGCCCCGCCATCCGCCCCGGCGGCCTTCTGCTGTGGGTCGCCGTGCTGACCGGCATCGCCGCGTGGGCCGCCCACCTCCTCCTGCTCGCCTCCCTGGTCCGGTGGAGCTGCAACGAAGGCGGTTCGAGGTGGTTGATGGACGTCCTGACGCTGGTCACGGCTCTGGCCACCGTCGTGGCCATGTGGCTGTGCGCGGGAATCATCCGGGGCGCAGACGACGACGAGGCGGCGGGCACTCCGGCGGGCCGCATCCGTTTCCTCGGCGTGTTCGGTCTGATGACCGGCGCCGTCAACCTCGCCCTCATCCTCCTCGAGGGCAGCTACGCCTGGTTCATCAGCCCCTGTGCCTGACCCCGTCGCCTCCCAGGGCCGTGTGGCGTGCTTGTTTGCCGGCCTGGTGGTCTTGTTGTCGGTGCTGGCCACGCCGTTCGCGCACCTCGCCGGCGAGCGACTGTGGGCTCACATGGTCCAACACGTCGCCATCGTGGCCGTGGCCGCGCCGCTGCTGGTGATGGGCCGCCCCATGTCCATCCTGGTGGCCGGGCTTCCCCCACGAGCGCGTCAGCGGTTGACGTCGGCGCTCCCGCGGCTGTCGCAGAGCCACATCCGCCACTACGGGGCCTGGAGCGGCCTGGCACTGGTGGCCCACACCGCGGCTCTTTGGATCTGGCACGTCCCCGGCCCCTACGAGGCGGCTCTGAGGTCCGAGCCGCTGCACGTCATCGAGCACTTGACCCTCCTCGCCACCGCACTTCTGTTCTGGTCGGTGGTCGTGGGCTCGCGTCACCGGGCTCTGTACGGAGGGGGCGTGCTCGTCACCTTCGCCGCTGCCCTCCAGGGCACCGCCCTCGGGGTGCTCATGACCCTCGCCACGACTCCCTGGTACCCGTCGTACGCGCGCGCCGGGGCGCTTCCCGGCTCGGGCTTGACCGCAATCGAGGACCAGCAACTGGCCGGCGTGGTGATGTGGGGTCCTTGCTCGCTCATCTACGCGCTGGCCGCCGTCCTGCTGTTCGCAGCATGGATCCGGCCGCCCCAGCGGGTTTCGGGCCTCTGGTCCTGAGGCATCGGGTTGCCGGGAGTGGCCGCCGGTCTCGGATCTGCCGACGCACGAGCCGGCCGCCTCCGACGTATACGCTTCCCTCACTAGTGGTGGGGGTCGGGACGGTCGAGTGTCAGGCGTGTGCGACTCGCGTCGCCGCGCTCGCGTTCTGCGGCTCCTGTGGCTCCCGTCTTGCGCCTGCCGTCGACGCGCCCTCAGGGGAGCAATCGCGGGGTGCCGGCGAGGACCCCGTTGAAGTCCTGACCCTCATGCTGACCGATGTGGAGGGCTCGACCCGATTGTGGGAGCTATACCGACGAGAGATGTCCGCCGCCCTCCGGCGCCTCGATGACATCATCGTCGCCGTGGTCGCCGCCAACGGCGGCACCGTGGTGAAGACCAAGGGCGAGGGCGACAGCACGTTCTCGGTGTTCAACGCAGCTGCCACGGCATTGAACGCGGCCCTGGAGCTCCAGCTCGCCCTGCACGAAGAGCAGTGGCCGCCCGAGGTGCCCCTGCGGGTCCGCGTGGCTCTCCACACCGGTGAGGTGGAGCCGCGCGACGGCGACTACTACGGGCGGGCCGTCAACAGGGCTGCTCGCCTACGCGCCGCGGCGCATGGTGGTCAGACGGTGCTGTCGGAGGCGACGTCGCGTGCGGCGGTCGCTCTCCCCATCGGCACGCACCTCCGCGACGTGGGCAGGCACCGGTTGAAGGACCTCGATCGGCCTGAGCAGGTCTTCCAGCTCTGCCATCCCCGCCTACCGGCGGAGTTCCCGCCGCTTCGCTCGCTCGACGGTCGCCGCCACAACCTCCCGTTTCAGCTCACCCGCTTCGTGGGGCGCGACCGCGAGGTCTACGAACTGCGCGATCGCCTGCGTCGCGACCGTCTCGTGACGCTGACCGGTCCGGGTGGTTCCGGCAAGACACGACTGTCGCTCGAGGTCGCGGGTGGTTTCCTCGACGATCATCCCGATGGTGTGTGGTTGGTCGAGCTGGCGCCGCTGCCCGTACGGTCGGATGTGGGCGCCGTGGCCCAACAGGTGGCAGCAGCGCTCACGGTCCGCCACGAGCCGGGAAGAAGCGTGCTCGACACGCTTCTCGACCACCTGCGGCCGCGTCGGCTGCTTCTCGTCCTCGACAACTGCGAGCACGTGGCCGAGGCCGCCGGCGCTTTCGCCCACGTGGTTGCCACCACCTGCCCCGGCGTACGGCTCCTGGCCAGCAGCCGGCAGCCACTGGGAGTGAGCGGCGAGCACGTCTGTCCCGTCCTTCCCTTGGATCTGCCCGCTCTCGCGACGTCAGAACCGGATGCGCTCATCGCCTTCCCGTCGGTCGAGCTGTTCGTGGACCGCGCCGCGCTCGCCGACGCCTCGTTTCGGCTGTCGTTCGACAACGCCGCGCCCGTGGTCGAGATCGTGCGGCGTCTCGACGGGATCCCGCTCGCCATCGAGCTGGCCGCCGCGTGGGTGAAGACCCTTTCGCCCGCGCACATCTCCGCACGCCTGGCGCAGCGGTTCTGCATGCTGAGTGTCGGCAGCGCGAGCTCCTTGCCCCATCACCGCACGCTGCGGGCGCTCGTCGACTGGAGCCACGATCTGCTCACCGATGAAGAGCGGACCGTTTTCCGGCGCTGCTCGGTGTTTCGTGGCAGGTTCTCGATCGAGGCAGCCGAGGACCTCTGCACCGGTGGCGGGGTGGAGAAGAACGATGTCCTCGCCATTCTCCGTCAGCTCGCCGACAAATCGCTGCTGACGGCCGATCCCACGGGCGAAGGAGCCGTGCTCGGCATGCTCGAGACGGTGCGTGAGTACGGCACCGAGCGGCTTTGCGAGGCGGGAGAGCACGACGGAATCACCGTCGCGTTCAGAGGCTGGTACCTCGGGTTCTGCGAGCGCGTCGAGCGCGAGCTGTACGGGCCCGAGCAGGGGCGGTGGATGGAACGACTGGAATCCGAGCACGACAACCTGCGCCAGGCGTTGGAGGACAGCGTGCAGGCGGGCGAGCTCGAAGCCGTGCAGAAGATGGCCTCGGCCCTCTGGCGCTTCTGGTGGATCCGCGGCTATCTCGGCGAGGGTCGCGCCTGGCTCGAGCGCGGCTTGGCGCACGATCGGGCGTCGGTCGGTGTCCGGGCCCGGGCACTCCACGCCGCCGGCGCCTTGGCGTGGGATCAGGGTGACCTCGCCGCGGCACGACGGTTCCTTGCCGGCGGCCTCGCACTGTTCTCCGAGCAGGGCAACGGGGTCGGCGCGGGGTTCTGCCTGGTGCGCCTGGGCGCCACCCTGGGCCTGCAGGGGGAGTTCCCCAAGGCGACCGCGCTCCTCGAGCACGCACTCGCGCTCGGTCTCGAGATCGGCGACCACAGGGTTGTTGCGAATTCGCTCCAGCAGATGGGACTCCTCGCCATGCAGCGAGGCGATGTCGGCGAGGCACGAGACCTGTGGCGTCGGAGCTACGACTTGTTCCGTCAGGTCGGTGACACCTGGGGGACGTTCGCCTCACTCGGGGACCAGGGCGAGACGGCCATGCTGATGGGTGACCACGACAGTGCGCGGCGGATGCTGGAGAAGAGCCTCTCCATGGCGACTGAGATGCGAGACATGTGGCGCGTCGCTCGCTGCTTGGGGACCCTCGGGGATCTGGCCAACCGGCGCGGCGACGTCGATGTTGCACGGCGTCTCCAGCTCCAGGCGCTCCGGTTGCGCCGGGACATCGGGGAGAAGGCGGGCATAGCGGAGTCGATCGAGGCATTGGCCCGCGCCGCGGTGGAGCGTGGTGAAGCGGCGCGGGCGGCCCGGCTCTTGGGCAGTGCCGACCGGCTCCGTGAGGCGATCGGCGCCCCCGTCCTGCTGTGCCGTGCCGAAGAGCGCGAGGTTTTTGTTGGTCGCATCCGTGCCGCCTTGGCTCCCGCTGACTTCGCGGCCGCGTGGACCGAAGGCCGTGCGATGACGGTCGAGAAGGCCGTTAGCTTCGCGCTCGAGCAGGACGACGAGGAGATGGCGTGGACGGCGGCGTGACGAGCGCAGCTGTCGTGGCAGAGGCGCCGCGGTCATCCACCAGCGCCCCCCGGAGCGGGCCCGTTCTGCGGTTCGCCGGTGTGGGCAAGACGTACGACGACGGGACCGTTGCCGTGTCCGACGTCTCGCTCACGGTCGCTGCTGGGGAGATCGTGAGCATCGTCGGGCCCTCGGGTTGCGGCAAATCGACCCTGCTCCGAGTCGCGTCCGGCCTCATGGCTCCCAGCGAGGGCCGTGTCGAGCGCGACGCCCCCGAGATCGGCTTCGTCTTCCAGGACCCGACGCTGCTGCCGTGGCGAAGCGTCCGGCGCAACGTCGAGCTGTTGTGCGAGCTGCGGGGGATGGCCCGGGGCGAGCGGACGCGGCGGGCCGCGGAGATGATCGAGCTCGTCGGCCTGGGTGGCTTCGAGCGCTACAGGCCGCGGGCCTTGTCCGGAGGCATGCGCATGCGCGTCTCCCTGGCACGTTCGCTGGCCACTCATCCGGAGCTGTTCCTCTTCGACGAGCCCTTCGCCGCCCTCGACGAGATCACTCGCGAGCGCCTCAACGATCAGCTCCTCGACATCTTCGTACGGGAGCGGTTCGGTGCACTCTTCATCACCCACGCCGTCACCGAGGCCGTGTACCTCGCCGGAACGGTCCTCGTCATGTCGTCACGACCGGGCACGCTCGTGGGTCGTGTCCAGGTGCCCTTCCCCTACCCTCGCTCAGCCGAGCTGCGCTTCGATCCAGCCTTCGTCGCTGTGGTACAGGAGGTCGCTCACGCGCTCCGCACGGGGACCCCGTGAGCAGCACCGCCAGGACAGTGGGCCGAGCCGTGCGTCTGTCGGGCCCGCCGACCGTCGTCTTCGCCGCCTTCATCGGCCTGTGGCTCCTCCTGAGCCACGTCGTGCTCGACGCCGACAAGCGGTTCCTGCTGCCGCCGCCAACCGACGTGGTCCGCGTCGGGATCCTCGACGGCGAGAACCTCCGAGAAGTCCTCGACGGTCTGTGGTCGACCACCCGGGTGGCGCTGGTGGGCCTCGGCCTCGCCGGTGGCTCCGGCGTCGCGCTCGCTGTGCTGATGAGTCAGCGCCGGTGGATAGAGCGCTCGCTGTACCCCTATGCGGTCGCGCTCCAGACGATCCCCATCCTCGCCCTAGTCCCGCTCATCGGTTTCTGGTTCGGCTTCGAGTTCCGTAGCCGCGTCTTGGTCTGTGTGCTCATCGCCGTCTTCCCGATGATCACGAACACGCTCTTCGGCATCCAGTCGGTCGACCCCGAGCTGCGGCAACTCTTCGTGTTGCACGGGGCCGGGCCGCTCACCCGTCTCCGCAAGCTCGAGCTGCCCGCCGCCCTGCCCTCCGTCTTCACGGCTTTGCGGACGTCCGCAGGCCTCTCGGTCGTCGGCGCGATCGTCGGCGACTTCTTCTTCCGACAGGGCGAGCCCGGGATCGGTCGGCTGATCGACCTCTACCGAGCCCGTCTGCAGTCCGAGCAGCTCCTCACCGCCATCGTGCTGTCGTCCCTGCTCGGGCTCGTCGTGTTCTGGGGCTTCGGCCTCCTCGCCCGCGTCGTGGTGGGCGGGTGGCACCAAAGCGCCGGTGGGCGTGGAGCAGGATGAGGCAACGACGACGGAGCGAGACGGGGGAACGATGAGGTCGAAGAGGCGGTGGACGGTGCCGGGCGCGTTCGCAGCGCTTCTGATGCTGGCGGCGGGTTGCGGCAGCAGCCCGGGTGGCAGGGGCGAGGGCGCCGGCGAGGGGACCGATCGCGATTCCGGGGCACAGTCGGATCTGGCTGGCGCGTGCGGTCGCAGGGTCGTACTGCAGACGGACTGGTTCCCCCAGCCGGAGCACGGTGGCGCTTATCAGCTCATCGGCCCCGGCGGCAAGGTCGACACCAACAAGGGCCGGTACAGCGGCCAGATCGGCGACTCCGGCGTCGAGCTCGAGATCCGGGCCGGTGGGCCGTACATCGGCAGCGCTCCCGTCAGCGCGCTGATGTACCAGGACCGCGACATCTTCATGGGCTACGTCAACACCGATGAGGCCGTGAAGTTGTCGGCCAAGCTGCCGACCGTCGCCGTGCTCGCGCCTCTCGACAAGAGCCCGCAGATCTTGATGTGGAACCCTGAGAAGTTCTCGTTCGACTCCTTCGACGACATCGGAGCGTCCCGTGCGAAGGTGCTGCACTTCGAAGGGTCGACGTTCGTCGACTACCTCGTCGGCAAGGGGCTGCTCCGCAAGGAGCAGCTCGACAGCTCGTACGACGGCTCACCGTCGCGCTTCGTTGCCGAGGGCGACGTCGTGCAGCAGGGCTATGCGACGAACGAGCCCTACAAGTACGAGCACGACATCAAGGCATGGAACAAGCCGGTCGACTTTCTGCTCGTCCACCGCTCCGGGTACGAGACCTACCCGCAGAACATCGCCGTTCGGGCCGACACGGTCCGCGACAAGGGGGACTGCTTGAAGCTGCTGGTCCCCCTGATGCAGCAGGCGCAGGTGGACTACATGGCCGACCCGCGCCCCGTCAACGAGGCCCTCGTCAAGATGGTGGAGGACCTCAACAGTTCGTGGACGCTCAGCGTGCCGGCGACGGATGACGCGGTGACCGAGCTGCGTCAGCTGGAGATCGTCACCAACTCGCCGGAGGGTTTCCTGGGAGGTTTCGACCTCGACCGCGTGCGACGCATGATCGAGATCCTGAAGGGCATCTACGACAAGCAGGGAGTCGACAGCGTGAAGCGCGACCTCCAGCCCGACGACATCGTGACCAACCAGTTCCTCGATCGGTCGGTGAAGCTCTAGTGGCCTTCGCCGACCCGACGGAGCTCCGTCGGGGGGCGCGGTTCGACCCGGTGGTCGTCGGCCGCCTGCGACCCCGCTTCTCCGGGGAGCTCATTGAGCCGGGCGATCGCCAGTACGACGCCCTTCGGCGGGTGTGGAATGCCTCCATCGATCGCTACCCGTCGCTCATCGGACGGTGCCAGGGCCCGGACGACGTCGCTCGACTCGTAGAGCTGGCTGCCGAGCTCGACGTCCCCCTCGCCGTCCGAGGCGGCGGGCACAACGTCGCCGGGTTCGGCACCTGCGACGACGGGATCGTCATCGACCTTTCCCCAATGTCGACCGTCGAGGTCGACCCTCTCCGCCGCACGGCATGGGTGGGAGGGGGAGCGACATGGGGCCACTTCGACGCGACCGCTCACCGGTACGGTCTGGCGACGACGGGGGGTCAGGTATCGACCACCGGCGTCGGCGGCCTCGCGCTGGGAGGCGGCATCGGCTGGCTGATGCGCAAGCACGGGTTGACCTGCGACAACCTCTTGGGCGCCGAGGTGGTATCGGCGGGAAGCCGGCGATTGACGGCGCGCCCGGGCGAGCACGAAGAACTGTTTTGGGGACTGCGGGGCGGCGGAGGGAATTTCGGCGTCGTCACCCGCCTCGAGTTGCAACTGCACCCTGTCGATCGCGTCGTGGCCGGCGTCGTGCTCCATCCCCTGTCACGGGCCCGAGCCGTCCTCGAGCTCTTCCGCGACTACACGGCAACCGCCCCCCACGATGTCGCGCCCTTCGTCGGGTTCTGGACGCCGGTAGCGACGCCGTCCGCACCCGGCGGGCTCGGCGACGCACCGGTTGTCGCCCTCGGCGCCTGCTACGCGGGGCCGGTTTCCGCCGCGGAACGAGTGCTGGCGCCGTTGCGTTCCTTCGCTAGCCCACTGTTCGACGACATCGGGGAGATGCCGTACCCGCGCCTCCAGCAGATGCTGGACGACGGCTCCCCGGCCGGGCTCCAGAACCACGCCCGCGCCGAGTACCTGCGGGCGCTGACCGACGATGCGATCGATGCACTGGTGGAGGGAGCCCATCGGATGCCCGCATCCCTGTCGCAGCTGTTCGTCGCGGCGCTCGGTGGTGCCATCGCATCCGTCGCCGAGGACGAGACGGCCTTCGCCCACCGAGACGCCCCCTTCATCGTCAACATCCTCGCCATCTGGCGTACGCCCGAGAGCCGCTCGGAGCACGTTTCGTGGGCGCGGTCGCTGTGGGAGGACCTGCGGCCCGCCTCGGCCGGTGGCGCGTACGTGAACTTCCTCGGCCAGGAGAGCGAGGCGCGCGTTCGGTCCGCCTACGGCGAGGCGAAGTTCGCCCGCCTCCGGGGGATAAAGACAACCTACGATCCGGCGAACCTCTTCAGGCTGAACCAGAACATCCCGCCCAACTGACGGGAGCGACGAGGACGCCCTGTCAACCTGAGGTTCAGGTAGAGGTCGAGGCCGGCGCCCTCCGGGGAGGAAGGTGGTTGGAGCGGCTGTTCGGCGGCGGAAGCAGCACCGATCGTTTCCCGCCGGAGCAGCTGGTGGTAAGGGGGTCCCGGTGGGGGAGCGGCCGTGACCGGGGCGGCGGCTAGACTCCCACCCGGGCGGGTGCCCCGCGGCTGCGGGGAGGCCGAAGGGATCCCGTGGACCACGACGACACCGGCGCAATCAACCAGCTGTGGGACGAGTACAAGGCCACAGCGTCGCGTGATGCCCGCGACCGGCTGATCGTGCACTACTCCCCGCTCGTGAAGTACGTGGCAGGCCGGGTGTCGGTCGGCCTTCCCCAGAACATCGAGCAGGCCGACCTGGTGAGCTACGGGATCTTCGGGCTCATCGACGCCATCGACAAGTTCGACCCCGGCCGCCAGATCAAGTTCGAGACCTACGCCATCGCCCGGGTCAAAGGGG
Organism: Actinomycetota bacterium; assembly: GCA_019348255.1. Taxonomy (GTDB): domain Bacteria; phylum Actinomycetota; class Acidimicrobiia; order Acidimicrobiales; family CADCTF01; genus JAHWJQ01. The sequence continues at coordinate 3,468 of JAHWJU010000039.1, read as the reverse complement.
CCATCATCGACGAGCTGCGTTCCATCGACTGGGTGCCCCGGTCCGTTCGGGCGAAGGCGAGGGCGGTGGAGAAGGCGTACTCGACGTTGGAGGCCAAACTGCTGCGAACGCCGACCGACGCCGAGATCGCCTCGCAGATGGGCATCTCCGAGACCGAGCTGCAAACCATCTTCAACCAGGTGTCCTTCGTCGGGCTCGTGGCCCTGGACGAGATGTTGTCCGGCGGCGAGCGGGGCGATTCTCAAACTCTCGGCGACACCATTCCCGACAAGGGCGAAGGGCCGGTGGCCGCCTACGAGGTCGAGGAGATGAAGCAGATCCTGGCCACCGCCATCGGGCGCCTGGGCGACCGGGAGAAGCTGGTCCTGATGCTCTACTACTACGAGGGGCTGACGCTGGCCGAGATCGGTGAGGTGCTGGGCGTGACCGAGAGCCGCGTCTGCCAGATCCACACGAAGGCTGTCATTCAGCTGCGGTCGCGGATGGCCGAGCCCGAACGGGAGATAGCGAGTTAGTGACCACCTCCGGCCGACAGGACCCTATGGCGCCGGCGCCGCGGCCCGCCGCGGAGGCCACACCCAGGCCTCGGGCCGATGTTCCACCGGCCCATCGGGAGCCGCGCCGAAGCGGTCTCCTGGCGCCGGTGCTGGCTGCACTGGTCCTGGGCCTGCTGCTGGGCGTTGTCGGAGGCCGCCTCCTCGACGGTGGGGCCGACGAGGTGGACCCCTTCGGAGGAGCCATCGACACGGCCCGCTACCAGGCCGTGATCCTCACCAACGACAAGGTCTACTTCGGGCGCCTCAGCTCGGCCAGCAGCGAGTTCTACCGTCTCGCCGACGCCTTCTTCCTCCGTGAGACCAGAGACAGGCCCGATGCCGAGCCGGTGCGAGCCCTGCTGCCGGTCAACCGGGAGATCCACGCTCCGGAGAACAGCATGCTGATTCGCAAAGAGGAGGTGGTGCTGGTGGAGAACCTGGACAAGGATTCACCCATCCTCGAGGAGATCCGCCGGCAGAAGGGCGACGGCAAGTAGCAGCTGAAGCCCGTACAGTGGTGAGACTGCTTGCACGGAGGCGGAACTGGTCGTACTGTTGGAGGCGCAGCGCGCAGGCGGCGTGCCCTGCGTGCACTTCGGTGGTGGAAGGCGGGATAGACGGTGAGTTCGGCGGGCAAGTGGATTCTCGGGCTGATGGTGCTCGTGCTGGGGGCGGTGTTCGTGGCCCGGGCGGTGTCCTCGGACCCGGCGAGCAGCGCCACGGTGAAGAACCTGCCGTCGGCCGAGACGGTCTCGAAGACCGAGAGCAAGAAGCCCGCGGCACCCCCGGCTCCTGCCACAGACGTGGCGTGCAAGAAGGCCTGCATCGAGGTGAACGAGGTCGCCAACGATTCCGTCACCACCGCGAAGCTGGCTCCCGGCTCCGTCACCCTGTCCAAGCTGGCCTTCGAGGTCCCCAACCTCAACGAGCTCACGAACGAGATCAACGCCCGCAAGGCTGCTGAGGCGGCATCCAAGGCGGCCACGGCCGAGACCAAGGCCGCTCTGGGCGAGGCGGCGGCCGCCACTGCCAAGAACGACGCAGCCATCACCGCAGCCGCCCAGAACGGCCTCGTCGCCGAAGCCGCCGCCCGCAACGCCGCGGTCGACGACATCACCAAGAAGTTCACCGCCGGCGACGCCGACCTGCTCGGCCGGCTCAACAAGGAGATCGCCGATCGGGGCGCCGGCGACGACGTCCTGCAGCTCAAGCTCAACGCCGAGATCGCCGACCGGGCCGGCGCCATCAACACCCTCCGGGGCGAGCTCGCCAACCCCAACCAGGTCGCAGCCCCGATCATCAAGATCAACAACAACGAGATCGTGGGCGACGCCGTCACCACCGACAAGCTGCTCGACCGGACGATCCTCGCCCAGGACCTGGCGATCGGTTCGGTCACCACCAACGAGATCCTCAACGGCACCATCCGTGGCGCAGACGTAACCACCGACGACGCCCTGGCGCTCACCGGAGCCAACGTCAAGGACGGCAGCCTCACGACCGCCGACGTCACGACCACCGATGCGCTCGCACTCACAGGTGCGAACATCAAGGACAACAGCCTTACTGCCAATGATCTCGGCACTGGCTCCGTCGACAACGACGAATTGGCCGGCAACGCAGTCACCACCGCCAAGATCTTGAACCGGACGATCAAGTCCGAGGATCTTGAAGAGAACGCCATCACCTCGTTCGAGCTCGCCAACAACAGTGTCGACACCGCCGCCGTTCAAGCAGGCGCCATTACGAACGTGGAGCTGCGTTCCACCGCCGGCACCGAAGCCGTGAACACGAACGTGATCCGCAGTGGGGCTGTCACCAATGACAAGTTGGCCTCGACGGTCGGCAGTGAAGCAGTCAACACCAACGTCATCCGCGACGAGGCGGTCACGGGTGCCAAGATTGCCCCCCTCACCATTACGGCCGCCAACCTTGTTGGCAACGACAAGGACAACGCCATGCTGTTGCAGGTGCGTGCCGTGTCTGCGAGGGCTCTAGCTGACGGCGCGGTGACGAACCGGGCCATCACCGACGGCGCGATCTCCCTGACCAAGCTCGATACAGACGTCGCCACTCAGGACGAGCTCAACGCCGCCACGACTGGCGACAACAGCCCATTGAACAACTTCAAGAAGGAGCTGGCGAACACCGGGCCGAAGGGTGAGGGGGCTTCCTCGAAGCCGAACGACGCAACCGATCCCGTGTCGTTCAACAAGGTGAAGGACATCGATCCGGACATCCTGTTGAAGAAGGCGGCTGATGTCGTCTGCGTCAAGTGCGTGGAAAACGGTGACATCAACGACCTTGACGGCTCGAAGATCACAGGCGCCATCACGACCGCCACCATCGCCGGGTCGAAGGTGACAGGGGACCTAGCTGCGATCCAGATCAGGGGCGATCTCGCGAACGCCACGATTGACGGTGGCAACATCACCGGAACGATCGATGCGGCGAGCATCTCGGGCCCAGGGACTTTGAATGTCAGCGTCTTGGCCGAGAACTCGATCACGGGTTCGAAGCTCGCTCTGGCTTCCGACAAGGACAGTGATTCGGCCACGACATCGTCGGCGCCCAGCGGCGTGGTCAACAACCACATCGAGCCCGGCACGATCCACGGCGACCGTCTTGCTGATGCCTCGACGAATCCGCTCGTAGCCGGCGCGGGCATCACTGCTGCGAAGTTGGAGCCCAATTCGATCACCGCGCTGCACATCGGTTCTGGCCAGATCAGTACCGACGAGCTTGCCGCCGGTGCGGTGACGACTGCGAAGCAGACGGCCAACAGCGTGTCCGCCATGGACGCCACCATTTCCTCGAGTGGGACTCCCAATTCGCCAGGTGGTCAACAGTTGGCCCCCACCTTCGGGGCTTCCCTCACCGTGCCCGCTGGAACAAAGAGCCACCAGGTGCTGATCACGACGAACGCTTCCGT
>JAHWJU010000129.1 GCA_019348255.1 Actinomycetota bacterium | reverse complement strand
CCGAGGAGCCGACGCGTGCCGAGACCACGCACCGAACGGGCGTGGTGTGGTTGCCGGGCGACTACGTCGACGTCCCGTTCTCCATGCCGGAGACGGGCGTCGGAGCGCTCGAGGTGGGTCTCGACTGGCCGACACCCGACGACCTCGACCTCTACGTCTACTACGTCAACCCCGACGGCTCCGAGGTGGAGGTGGGCAGTTCGGGGAACTTCGTCATCGACAAGGAGAAGGCGCTCGTCGAGGTGCCGGAGCCGGGGACCTACCGGCTGCGGGTGGTCAACTACGCATCGGTGACCACGGAGTTCACCGTGACCGCCGGGCTCTACAGCGTGGTGGGCGAGGACGTGTTCGGCGACAACCTGGTCGAGAGCTACACGCTGTCGTGCGAGAAGTCCGACGGCACGGTGCTGGAGACGACGCCCGTGGTCGTCGACCGGGGAAAGACGCAGAAGGTCGATCTGAAGGAGTGCGCCAGGGCCTTCAGGAAGTAGGTCTCCTCAGCCGGCAAGTCCGTCGGCGGTCAGCCGGGACGGACCCTCATCGCGGCGATGCCGAAGTGGTCCGACGGAAGCAGGGCGGGGTCGGACCGCTGCGCGGAGGCAGCGTACCTACACACCCTTCTGCCGGACGTGTTCGATCAGGCCACAGATGACCCCGTTCACGCCGGCTGAGTCCTGAGCTCGTCGCTCCAGCGCGACCAGCTCCTGGCGCAGGCCGCGGAGCTCCTCCAGGCGCTGGTCGATCTCGACCACCTCCTGGCTGATCAGAGCCCGCACGTAGTTGCAGGGCGCCTCGCCCCGCTCTCGCAGGGCGAGGATCTCCCGCACCTCGTCGAGCGCCAAGCCCAGCCGCTGCGCCGACTTGATGAACTCCAGACGTTCCACGTCGCCCTCGTGGTACACGCGGTAGCCGGAGGCCGTGCGTTCGGGCTCGGGCAGCAACCCGATCGACTCGTAGTAGCGGATGGTCTTGGTGTTGACCCCCAGCCGATGGGCCAGTTCGCCGATGCGCACCCGTTCCCCCTTTGCAAGCTTCTTCCCAGCTGGAAGCCTAGGGGTCGTGTCCGCTGTCGACGACCGCCAAAGAAATCTTCGCCGGAGAGGTTGCCTTCCAGCTGACTGGAAGCTCTAGTCTGGCACACGACGCTGAAGCGCGGTGAAGACTTCGGCTCCTGAGGCGACCACGTGAGCTGACATGGGAGGACTCGCATGACCGAGGAACTGGTACTCGAGGTGGGAGGCATGACCTGCACGGGCTGCGAGGCCCGGGTGGGCAAGGTGCTGGACCGCCTCGATGGCGTACGCAGCGCCACGGCGGACCACCAGGCCGGGAAGGTCCGGGTGCTGTTCGACCCGGCCCAGACCTCTGCCGGATCCATCGGCGAGGCCATCACCGGCGCCGGCTATGAGGTCGCTCCTCACGGGGCATCAGGATGACCACGGTCACCAGGTCACCCGGCGACGACGAGACGGGCGCCCTCTGGGACGAGGAGCCCAGCAACCTGGAGGGCCACGCCCGCATCCGCGCTCGCATCTCCGGGCTGCACTGCTCGCTGTGCACCGGCACCATCGAGAAGGCCCTCGGGCGCATCGACGGTGTGGACAAGGTGGCGGTGAGCCTCACCCACGAGCAGGCCCTGGTCGACTACGACCCGGACCTGGTCCGGCCCGAGGTGTTGCTCGGGACCCTGCGCGACATCGGCTATGACCTCTACGACCCCCGAAAGGTGCGGCCCTTCGAGGAGGAAGAGGCCGCTCTCGTTCGCGAAGGCAAGCGCCTGCTCGTGGCCACCGGGCTCAGCCTCCTGGCCATCGCCCTCATCGTGCTCGTCGACAACATCTTCTCGGTGCTGGTGCCGGCCACGGTGGTGGTCAGTCTGGTGCCGGTGGCCTTCTTCATCCTCCGCCCCTTCGGCGCTGCCAAGGCGGCCTGGGGCACCGTTGCCCTCACCGGGCCCCCCATCGCCGTGCTGGTCGCTCGTGCCAATGGGGTCGGAACGCCACTCATCCCCTGGATCGTCGGCGCCCTGGCCGTCGGCGTGGTCTTCGGCGTCGCCGGCCACATCCTGCGCATGGCCTACCAGTCGGCCCGCCGCGGCATCCTCAACCAGCACGTGCTGTTGGAAACTGGCGCCTTCGCCGGCATCGCCGGGGGCATCTACGGCCTCACCGTCGGCGGTGATGACTTCCCCACCGCCCCGTTCTTCGCCGTGACCGTGCTGGTGGCCAACTACCACATCTTCTCCGAGTGGCTGTCCCTGCTGGTCAAGACTCGCAGCTCCCAGGCCGTTCGGCGTTTGTTGGACCTGCAGCCCGACACTGCCCGGGTACGCCGCGACGACGAGGAGGTCGAAGTCCCCATCGCCGACGTGGCCCTGGGCGATCTGGTCCGGGTGCGCCCGGGCGAGCGCATCCCCGTCGACGGCGAGGTGGTGAGCGGCCACTCGGCGGTCGACCAGGCGCTGATCACCGGCGAGCCCGTGCCGGTGGAGCGCTCCGAGGGCGACCCGGTCATCGGTGGGTCGATCAACACCTCGGGGACCCTGCTGGTGCGGGTCACCGCCGTGGGCAATGAGAGCTTCCTGGCCCAGATCGTGCGCCACGTGGAGGACGCCCGGGCGCTCAAGCCCGGCATCCTGCACCTGGTGGACCGCGTCCTGCGGGTCTACACCCCCACCGTCCTGCTCGTTGCCGCCGTCGCCGCGCTGGGCTGGACGCTTGGAACTGCGCTCTTCGGGGCCGAGGCCGACGTCGAGCGGGCGGTGTTCGCCGGCCTCGGGGTTCTGGTCATGGGCTATCCCTGCGCGGTGGGCATCGCCGCTCCTCTGGCCATCGTCCGCGGTGCTGGCGAGGCGGCCGACGAGGGCATCATCATGCGCACCGGCGAGGCGTTCCAGGCCTTCCGGTCGGTGACCCATGTTGTGCTGGACAAGACCGGGACCCTGACCGAGGGGCGCCCAACGGTGCGCGAGGTCGAGGCGCTGAGCGACCCGGATGAGCTCGTGCGCCTGGCGGCGGCAGCCGAATCGGCCTCCGAGCACCCGCTGGGACAGGCGGTCGTCGCCTGGGCTTTCGAGCGCAACGTGGGGCCCCCCTCGGTCAGCGACTTCCAGTCGGTGACCGGCTTCGGCGTCTCCGCCGTCGTCGAGGGCCAGCGGGTCCTGGTCGGGCGCCCCCGATTCCTGGAGGAGGCCGGTGTCGACCTCAGCGTTCTTCGCAGCCACGTCGAGCGGCTCCAGGACGCCGGGCGCACCGTCATCGCCGTCAGCCGAGAGGGTCAGGCCCTCGGGCTCCTGGCTCTCGGTGACGAGCTGAGGGCCGACGCCGAGGAGGCGGTGGCGGCCATGCGCCGGGCCAAGCTGACGCCGGTGCTGGTCACCGGCGACAACGAGGCCACCGCCCGTCGAGTCGCTGCCCAGCTCGGGATCGACGAGGTCCACGGCGGCGTGCTCCCGGAGGAGAAGGCCGAGATCGTCCGTCGCCTCCAGGAGGGTGGCAACACGGTCGCCATGGTCGGTGACGGCATCAACGACGCTCCCGCCCTGATGCAAGCCAACGTGGGTGTGGCCATGGGCGGCGGCACCGACATCGCCATGGAGTCAGCGGACATCATCATCGTGCGCAACGAGGTGTCCTCCCTGCTCAGGGCTCGGGAGATCAGCCGACGCAGCTACCGCACCACCCGCCAGAACGTCTCGCTCGCCTTTTTGTTCAATGGCATCGGCATCCCCGCCGCCACCACCGGCCTGGTCTACCCGGTGTGGGCCATGGTGGCCATGGCGGCCAGCGTCACCACCATCTTCGTCAACTCCATCGGCGGTCGACCCTCGTTGCTCTTCGACGCCATCTCGAGCGTCGGTCGCACCGAGGCACCCGGGGCCAAGGAGACCGAGGAAGTGCACGCTCCCCCGCCGACCTCGTAGCGGCCAAGCTCGCGCCCAGTTGAGTCACCGGGGAACCCGCCCGGGCCGGTAGAGAGATTGCCCGCAGGGAGGAGCGCCCTTCATGCCCGCGGGCGGGTCCTTCTCAAAGTGCTGCCGCCTGTGCATGCCTCCTCGCCGGGACGTCGGGGTACCGTCCATCGATGACCCAATCGACACTCGTCCCTGCTGTGCCCGAGGGCATCGCCGCCTGTCTCTTCGACCTCGATGGTGTACTGACCCAGACGGCGGCATTGCACGCAGAGGCGTGGAAGGAGATGTTCGACGCCGTGCTCCTCGAGCGGGCCAACGAGCTCGGTGACGCGTTCCGTCCGTTCGACCTACCGGTCGACTACGTCGAACACGTCGACGGCAAGCTTCGTCAGGACGGTGTCCGGTCGTTCTTGACATCACGAGGCATCACCATCCCGGAAGGGGTGCCCGGCGACCCGCCGGCGGCGGAGACCGTCCACGGCCTCGGCGCCCGCAAGAACGAGCTCGTGCTCGAACTCATCCGCACCCAGGGTGTCGACCTCTACGAGGCATCGGTCCGGTTCGTCGAGGTCGTCCGTGACGCCGGGCTGCCGCGGGCGGTCGTCTCGGCCAGCAGGAACTGCCAGGAGGTCCTCGCTGCCACCGGCATCGAGGGCCTGTTCGACGTTCGCATCGACGGGGTCGTCGCCGAGAAGGAGGGGCTGCAAGGAAAGCCTGCACCTGACATGTTCCTGGCCGCGGCAGAGGCCCTCGGCGTCGAGCCGGCGTCGGGCGCTGTGTTCGAGGACGCCGAGGCGGGTGTCGCCGCCGCTCGGGCGGGCGCCTTCGGATGGGTCGTCGGCGTCGATCGCACCGGGCACGCCGATGCCCTGCGCCGCCACGGCGCCGATGTCGTGGTCTCTGACCTGGCCGAGCTGCTGGAGCAGCAGTGATGGGACCAGAGGTGTTCTCGGTGGAGCCGTGGGCCGTCACCGAACGAGAGCTCCGGCTCGACCACCTGGCCCAGACGGAGTCGATCTTCGCCCTGTCCAACGGGCACATCGGGTTGCGGGGCAACCTGGACGAGGGGGAGCCGCACGCTGTTCCCGGCACCTACCTCAGCGGGTTCTTCGAAAGCGTGCCCCTGCCGTACGCGGAAGGCGGCTATGGCTACCCGGAGGAAGGCCAATCACTGATCGACGTTACCAATGGCAAGCTCTTGCGCCTGCTCGTGGACGACCAGCCGTTCGACGTCCGTTACGGGACGCTGTCGCATCACCAGCGCGTGCTCGACCTGCGCGACGGTGTCCTGAGACGCGAGGTGGAATGGACCTCGCCCGCCGGAAAGAGCATCAAGGTGGCCTCGACGCGCCTGGTGTCGTTCGTCCAACGGGCCGTCGTGGCCATCTCCTACGAGGTCCAGCCGGTCGGCGACTCAGCCCGCATCGTCGCCCAGTCCAGCCTGGTCGCCAACGAGCCGGCCCCCGAGCCGACCGACGACCCGAGAACGGCCGCTGCCTTGCGAGCCCCCCTCGTGGCCGAGCACCACTCCCACCATGCGCTCAAGGCCGCACTCGGGCATCGGACCCGCCGCAGCGGCTTGTGCCTGGCAGCGGCGCACGACCACGTGGTCGACGGGCCGGCTACGACCGTGACCACAGCCGAGAGCGAGAACGACCTTGCCCGCGTCACGGTCAGCACGGAGCTGGCGCCGGGCGAGACCCTGAAGGTGGTGAAGTTCCTCGCCTACGGGTGGTCGAGCAGGCGCTCGATGCCCGCCCTGCGCGACCAGGTCGATGCCGCCGTCGCCGCCGCCAAGCGCACCGGCTGGGACGGCCTCTGCGCCAGCCAGCGGGAGTATCTCGACGACGTGTGGGCCCGCGCCGACGTGGAGATCGAAGGCGACGAGGAGCTGCAACAGGCAGTTCGCTTCGCCCTCTTCCAAGTGATCCAGGCCGGCGCCCGTGCCGAGGAGCGCGCCATCCCGGCCAAGGGTCTCACCGGTCGCGGCTATGACGGCCAGACCTTCTGGGACATGGAGAGCTACACGCTGCCCGTGCTCACGTACACGGCGCCCGAGGCCGCTCGGGATGCGCTGCGGTGGCGGCACTCGACGCTCGAACTGGCTCAGACTCGGGCCCGGGAACTGCGGCTGCAAGGCGCCGCCTTTCCGTGGCGGACGATCCGAGGCGAGGAATGTTCGGGGTACTGGCCGGCCGGCACAGCCGGGTTCCACGTCAACGCCGACGTGGCCGACGCCGTCCGACGGTACGTGAGGGCGACGGGCGACGCCGACTTCGAGCGCGGGCCGGGCTTCGACCTGCTCGTAGAGACCGCACGCCTGTGGCGATCCCTGGGCCACCACGATGCCGACGGGTGCTTTCGCATCGACGGGGTGACGGGGCCGGACGAGTACTCGGCGCTCGCCGACAACAACGTGTTCACGAATCTCATGGCGGCCCGCAACCTTG
>JAHWJU010000128.1 GCA_019348255.1 Actinomycetota bacterium | reverse complement strand
CCTGGAGGACCGGCGGACGCCGATCATCCAGCTGCGCCCACCCATCGCCGTCTGACGCTCTCGCCGCCCGGCCGGGGCGGCGCAGCCGAAGGCGACACGGCCGGGCATGGGGCAGGGGCCCCCATGCTCCGGAGGAGGCCGGGGTTGGGGCCCCGGCCGGGGCGGCGCAGCCGAAGGCGATTGGAACCCATGGGGCGGTATGCCCCACGCTTCTGGGCGTGACCGGTGACGAGAGCAACTCCGCGGATGCAGCCGCTGCGGAAGAAGGCGTCCCCGTATCCGACGACACTGGCCGAGGACGGGCTCCATCGTGGGGTCTGCCCGAGGCCGGCGCCGGCTTCCTGGCCGGCATCGTGGGCGGCATCGTGTTCACGAGCGTCTGGGCGGCTGTGCAGGGCTCCCCCCGGACCACCCTGGGGATGATCGTGGCCGGACTGGCCGGGCTGTGGACGGGTTACGTCGCCACGATGGTTCTGGTCAGCCGCATAAGGGGTACGGGTCACCTCGCCGCCGACCTGCGCCTGCGACTCGGCGGGCTGAAGGGGCTGGTGGTGGGCGCCGCCACCGGGGCCGTCTGCGGGCTAGTCCTCGTGCCCCTCCTGTACCTGCTGTTGCTATCGGTGGGTCTGCTCGACCAGGACGCGCTCGACCGCCTGTCCGATCCGGCCGAGCAACTCATGGAGAGAGCACCTGGAGCGACTTTCCTCCTGCTCGCGCTGCTGGTCGGGGTCGGCGCTCCACTGGTGGAGGAGTGCTTCTACCGGGGCTTCGTGCAACCGGCCGCCGTCCGCCGCTTCGGCGCGGTGGCCGGCGTGGTGGGCACGGCCGCCGTCTTCGCCGCCGCCCACTTCCAGATGCTCCAGTTCCCGGCGCTGTTCCTGTTCGGGCTCCTGCTCGGCCTGCTCGCCCACCGCAGTGGGCGCATCGGCCCCTGCGTGGTCGCCCACATCGTCTTCAACGGCCTCACGCTCGTGCGCCTCGCCCTGCTTCGCTAAAGCCGGGGCGGCTCGTGCCGATGCATCAGACGCCGGAGTCTGGAGAGCGCCGGCAACTGGAGGGTCACCATGTCTTGCCCCAAGTGCAGCGCGCGCCATCTCGTGGAGATCGGCGTCACCGTCGCAGGGAAGAACGTCACGTTGCACAGCTGCTCGCGCTGCGCCAACCGTTGGTGGGACGACGAGCGGGGCGAGCAGGTGCCCCTCGACCAGGTACTCGACCTGGCCACCGTCCGTCGCTGAGCGCCCCGCCCTGAACCGCCTATCCAGGCGATCCAGGGCAACATAGGGCGCTATGCGCCGCCCGTCGCTGCCGACCGCCGTCACCGCGGGGGTGGTCCTCGGTGCCGGGCTGTTCATCTTCCTCCAGCTCCAACCCGGCCTCATCTTCGCCGCCACCACCCCTTCGGGCGGCGACATGGGGGCCCACGTATGGGGCCCGGCCTACCTGCGCGACCACCTGTTGCCCCAGGGCCGGATCACGGGGTGGACGCCCGACTGGTACGCCGGGTTCCCGGCGCTGCACTTCTACTTCCCGCTCCCGAGCCTGCTCATCGTCCTGGCCGACCTGGTGCTGCCCTACGGCGTCGCCTTCAAGGTGGTCACGGTCGTCGGGCTGGTGACCCTCCCTGCCGCGGCCGCCACCCTCGGCCGGTGCCTGCGTCTGCCCTTCCCCGCCCCCGCACTCATGGGTGCGGCCACGGTGCTGTTCGTCTTCGACCGGTTCCACACCATCTGGGGCGGCAACGCAGCGGCCACTCTGGCCGGGGAGTTCTCGTTCTCGCTCTCTCTGTCGCTGTCGCTGTTCTTCCTGGCCGCACTGGCCCGCGCCCTCGAAACAGGAAGAGGGAGGGCGCTTGCCGCCGCCCTGCTCGCGCTCACCGCCCTCTGCCACCTGCTGCCGGCCGCGTTCGCGGCGGTCGCCGCCGGCATCCTGCTGCTTCTGCGCCGGCCCGACCGGACGCGGTGGGGGATCGCCATCACCGTCGGCGTCGTCGGTCTGGCTCTGGCCTCGTTCTGGTTCCTCCCGTTCATGGCCCGGTTGCCCTACAGCAACGACATGGGCTGGGAGCGCACCGACACCTACCTCGAGAACCTCCTGCCCTTCCTGCGCACCGACGACGCAGCGCCGGCGGACAGCACGGCCCACCTCAGGGTGATCTTCCCGCTGGCCGCACTGGGCGCAGTGGTGGGCCTGGCCCGGCGCCGGCAGGGCACGGTCGCGCTCGTGGGCGTCGCCGCCGCCTGTGCCCTGGGCTTCCGGTTCGTGCCCGCCGGGCCCATCTGGAACGCCCGGTTCCTGCCCTTCTGGTACCTCTGCGTCTACCTGCTGGCCGGGCTCGCCCTCGCCGAGCTGGCGTTGGTGCTGCGGGGCCCGGTGCCCGTCGACGACGACGAGGAACCCCTCCCGCCCGGCCGCCGCCGCCGGCCCCCTGCGGGGGCCACCCCGGTGGTGGCTGCCGTGGGCGGCCTGGTGGGGGTGATCCTGCTCGCCGGCGTCCCCCTGGGCGTCTTCGCCACCGGCCGGCTGGACCTGCCCGGCGACGCATCGCTTCCGTTCCCCCGGGTGACCGGAACAGGCAGCAGCTTCGTGCCGGCCTGGGCCAGGTGGAACTACAGCGGGTACGAGCGCAAGGCGGACTACCCCGAGTACCGCGAGGTGGTCACCACGATGGACGCCATCGGCAAGGGGGTGGGGTGCGGCCGCGCCATGTGGGAGTACGAGCCCGAGCTCAATCGCTACGGCACCCCCATGGCCCTCATGCTCCTGCCCTACTTCACCGACGGGTGCATCGGATCAATGGAGGGCCTGTTCTTCGAGTCCTCGGCCACCGTGCCGTACCACTTCCTCAACCAGTCCGAGATGTCCCGCACCGCCTCGAGGGCGATGCGGGACCTGCCGTACCGCGACCTGAACGTGAACGCCGGCGTCGAGCACCTCAAGCTCCTCGGCGTCCGCTACTACATGGCCCTCAGCCCGGAGGCCCAGGCCCAGGCGTCGCAGAACCCGGACCTCGAGCTCGTCGGCTCCACCGCCCCCTACACGGTCAGCTACACCAACGGGTCCCAGGAGCGCTTCTGGCAGATCTACGAGGTCCGGGGTAGCGAGCTGGTGGCACCCCTGGCCTACGAGCCGGTCGTCTTCACCGAAGGAGCCAAGACCAAGCACGGCTGGTTGGAGGCAGCCGTCGCCTGGTACCAGGACCCCTCCCGCTGGGACATCCCACTGGCCAGCGACGGGCCGTCGCACTGGGCCCGCATCCGCAGTGCCGCGGACGCCGCCCCGCCCACCCCCGTTCGCCAGGCCACCGTCAGCCGGATCCGCCACGACGACAACGGCATCAGCTTCGACGTGGACCAGCCGGGGGTTCCTGTGGTCGTCAAGGCCTCCTACTTCCCGAACTGGAAGGTGAGCGGCGCCGACGGCCCGTGGCGCATCACGCCCAACCTCATGGTGGTGGTCCCCACCGAGCGCCACGTGGCGCTGCACTACGGATGGACTCCTGTCGACATCGCCGGCTGGGCCGTGACGGCGCTGGGCCTTCTGGCGCTGGTCGTCCTGGCCCGCCGGGGCCCCGTGACGCTGCCCAAGCGCCGTGCTCCCGGAGCGCCCATCCACCGCGACCCGTTCTTCGTGGAGCAGGCGAGGAGCACCGCTGACAGGGACGAAGAGCTGGTCACCGGCGCCGCTCGTCGCTGACGAGCGGTGGGCCCGGAGAGGAGCTGGACCCGTCGAGCGAGGGGAGCCGCCCACTAGGCTGGCCCGGACATGGCGTCCCTCGACAGCATCTTCAAGGCCTACGACGTGCGTGGGCTGGTTCCCGATCAGCTCGACGAGACCTTGGCCCACGCCATCGGAGCCGCCTTCGCCCGATTCGCGGCGGCGTCCCCCGACGGCGTCGGCAGCGGGGTGCTGGTGGCCAGGGACATGCGGCCGTCAGGGGTGGAGCTCACGCAGGCCTTCATCCGGGGCGTGACCGAGCAGGGGGTCGACGTCACCGACCTCGGCCTCGCCTCCACCGACCTGCTGTACTACGCCTCGGGCCGCCTCGACGCGGCCGGGGCGGTGTTCACCGCATCGCACAACCCGGCCCAGTACAACGGGATCAAGTTCTGCCTGGCCGGGGCCAAGCCGGTGGGCCAGGACACAGGGCTGGACGAGATCAAGAACATGGCCGCCGACCCGCCTCCTCCGGCGGACACGCCGGGCACGGTGCGGTCCCAGCAACTGATCGACGAGTACGCCGATCACGTGATCGCCTTCGTCGACCGAGAGGTGCTGCGGCCGCTGCGGGTCGTGGCCGACACCGCGAACGGCATGGGGGGCCTGGTCGTGCCGCCGGTGTTCGACCGCCTCCCGTTCGAGCTGGAGATCCTCTACCCGGAACTCGACGGCACCTTTCCCAACCACCCCGCCGACCCCATCCAACCGGAGAACCTGAGGGACCTGCAGGAACGGGTGCTGGCTGTCGGCGCCGACGTCGGCCTCGCCTTCGACGGCGATGCCGACCGGGTATTCCTGGTGGACGAGAAGGCCCAGCCCATGTCCGGCTCGCTCACCACGGCGATGGTGGCCGCCGCGTTGTTGGAGAAGAACCCAGGCGCCACCATCCTCTACAACCTGATCTGCTCCAAGTCCGTACCCGAGGTCGTGAGCGAAAAGGGCGGCACACCCATCAAGACCCGGGTGGGGCACTCCTTCATCAAGGCGCGCATGGCCGAGACGGGTGCCGTCTTCGGCGGGGAGCACTCCGGCCACTACTACTTCCTCGACAACTACCGCGCCGACTCCGGGCTGATCGCGGCGGTCATCGTGCTCGAGCTGCTGAGCAAGGCCGACCAGCCCCTTTCGGAGCTACGCAAGCCCTTCGAGCGGTACGCCGCGTCGGGAGAGATCAACACCATCGTGGACGACCCGCCGGCGGTCATCGAGCGCATCGCCGAGCACTTCTCGGGTCAGGCGGAACAGGACCGCATGGACGGCCTCACCATCGACTTCGGCGAGTGGTGGTTCAACCTTCGCCCCTCCAACACCGAGCCCTTGTTGCGGCTCAACCTGGAAGCCCCCGACCAAGCCAGCTGCGACGCCCATGTGGCCGAGATCACCGATCTCATCAAGGAGAAGGGTTGATGGCCCTGAACCCCCGCTTGTTGGAGGTGCTGGCCTGCCCGGAGGACAAGGGCCCTCTGCTCTACTTCCAGGACGAGGACTGCCTGTACAACCCGCGGCTCAAGCGCCGCTACTCGATCTCGGACGACATCCCCATCATGCTCATCGACGAGGCGGAGACGGTCGACCAACAGGAGCACGACCGGCTGGTGTCCAAGGCCGAAGCGGAGGGCATCACCCCGACCTTCGAGGAAGCATGACGATGGCGACCGAGCGGCTCGACACCCTCGGGATGTTCGAGCTGACGGCGGGGCTCCCCGAGCAGGTGGCCGAGGCGGCCCGAGCCGCGAAAGGCCTGGAGGGCCTACCGGACAAGTCGTCGATCGAGCACGTGGTGGTCCTCGGCATGGGTGGCAGCGGCATCGCCGGCGACATCCTCCAGGCCGCCGCCGGCCCGTTCATGGCCGTCCCGGTGGTCACCGTCAAGTCCTACGAGCTGCCCGCCTTCGTCGGTGACAGCACCCTCGTGTTCGCCATCTCTTGCTCCGGGAACACCGAAGAGACGGTGGAGGCGGCCACCGAAGCGGCCATGCAGGGCGCCAAGATCGTGGCCGTCACCCATGGCGGGGCGCTCGGGAAGCTGGCGGCCGGCTGGGGCGCGCCGGTCATCCCCGTACCCGAGGTTCCCCAGCCCCGCGTGGCCCTGGGGGCGCTGGCCGTCCCGCCCCTGGTCCTGTTGGAGGAGATCGGTCTCTTCCCCGGCGCCAGCCAGTGGATCGACCTGGCCCTCAGCCAGCTCCAGCGCCGGCGTGACCAGCTGGTGGTCCCCGGGAGCCCGGCGGAGGCGCTGGCAAGGCGGATCGGACGCACCATCACCCTGGTGCACGGTGGCGGGGCACTGGGCGCGACGGCCGCGCAGCGGTGGAAGACCCAGATCAACGAGAACGCCAAGGCGCCGGCTTTCTGGTCGGCCCAGCCCGAGCTGTGCCACAACGAAGTGGTGGGTTGGGGCCAGCACGGCGACGTGACCCGCCAGGTCCTGACCCTGGTCATGCTTCGCCACGACTCCGAGCACCCCCAGGTGATGCGCCGCTTCCAGCTGACCGAGGAGTACACCCGCGAGGTGGTGAGCACGATCGAAGAGGTCCGCGCCGAGGGCGAGGGCGACCTGTGCCAGCTGCTCGATCTCATCCTCTTCGGCGACTTCGTCTCGCTCTACCTGGCCTACCAGGAGGGCATCGATCCCGGTCCGGTCCCGATCCTCGAGGACCT
>JAHWJU010000127.1 GCA_019348255.1 Actinomycetota bacterium | reverse complement strand
CGGCAACCGCATCGTCGACATGCTGGTGGGCGACCCGCTCCCCCGCATCTGCTGAGCGCCGTGCCGGTCGAGCGGCGCCGGCTTCGAGTGAGGGGCACCGTGCAGGGGGTCGGCTTCCGGCCCTTCGTCTACCGAAACGCCGTCGCCCTGGGTCTGAGCGGACATGTCTACAACGACAATCAGGGCGTGCTGGTGGAGGTCGAGGGTCCGGCGCCCGCCGTGGCCGAGCTGTGCCGGGTGGTGACGGAGGCTCCTCCACCGCTGTCGAGGGTCGACGCCGTCGAAGCGACGGAGCTTGCGCCGACGGGCCGTGACCTCGGCTTCGTCATCCGCACCAGCGCGGACGAGGGCCCTGCCGCCGTGCCCGTCAGCGTGGACACCGGGACGTGCGACGACTGCCTGGCCGACATCCGAGACCGTGCCAACCGCCGCTACCGATATCCGTTCACCAACTGCACCAACTGCGGGCCCCGCTACACGATCGTGCGATCGGTCCCCTACGACCGCCCGACCACGACGATGGCCACCTTCACCATGTGCGACGACTGCCAGCGCGAGTACGACGACCCTGCCGACCGTCGTTTCCACGCACAACCCAATGCCTGCCCCGCCTGCGGCCCCCGCCTGCTGCTGTGGACCAGCACCGGGCAACGTCTGGCCGAGGGGGACGAGGCGCTGCGCCGAGGGACGCGGATGCTGGCGGAGGGCCGGGTTCTGGCTGTCAAGGGGATCGGCGGATTCCACCTCGCCACCGACGCCACCAGCGAGGACGCGGTGGCCGAGCTGCGCCGGCGCAAGGCCCGGGACGAAAAGCCCTTCGCCGTCATGGTGCCCGACCTGGAGGCGGCCAGGCGGCTCTGTCTGTTGGACGCCGCCACTGAGGCCGCGCTCGCCTCACCGCGCCGGCCGATCGTCCTCGCGCCCCGGCGCCCGGGAGCGGCCGTTGCCACCGGCGTCGCCCCCGGACTGCCCGAACTGGGGCTGCTCCTGCCCTACTCGCCTCTGCACCACCTCCTGCTCGAGGAAGTGGGCCGGCCGCTGGTCATGACCAGCGGCAACCGCAGCGACGAGCCGATCGCCCATGACGACTCCGACGCGTTCGATCGCCTGGGCCCGCTGGTGGACGCACTGCTCACCCACGACCGGGCCATTCACATCCGCTGCGACGACACCGTCCTACGCCGGACCCCGGCGCGCCTGCAGCTGGTGCGCCGCTCGCGGGGCTATGCCCCTGAACCGCTGCCCCTTCCCACGAGCGCCCACCGCCAGGTCCTGGCGGTGGGAGCCGAGCTCAAGAACACGGTGGCGGTGGCCAAGGACACCATGGTGGTGGCCAGCCACCACCTGGGCGACCTCGAGCACCCGGCCACTTCGAGCGCGTTCTTGCAGGCCATCCACCATCTCTGCCACCTCTACGGGGTCACTCCGGAAGTGGTGGCCCACGACCTGCACCCCGAGTACCTGTCGACCAAGTGGGCGCTTGACGCTGACCTGCCGACTCTGGCGGTGCAGCACCACCACGCCCACGTGGCGTCCTGCCTCGCTGAGCACGAGTTCGTGGGGCCGGTGCTCGGGGTTGCCTTCGACGGCCTGGGCCTGGGTCTGGACGGAACGCTGTGGGGCGGTGAGTTCCTCGTCGCCGACCTGAGCCGCTTCACCCGGGTCGGGCACCTGCGGGCATTGCCGCTGCCGGGCGGTGCGGCGGCGATCCGTCAACCCTGGCGAATGGCCCTGGCATGGGTGAACGAATCGATGGGTCACGACGACGCGGCACTTGTGGGGCCCGAGTTGGACGAGCGGTGGCCGGCGGTGCTGGGGTTGGTCCGTTCGGGCGGGCCCCACGCGCCCCTCACCACCAGCGCCGGGCGCCTCTTCGACGCCGTCTCGGCTCTGCTCGGTGTGCGCCGCACGGTGAGCTACGAAGGCCAGGCGGCGATAGAGCTGGAAGCCCTCGCCCGCACCGTGCCACTCGAGCAGGCCCCGGTCTACGGGACCCTGGAGGTGGACCGGTCGGAGGGGATGGCCGTGCTCGATCCCCGCCCCCTGGTGGCCCGGGTGGTGGAGGAGCGGCGTCTGGGAGCGCCGGCGCCGGTGGTGGCGGCGGGCTTCCACCGGGCGCTGGGAGAGGCAACGGTCGAGCTCGCCGCGTCGCTGGCCCACGAGCACGGGCTGGACACGGTGGCGCTGTCCGGTGGCGTCTTCCAGAACGCGCGGTTGACCGACGTGGTGGAGGAGGGATTGCGCGGACGGGGGCTGACGGTGTTGGTGCACAGTGCGGTGCCGCCGAACGACGGTGGTATCAGCATCGGCCAGGCCGCGGTGGCGGCCCTGGGCAACCACCAGGGCTGAGGCCGCCCAGGCTCAGGCGGCGATCAGGCGGCGGTCTCGAGGAGGCCGCGCCGGCGGCGGAGGCCCTGGTCGGCTCGCGTGAAGACGGCATCGGCGAGGATCCCCACCACCAGCACCACCAGCATCAGCGCCAGCAGCTGAGGCGCATCGGAATCCTCACGGGCGAACTGCAGGCTGGCGCCGATCGAGGGACGGTTGGCCAGGATCACCAGCAGCTCGCCGGCCATGAGGCTGCGCCAGGCGAAGGCCCAACCCTGCTTGAGCCCGGCCAGGCACGACGGCAGTGCGGCGGGCAGCACGACGTGGCGGAACAGGGTCATCCCCCTGGCACCCAGCATTCGCCCTGCCCGCAGGAGCAGGGGTGGGACTTGGTCGACGCCGGAGATCAGTCCGCTGGCCACCGACGGCGCCGCACCCAGCACCACGACGGCGAGGATGGCCGCTTCCGACCTCTGGAACAACAAGATGGCCAGAGGGAACCAGGCGATCGACGGCATCGTCTGGAGGCCCGTGATCAGCGAGCCCACCGCCCGGCGCAGTGGCCGGATCCGAGCCACCGCCGCACCCAGGGCCACCCCCACGAGCACAGCCAGCGCATAGCCGGTGATCGCCCGGCGCAGTGTCACCGCCAAGGCCACCCAGAACTTGGTCGTCCGGGCCTGATCGGCCAGCTCCGACAACACGGCTGCCGGCCCGGGGAGCAGATAGTCCGGGCGCCACCCGGACCAGACCACGAGCTGCCACAGCCCGAGCCCCAGCGCCACAGCCACCGCCTTGGGCGCCACTGCTGCCACCAGCCGCCGCCCCAGCCCCGGCCCCTCGCTCCCAGAACCGGCTCTTGCCCGGCGGTCGCCGCCGTGAGCCGCATCCGCCAGTTCGAGAGCGTGGAGCCCGGCGAGCTCCGAAGCCAGCGGATCGCCGGCCACCTTCGACTCAGCTGCCATGCCGGCGCACCTCCGCTCGCAACGCCGCCGTCACGTTGGCGGCGAGCGACGCCACCTCGGGCGACTCGATCCGGCGGGGCCGGGTGATGTCGACGTCGAAGGTCTGGGCAACCCGGCCCGGCCGGCTGGTCAACAAGACGATGCGATCTCCCAACCGGGCCGCCTCCCGCACGTTGTGGGTGACGAAGACGACAGTGAGGCCGCTGGCTGCCCAGATGCGTTCCAGCTCGTCGTGGAGGAGGTCCCGGGTCATGGCATCCAGGGCGCCAAAGGGCTCGTCCATCAAGAGGATCTCCGGCTCCTGGGCCAAGGCCCGGGCCAGCGCCACCCGTTGGCGCATCCCTCCGGACAGCTCGTGCGGCCGGCGGTCGCCCATTCCCGCCAGGTGCACCCGCTCCAGCAGCTCCTCCGCACGCTCCCGCCGCTCCTGGCGGGCGACACCCCTGAGGCGCAGTGCCAACTCGATGTTGAGCGAGGCGGTCAACCACGGGAAGAGCGCCGCCTCCTGGAAGAGCAGAGTGGCACGCCCGCCCGTCACCTCCACCTGCCCCGCCGTCGGCTGGTCGAGCCCGGCGATGAGGTTCAAAAGGGTGCTCTTGCCGCAGCCCGACGCGCCGACGATGCACAGGAACTCACCCCTGCCCACCTCGAGGGTCACGTCATCCAGAGCGACGGTGGCGTTGCCGTAGCGCTTGGCGATCCCCGACAGCCGGACGGCAGGGAGAACGTCCAGCAAAGGCTCGGCCACAGCGGTCATGGCGCCACCGGGGCCAGGCCGGCCGCCGCCCGTGCCTCGTTGAGGGGGCCGAGCTCGTAGATGCCTCGAAGGTCAGCCTCGTCCTGCAGCCCCACCTCGTGGGCGTGGTCGGCCGCAGCCCGCAGAGAGTCGGCAATGGGATCGTCGAGGAAGGTGAGGTTCTCCCAAGCGCGACCGATCACGGCGTCGGGCAGCTTCCTCCCCGTGACCCGCTCGACGCCCCGGTTGACGGCCTGACGGGCCTGGTCCGGATGCTCAGAGATGAAGGCGTTGGCCCTCACGTGGCCGTCGAGCAACCGGCGCAACGTCGCTGGATGCTTGCGGAGGAACTCGGCGCGCACGACCAGCTGTGTGGTGACGAAGCGGCCCTCCGGCCACAGCGTCGTTTCGTCCACCAACACCGCCGCTCCCCCTTCGACCACCAGCCGTGTCGCCCATGGCTCGGGCAGCCAGGCGCCATCGATGCCGCCGGCGCGGAACGTCTCCAGCGTCTGGGCATTCTCCTGGGGCAGGACGGAGACGTCGCCACCACCTTCCCGATCGCTCGACAGGCCGTGCCGGCGCAGCCAGTAACGCAGGGCGACGTCTTGGGTTCCGCCCAACTGCGGGGTGGCCAGCTTCTTGCCCCTGAGGGACCCGGGCGTTCTCAGCTCGGGCCGTACCACGAGTGCGGCACCTCCCGAGGTGGCGCCGGCGACGACCCGCACCGCCTCGCCCCGGCTCTTGACGAAGGCGTTGATCGTTGGGGTCGGGCCCAGGTATGCGGCGTCGATGGCCCCTGCGAACAGCGATTCCACCGCCGCCGGGCCGGCGTTGAACGACTCCGGCCGGAGCCGGTCGGGCCCGAGCGCGGCGGTGAACAGCCCCTCTTCCAGCCCCACGATGGCAGTGGCGTGGGTGAGGTTGGGGAAGTAGCCGAGGCGCACCTCCACCGGCTTGTGCGGCCCCGCCGACGCCGTCCCCGCCGCCCCGCCCCCGCAGCCGGCCGTCGCCACGAGCACCGCCAGGGCCAGCACGACCAGCACGACAGGGCGGCGAAGGACCGGCACGGGAGGCAATCCTGACAAAGTTGATCAGCTTGGTCAACTTTGGGGCTCCCGTTGCCGCCCGGACGGCTAGTCGGCTTCGAGGAAGATGCATTCTCCGGGACAATCGAGAGCGGCATGTACCACCGCTTGCAGGCTGTCCGGCGGCACCAGCCCCAGGCTGCCCGACCCCCCCGGGTCGTTGAGCACCTGGCCCGCTTCGACCACGTAGGCGATGCCGTCCTCGAGGAGGGTGAACACCTCCGGCGCGTGGTCCGTGCAGAGCCCGTCGCCGGTGCAGAGGTCCTGGTCGATCCACACCTTCACTGCTCAATCGTCGCCGAAGGGGCGCGCGTCGGCCAAACTGCAGCGTGCACATCGCCATTGCCTCCGACCACGCCGGCTTCCCGCTGAAGGCTGTACTGGTGCCCTGGCTCGAGGAGCAGGGCCACGATGTGGTCGACCTCGGGACCCATTCGGAGGAGTCCGTCGACTATCCACCGCTGTGCGCCGCCGCCGGGCGCACCGTCGTGCGGGGCGAGGCGGAGCGGGCGATCGTGCTCGGCGGCAGCGGCCAGGGTGAGCAGATCGCGGCCAACAAGGTGCGCGGCATCCGGGCCGCGCTCTGCCATGACGTGTGGCTGGCCCGGATGGCCAGGTCGCACAACGACGCCAACGTGTTGTCGATGGGAGCGCGCGTGGTCGCCGCGGCAATGGCGAAGGAGATCGTCACGGTGTTCCTCGACACCCCGTTCGAGGGTGACCGCCACGCCGCCCGCATCCAGCAGCTGTCTGCCATCGAGGACGAAGAAGCCGGGGGGCGGCCGATTCAGTAGCAAAGGCACAGCGCCACCAACGGCGACCGCCAGGGGTGGTCGGCGCAGTCTGGGGCCGGTACCCTCGGGTGGTCTCGACGACGCAGGAGGCCGGATGTCCGAGCAGTTCCGGGTGGAGCCGGGTGCCATCTCCGAGTTGGCTCGCTCCTTCGACGAGGAAGCCGACCGCCTCCGGCCCCTCCTGGCCCGGTTCGAGGGCGCGGCGTACTCGGTGCACGACGCCTTCGGCCCCTGGGGGGTGTCGCACGAGATGCTCCAGGAGTACCTGGACACCGCCCACCAGGCGCTCCAGGGTCTTCACGATCTTCGCCGGGCCCTCGACCACGATGGTGAACGGCTGCGAGCCGCCGACGCCAACTACGGCGGCGCCGAAGCCGGCTCCACCTACTCGCCATAGCGGCTCCCATGGCCCACCGCGGCGACGCCGAACCGCCGCCGCCGCCTCCTCCGCCCCCGCCCATCAGGACCTCGTTCGACC
>JAHWJU010000038.1 GCA_019348255.1 Actinomycetota bacterium | reverse complement strand
TCACCGTGGTGGTGGCGCTGGCTCTGGGGCTGGGCTTGGCGCTGGCGGCGGCGGCCGGCAGGGACGGCGACGACTCCGCGGCCGGCCGCCGGGAGCCGGCGGCGCGGGTGACCGCACCTCCACCGACGGCGGCGCCCGACCGGGCGCCGGCCTCCACCACGGCGCCGGGCCAGGAGGCGGGCCGTCGGGATGCCTCCCAGGCGGTGGTGCCGCCGGGCTGGAAGACCTTCACCGACCCCGACACCGGTTACCGCGTGGCCCACCCCGCCGGCTGGACGGTCCGCGACCGGGACAAGACCCGTACCGATTTCACGGACCCCTCCACCGGCACCTACCTCAGAGTGGACTGGACCGACGAGCCGGGGGCGTCGCCGGAGGGTGCCTGGCAGGCGCAGTCGAAGGACTTCGGGGCACGCAAGACCAACTACCGCGAGATCCGGATCCAGCCCACGACCTACCAGGGGCACCGGGCCGCGCTGTGGGAGTACACGTACGAAGAAGGCGGAGCCACCCTCCATGCCTACAACCTCGGGTTCGTGACCGACGACTACGGCTTCGCCCTCAACTTCCAGACCAACCAGACCCAGTGGGAAGCTTCCCAGCCACTGTGGGAGCAGCTGAAGGCTGGATTCGTCGTACCCGAAGACGACTGAGCCTCAATAGGGTGGGCGGGTGTCGCGCTACCGGTACTCGCGCTGGGACGGCACCCAGGTCGGCTTCGAACTGGACGCCGACGCGGTGCTCGGTGAGCTGACCGACGACATCCTCTACAACGGCGACGTCAACTCCGCCCTGCGCAAGATGCTCCAGCAGGGCTTGCCCGAGCGGGACGTGCAGGGCATCCGGGAGCTGTTGGAAAAGCTGCGCCGGCGTCGCCAGGAACTGCTCGAGCAGCACGATCTGGGCGGTGCCTACGACGACATCGCCCAACAGCTTCGCCAGGTGGTCGAGCGCGAGCGCACGGGCCTCGACGAGTTGGTCGCCGAGGCGCACCAGGCCGGGGACCAGAGACGCCAGGAGATCACCGAGCAGGTCGTGGCCGAACGGCGCATGCAGCTCGACCTCCTGCCGCCTGATCTGGCCTCCCAGGTACGAGAACTGCAGAAATACGAGTTCACCTCGAGCGAGGCCCGCGAGCAGTTCGACGAGCTGCTCGACCGCCTCCGCCAGCAGCTCATGCAGAGCTACTTCAACTCCATGTCCGAGGCGCTGCAGAACCCCGACCCCCGGCAGATGCAGCGGTTGAAGGACATGTTCGACGAGCTCAACCGCATGCTCGAGATGCGCGCCGCCGGCCGCGACACCGATGCTGCCTTCGCCCAGTTCATGCAGCGCTTCGGCGACTTCTTCCCCGGGCGACCCGAGGACCTGGACGAGCTGCTGGAGCAGCTGGCCCAGCAGATGGCGGCCATGCAGTCGATGCTCAACTCCATGACCCCCCAGCAGCGGGCACAGCTGCAGGCGCTGATGGACCAGCTCCTGGGCGACATGGACCTTCGCTGGCAGATGGACCGGCTCAGCCAGAACCTGCAACAGGCCTTCCCCCGAGCAGGGTGGGAGCGGCGCTACAACTTCAGCGGGCAGGACCCCCTGGGCTTCGCTGAAGCGGCCCAGCTCATGAACGAGCTGGGCGACATCGACCAGCTGGAGAACCTGCTGCGCAGCGCCACCAGCCCCGGCGCCCTGGCCGAGGTGGACCCGGAGCGGGCGCGGGACCTGCTCGGAGAGCAAGGGGCGCAGTCCCTCGAACGACTGGCGGAGCTGGCCAGGATGCTCGAGCGGGCCGGGCTGATCGAGAACCGTGAAGGCCGCCTCGAGCTCACGCCCCGGGGCTTGCGGAGGATCGGCCAGAACACGCTGTCGGAGCTGTTCAGCCGGCTCGTGAAGGACCGTGCCGGCCGCCACCAGGTCGATCCCGCCGGCGCCGGCCACGAGCGCACCTATGAGACCAAGCCCTACGAGTTCGGCGATCCCTTCAACCTCCAGATCGAACGGACGGTGCGCAACGCGCTGCAGCGGACCGGCGGCGGGACCCCGGTGCGCCTGTCGGCCGAGGACTTCGAGATCGAGCGCACCGAGAGCCTGACCCGCACCTCCACCGTGCTGCTGCTCGACCTGTCGCTGTCGATGCCCATGCGTGACAACTTCCTCGCCGCCAAGAAGGTGGCGATGGCACTGCACTCGCTCATCTCGACGCAGTACCCGCGGGATTTCCTGGGCATCGTCGGCTTCAGCGAGGTGGCCCGCGAGCTCAAGCCGGAGCAGCTTCCTGAGGTGTCCTGGGACTTCGTCTACGGCACGAACATGCAGCACGCGTTTCAGATCAGCCGGCGCCTGCTGGGCCGCCAGACCGGCACGAAGCAGATCATCATGATCACCGACGGCGAGCCCACCGCCCACGTCACGGCCAGCGGCGAGGTCTTCTTCAGCTACCCACCGGTACGCGAGACGGTGGATGCGACCCTGGCCGAGGTCAGTCGCTGCACCCGCGACGGCATCCGGATCAACACCTTCATGCTCGACGCCACCAGCTACCTCCGCGACTTCGTCGAGAAGCTCACCCGCATGAACCAGGGCCGAGCCTTCTTCACCACCCCGGAGACGCTGGGGGACTACGTCCTCGTCGACTTCATCGAGCAGAAGCGGGCCACCGGTACCGGCGCCCGGCGCAGGCCCCGCTAGCTCCTTCCGTCGAGCCGGGCGGCGATCGGGCTCCTTCTGGCAGAAAACCTCGGGGTTTTCGCCCGAAATCACAAGTTCCACTTGCTTCCGCGGGTGCGACGGACGATGATCACACCGTTGTAATTACATCGGTGCTATAGCCGACTGAGGGGAGGCCCACCGATGGAACTGCCGATGCACAAGTTCCTCCAAGAAGACCGCAGCTGGCAGCTGCAAGCCAACTGCCTCGGCGTCGACCCCGACCTGTTCTTCCCGGAGCGGGGCGCGTCGACGAGGGAGGCCAAAGAAGTGTGCCGAGGCTGCGTGGTGCGGCAGGACTGTTTGGAGTACGCCTTGGCCAACGGAGAGAAGTTCGGGATCTGGGGCGGCCTCAGTGAGCGGGAGCGTCGCCGCATCCGCCGGGCCCGGGCCCTTTCGCGCCGCGGCAACGGCGCAGCCTCAGCCTGAGCTCAGCGTCCTCCTGGGGGCGGGTCGTCCACGACCGGCCCGCCCTCAGGAGACGCCGCTTTCGAATCTTCCCCCGTCGAGGCCCGCCTCCCGTAGGCGGGCCTCGATCGTCGCCGACTGCGACAGGTCGAGTTCGGCCCAACGAGCCCGCGGGACCGCCTCCAGCACGGCGGCCGGCACCAGCCCCACCAGCTCGGCCCGTGCCACGTCGGCCTGAGCGGCGACTGCATCGAAGACGTCTTCCGGTCCCGTGACCGTAGGGGCCACCAGGTTGCAGGAGACCTGCACCGTCTCGCCCGTCACCAGCCCGAGCGCCCGCACCGTGGGGCTGCGGAGGTCGGCGGCAATACGGCGGGCCAAGTCGATGGTCGCGCCGCGCGCCAGCCACAGGTTGTAGGCGACCAGGACGGGCCTGGCGCCGACGCAGGTGGCGCCGGCGGTGGGATGGGCCTGCGCGGGGCCGGTGTCGGGGGCGAGATCGACGAACCCCCGCCGGCGGACCTCGGGCAGGCTGCGCTCGGGGCCGTAGCGGAAACAGGGGACCCCGAGCTCCGCCGCCACCCGCTCGGCCACCCGGTCCCGCGCCGTCACCGCGTCCGAAAGGGTGCTCGCACCAAGGGGGACGAAAGGAACGACATCGGCGGCACCCAGCCGGGGATGCACACCGGCATGGCGCCGTAGGTCTATTTGAGCGACGGCCGCGGCCACGACGGCGAAGGCCGCGTCCTCCACCTCCGGCCCCGCCAGCGTGAGCACGCTGCGGTGGTGGTCCGGGTCGAGGTGGACGTCGAGCAGGTGGCGTCCAGCCGCAGCAGCGATGGCGGCGACCACCGCCTGCCGCTGGCCCTCGCTCACGTTGATCACGCTCTCCAGCACCGGGCACGAGTCTCCTACGCTCCGCCGCCATGGCCACCGTGGGTCTTGCCCTGCCCCAGTACGACTACTCCGTTCCCGGCACCTCACGGCTGGCGTGGTCGACGGTGCAGGAGTGGGCCCAGCGGGCGGAGCAGCTCGGTTTCGGCTCCCTCTGGATGGCCGACCACCTCTTCCTGTCGATCGAGAAGTACGGGGCGGCGCCCGGCGACCACTTCGGCTACGACCCGATCGTCGGACTGGCGGCGCTGGCCCGCACCACCTCCCGTGTGCAGCTGGGCACGCTGGTGCTCTGCGCTCAGCTGCGCCCGCCCAAGGTCCTGGCCCACCAGCTCGAGACCCTCCACGACCTCGCTGCCGGCCGCTTCATCGCCGGCGTCGGCGCCGGCTGGTTCGAGCCGGAGTACCGGGCCGCCGGCATCCCCTTCGGGAGCCCCGCCCTCCGGCTGGCGCAGCTCGTCGAGGTGCTCGAGGCGCTCGCCGGCGGCCCCACCCCCCGCTGGGTGGGCGGGAGGGGCGACCGCCTGCTCGACGTGGTGGCCGGGCACGCAGAGGGCTGGAACGCCGTGTGGTCGTGGACGCCCGAGGCCTACCTGGAGCGGCTGGAGGTGCTGGAGCGGGCGTGCGAGCGGCGGGACCGGGACCCCAGCACCGTCACCCGCTCCCTGGGCCTCTACGCCCTCGTCGGCGAGGACGAGGCGGACCTGCACCGACGGTTCCGCCGGCTGCAAGAGCTGGCACCACCCGGCGTCGTCGGGGCCACGACTCTGGAGGAATGGAGAACCGGAAGGCTGGTCGGCACCGTAGAGCAGGTGCGTGAGCAAGCTGCGCGCTGGAGCTCTCTCGGCGTCTCGACGTTGATCGCCGGCCTGGGGGCGCTACCGTTCTCTGTAACCGATCCCGACGACCTCGACCTCTTGGCGTCGGCTCTTCTCTAGGAGCGCCATGTTCGGTCTCGGCCCCACCGAGTTGATTGTCATCCTTGTCATCGTCCTGCTGCTGTTCGGCGGGGCCAAGCTCCCCAAGCTGGCCCGGTCGTTGGGGCAGGCCAAGAACGAGTTCGAGGCTGGCAGCCGCGAATCCCAGCTGGATCCGGCCAGGGAGGACGCAAAGAAACCCGAGTCCTAGAGACTCGGGTGACCCTCAGCGACCGTTCGGGGCGGACTGTCTCGCCAGGCGCCGCTGGCGCAGGATGCGCCGGCGCTCCCGCTCGGAGGTGCCGCCCCAGACTCCGTGGTCGATGCGGTTGCGGAGGGCGTATTCGAGGCACGGCGTCTTGACCGGGCAGGTGGCGCAGATCTGCCTGGCCACTTCGACGCCCACGCCGTCGCTCGGAAAGAACAGCGAGGGCGGCTGGTCCTGGCAGTTGCCCCGCGCCATCCAATCGTTATCCATCTGCACCACCTCTTTTCCCGGACTTCGACGCTGGGAATCGTCGAAAGGTTCCGGCTTCACAGTCCTACGGACCGCGAGGCCGGTGTGGATTCGGACAACCTCTCCTTCGAGGAAAAAACCGCGACCGAGCAATGGAACCTCTGGAGGACATCGGCAGTGAAGGCGAAGAGATGAACGAAGAGAACCCACCCAGGACCGGCCCCGTCTGGTCGCTCGATCCCGAGCCCTCTGCCGCGGCACCTACGGCTGTTCCGCCCCCGGTCGCCGACCAGCGCATCGACGACCCATGGGACCCGCCACCGCCCCCGGTGCCGCCGGTGCCGGAGAAGCCGGCGGGCGGAGGCCTGGGAGGCCGTGCCTGGCTGGCTGTGGCGGTGATCGCCGCCCTGGTGGGGGGGCTGGTCGGCGCCGCGGTTTACGGGGCCATCGACAGCCGACGCGACGACCGGCGGCCGCCGCGCACCAGCACCGCGGTGCCCGGTTCCAACACCTCGCTCGTGGGCTCGCCACTCGACATCCAAGGCGTGCTCGACAAGGTGCAGCCGGCGGTGGTTGCCATCGGCGTCACCGGGTTCGAGGGCCGGGGCGCGGGAACCGGCATGATCCTGACACCGGACGGTGAGGTGCTCACCAACAACCATGTGGTGGAGGGCGCGGCGAGGGTGCAGGTGACCCTCAACGGCGAGAGCGAGCCGCGGCAGGCCGACCTGGTGGGCGCCGATGCGTTCGCCGACCTCGCCGTCATCAAGATCCGGGGGGCCTCGGGGCTGCCGACGGTCGAGCTCGGAAGCTCCGCCGCCGCCCGGGTGGGCGACGACGTCATCGCCATCGGCAACGCTCTGGCCCTCCCCGGCGGCCCGACCGTCACCCAGGGCATCGTCTCGGCCAAGGACCGGACGCTGGGAGGCCTCGACGGCCTGATCCAGACAGATGCCGCCATCAACCGCGGCAACTCCGGGGGGCCGCTGGTCAACGCCGCCGGCCAGGTGATCGGCATCAACACCGCCGTGATCCGGGGTGGCGGCAGCGAAGCCGAGGGCATCGGGTTGGCCATCGCCATCGACCCTGCGAAGCAGATCATCGAGCAGCTGCGCAAGGGCGGGCTCCCGCCCGATCAGCGGGCCTTCCTGGGCGTCAGCACCCAGGACCTGAGCCCCGAGGTCAAGGAGAACATCCAGACCGGCGCCAGCTCCGGTGCCGTCGTGGCCGAGATCGTCCCCGGTTCGGCGGCGGCCGCGGCAGGCCTGCGCCGCTTCGACGTGATCGTGCGCATCGACGGCAAGGACATCCGCGGCGCCGCCAACGTCGGGTCCGTCATCCGGACGAAGAAGCCGGGCGACCAGGTGCAGATCGAGTACTTCCGGGGTGACGAGCGCCGTACCACGACGGCCACGCTGGGCACGCGCCCTCCCGACGAGGGGTAGCAGCCCCCTAGGCTGGGCTCATGTCCTCGATGAACGTCGACCAGGAAGCTGCCCAACCCCCGCGCGGGCACGTACGGGTGGTCTATCTGGGGCCGGTGGCCCCGCACTGGGACGTGCAGGCGGACTTCGGCGACCGCAACGTGATCGAGGAGTTCCGCCAGCGGGTCCTGGCCAGGCTGCTCCTGCTTCCCCCGCACGACCCCCAGTTCAGGCGCAACCGCGAGCGGGTCGTTCGTGACGCGGAGCGGGAGAACCTCCTGCTCGAGTGGGATCTGGGCGTACCGGACGAAGAGGTCACCGAGGCCGCGGGCTGACATCTACCAATGCGAGTGCTGGTCACCAACGACGACGGCGTCCACGCGCCCGGAATCCTGGCTCTGGCCCAGGCGCTGGCCAAGGACGGACACGACGTGGTGGTGGCCGCCCCGCTGACCGACATGAGCGGCTCCAGCGCCGCCTTGGGTCCCGGTCATGCCGACGCGGTGGCCGTCGAGCGGCTCCGCTGGCCCGACCTGGACGATGTCGAGGTCATCGGGGTCGACGGTCCTCCGGCCATGGCCGTGCTGGCCGGCTACCTCGGCGCCTTCGGCGACCCGCCGGAGCTGGTGGCTTCGGGCATCAACCTCGGCGGCAACACCGGACGCAGCGTGCTGTTCTCCGGCACGGTGGGAGCGGCGCTCGCGGCAGCCAACTTCGGGATCAAGGGCGTGGCGGTGAGTCAGCCACCGGGGGATCCGTGGCACCTGGAGACCAGCGCCGCGTTTGCCGCGGCTGCCGTGGGCTGGGCCGCCGCCGCGCCGCCGGCGACCGTGCTCAACGTCAACGTGCCCAACCTCCCCCTCGAGGAGATCCAGGGCGTGCGCAGCGGCAAGTTGGCGCCCTTCGGCGTGGTCCGGACGGTGTTCGAGGGCGAGGCGGAGGGCCGCCTCCAGCTAGTGCTGCGCGAGACCGGCGAAGAGCTCGATCCGGACACCGACACGGTGCTGGTGCAGCGTGGGTTCGTGGCCGTCAACGGCTTGGTCGGGCCCAGGGCCGCCGACCACGGCGACGCCTTGGCGGTGCTGGCCGAGCGCGTCCTCGGCCAGCGCTGACGAGCGCAGCACGACCCGGTCAGCGCTTCTTGTTCTTGGCGCCCTTGGCGTTGGGAAAGATGTCGTCGTCGCCCGGGGCCCAGGCCTTGGCGGCCACGCCGGGGGCGGCGACCACCATGGGGGCGGGCGCGGGCACCGCAGCCGGGCCGGGGGAGGCGGGAGGCGTGGGGGTCATGGCCTGGGCCGGCCGGGGCACGGGGGCGACCACTGGAGCCGGCTGGGGGGCGACCGCGGGAGCGGGGGCTGGGGCCGTGGGGTGAGGGAGGGACTCGGTCAGAGCAGCCGACAGGGCAGCTACGAGGTGGTCGTCGGCCGAGGGTGACGGCTGGGCCACGGGCGCCGGCGCCGGGGCGGGGGCCAGGGGATAGCGAGCCTCCGGCTCCCAGTCCGCGAACGCCCGGTCGAGCTGGCTGTCCGAAGCCCACTCCGGCGCCCGGCCCCCGGCCGGCGCCTTGGGCGCAGGGGGAGCATCGGAGGCGGAGTTGTGGCCGTAGACGTCACCAAGCAGGTTCGACAGGTCGGACATGTCCATGTTCTCGTCATCCCCGCGAGCCGCCTTGAGCAACCACCTAGGGGGCTGGTGTGAAACCAGACCCGAGCGCCGGGAATGACGCTTCCGTTCCGCGATACCGCAGGTGAGGCGCGCGGGGCTTCGTCGGCGAAGCCGGCGAGCCTTGTTTGACACCAGCCACCTACCATGACCCGGTGGATGTGGGGGCGGGGTGGGGGGAGTTGCGTCCGACCCATCCCCCCGGCAACGTCCGGATCAGTGGGTTCGCGGGGCTGACGCTCACCCACGCCCTCAGCACCGCCGGCGACGCGCTGGTGACGATGGCCCTGGCCGGCTCGCTGTTCTTCAGCATCTCCCCGAACGCAGCCAGGGGACGGGTGGCTCTGTCCCTGGTGCTGAGCATGGCCCCCTTCGCCGTCGTCGCCCCGTTCCTGGGACCGGCCATAGACCGGTCCCGTCACGGTCGGCGGGCGATGGTCGTGGCCTCCTGCGCCGGCCGGGCGCTCGCCTGCCTGATGATGGTGGAGGTTCTTCAGGGGCTCGGGCTGTTCCCGTTGGCCTTCGCGGTGCTGGTGCTGGCCAAGGGCTATTCCGTGGCCAAGAGCTCTCTGGTGCCGGCGCTGGTGGCGCGGGCGGAGGATCTGGTGGAGGCCAACGCCAAGCTGGCCATCACCGCGGCCGTCGCCGGCTTCGTGGCGGCAGGCCCGGGGCTGCTGGTCCTGCGCTTCTTCGGCGCCGAATGGGTACTGCGGTTGGCGGCTGTGGTGTTCGTTGCCGGCGCCGTCGCCGGGGGCCGCCTCCGGGCCCGAGCCGCCCCTTCTTCGGATCTCCGGGCAGCTGACACCAGTGCTGAGGCCCTCGGAACCGGCAGCGAGATCCGGCTGAGCGGGGCCGCGGTCGTGATGGCCCTGTTGCGGGCGGTGGTCGGCTTTCTCACGTTCCTGGTCGCCTTCGACCTGCGCAGGACCGGCGCGCCCACGTGGTGGTTCGGCCTGGTCCTGGCGGCCAGCGTGGCCTCCGGTCTCGCCGGCTCGGTGCTGGCCCCCCGGCTTCGGCGGAAGGTGAGCGAGGAACGCATCCTCACCGGGTGCCTGCTGCTGGTGGCCGGGGTCGGCCTCGTCACGGCCCGGTTGGAGGGCCGGTTGTGGGCGGCTGCAGTGGCGGCCGCTGCCGGCCTGGCCGCCGGTTCGGCCAAGCTCGCGTTCGACTCTCTGGTTCAGCGCACGGCGTCTGATGCCGCCCGCAGCGGGTCGTTCGCGCGGTTCGAGGCCGGCTTCCAGTTGGTGTGGGTGGTGGGGGCGCTTCTGCCGGTGCTGGTGGCCACGCCGCTGCGCCGGGGCTACGACGTGGTCGGGGTCGCCACACTGGCTGCCGCCGTCGCCTACGCCGCGTTCCGGCGCCGCGTGGGTACGACATGGGCATGAGAGTCGTCGTCCTGGCCGACACCCACGTTCGCAGTGGCGGTCGGCGCCGGCTGCCCGACGGCGTCTACGACCTGCTGCAACGGGCAGATGCGATCCTCCACGCCGGCGACGTCCTGGTCGCCGATCTGCTCCACGAGCTGAGCGGCTTCGCTCCGGTCTTTGCCGTACTCGGCAACAACGACGTCGAGTTGTCGGGGCTGTTGCCCACTGAGCGGGTGGAGGAGCTGGCCGGAATGCGGGTGGGGATGATCCACGACAGTGGCCCCTCCTCGGGCCGGGCCGCCCGCATGCGCAGGCGGTTCCCGGACAGCGGTCTCGTGGTCTACGGCCATTCCCACATCCCCTATGACGGGCCGGGCGCCGACGGGCAATGGCTTTTCAACCCGGGCTCGCCCACGGACAGACGTTCACAGCCGCACCACACGGCGGGCCTGCTCGACCTCGACGACGGCCGCATGATCCACCACGAGATCAGGGTGGTGTGAGGCCCGACTACTCCGGCAGGTTGATGCGCTCCCACCAGAGACCGGGAGCGTCGACCTCGGGCGGCGTGGGCAGGTTGCGCGGCACCTCCCACAGCCGGGTCACGCCCTCCCCGTCCGTCCGTTCGGCGATGCCTCGCACGAAGTCGGCGCCGCGGTCGTACTGGGGCTGGCGCAACTCGAGGCCGAAGAGGCCGCCGACGAGCCGGTCTCCCTTGTTGGCCTCGACCCGGCGCCGGCGCACGGCCTCTGCGATGGAGCCGTACGAGCCGATCAGGCGGCCGCCGACCTCGTCCATGATGTAGTCGACGTACCCCTCGATGGCCGCGGTGAGGGCCTCCAGGTGGGGCTTCAGGCTCCGCTGCTCCGGAGACTCGATGGACCCGAGCAACGAATCGGGATCGCCGAAAACCTGCTCCCACGACTGCTGGTCGGTGGGATCGATCTCCGTGAGCCGGTCGGTCAACGCGTTGGGGTCGGGAGCGAACCCTCCGGCGAAGTCCTGCAGCAGCTCCTCCAGGCGGGCGCGGACGTGCGGCCGGCCCAGCACGGCGTGGTGGGTGACGGAGTCGAGGCACACCCACAGGCGGAGGTCGTCGGGAGGCAGGCTCCAGTCGGACGCGAACTCGTCGAGGTTGGCGCTGACCACCAGCAACTCGTCGGTCGGGGGGCGGGGGATCGGCAGGTCGTACTGGCCGAACGACCGCCTGGCGAGGTGACCCACCATGTGGCCCAGCTGCATCCCCAGGATGACGGGCGCCATCACCGAGAAGATGTTGCCGAGGAGCGCCTCGGACATCGCATCGCCTTGCTCGGCGTCCTCGGGGCCCGCCAGCCCTGGATCGTTCAGCGCCCGGCTGCCCAGGGACGCGGCCAGGCGCTCGAACAGTGGCTTGTAGCCCTCCAGCGTCTCCGCCGCCCATTCACTGCGGGTGGTGGGCCGGATCGTGAGCGCCCGCCCTGCGATGGAGGTGGCCAGGCCGGTGGCCTGAGCCACCTGCAGCTCGGCCACCCGAGCCAGTTCAGCCAGTCGGATGCGCTCGAGCGGGTCGACGTTGCCCTCGACCTTGCCGTCGGAGGCCATGTAAGCGCCCAACTGCCGGGCCACGTCCCAGTTGACCGGCCCCTGGTTCTGGAACATCCGGGCGATGTCGCCGAAGATGGGCATGCCCTCGAACGGATTGCCCCCGAAGGGCCCGGGCGTGCTCACAAGGGCATGGTATGCCCTGGCCCCGGCTATGCCGGCCGCTGCCCCAGGCGCACCTTCAGGGTCCGCGCCAGCCCGTCGCGCAGCACCGACAGCGAGACCGTGTCCCCGGGGCGATACGACCGCAGCCGCACCATCAGCTGTGGCATCGAGATGACGGGTTGACCCTCCACCGCGGTGATGATGTCGCTGGGAACCAGGCCCGCACTCTCCGCCGGGCTGCCTGACTTCACGTTCTTCACCACGGCCCCACCCCGCACGTGGGCGGCACTTGCCGCCTCGCCGGCCAGAGAGTCGCCTTCGATGCCGAGCCAGCCCCGCGACACCCGGCCCTCGTTCATCAGCTGGGCGGCAACGGCCCGGGCCACGTCGATGGGCGTTGCGAAGCCGATGACGCCGGCTTCGGTGGTGGCATTGGTGGCGGCGATGCCGATGACCGCCCCACGGGCATCCACCAACGCGCCCCCCGCGCAACCGGGATCGACGCCCCCGTCCGTCTGGATCATGTCGACCAGGTTGCGCCCGTCGGCCCCGACCTGCTGGCCGACGGCGCTCACCACTCCGACCCGCACGAGCGGCCCGGTCGCCGCGCCCGTGGGCGAGCCGATGGTGATGGCCGGTTGCCCCACCTTGAGCCCGACGGTGGAGCCCAGCAGCGCCGGCCTGTAGTCGCCTCCCTGCAGGTCCACCAGTGCGATCTCGGTGTCGGGGTCGCTGCCCAGGAGCTTGCCCTCCACCTCGCGACCGTCGTGGAGAACCACCCGCAGAGAGTCGGCGCCGGCGACGACCCGGTGGGCGGTGAGCATCATGCCGTCGCTGCGAAAGATGACCCCCGACCCCCACCGTTCCCCCGAGGCACCCGTGGCGATGACCTGGGTGATGGCAGGACGCATGCGATCGGTGAGTGCAGCCACGTCGTTCAGGGGAGCAAGGTCGGCGTCGGCCATGACCGGCGCGGCCACCCGTTCGACGGCTATCCGGGTGCGCAACGGCCCGACCACGGCGAGCACCCCCAGGCTCAGGAGCACGCTGATGCAGGCGGTGAGCGCGACGACCGTCATCATGTGAGGACCGCCACTGCCCCACCGCCAGGCATGGGAGTCGGGGGCTGCGCCTGCCACCTCCGACGGATGCCGCCACAAGCGGTCGTCCTGAGGCAGCAGCGGAGCGACCGGCCGCTCCTCGCCGTCCTCCTCGAACTCCATCGGGTTCAGGTTACCGGCGGCCATGTTCGTGCAGCCGTCGGCCCCGGCCGTACGATGACAACGTGCTGGTGCCACCTGAGCGGGGGAACGACTGGCTCGGGTTGGACAGCCGGCCGCTGCCGGTGGAGGCCGCTCTGGCCTGGGCCCAGCTTCCTTCCTGTGGCGCCGCCGTGTGCTTCACCGGCACCGTCCGCGACCATGCGGAGGGCCGCCGCGGGGTGGAATGGCTCGAATACGAGGCCTATGCGGAGCAGGTCCAGCCGCGGTTGGAGGCCATTGCCGCCGATGCGAGGTCCCGGTGGCCCGACATCGGCCGGCTGGTGCTGTTGCACCGATCCGGTCGGCTCCTGCTCTCCGAGGTGGCGGTGGTGGCCGTCGTGTCGACGCCTCACCGCGACGACGCCTTCGCCGGCGCCCGCTTCGCGATCGACGCGCTCAAGCACACCGTCCCCATCTGGAAGAGGGAGTCCTGGGAGGGGGGCCAGAGCTGGGGGACCGGAGCGCAACCCATCTCCGGGGTCGGGGCGACGGGCCGTGGATCGTGCTCGCAGGCGGGTAGAGAGCAATGACGAACCTCCTCTACCTTGGTATCGCGATCCTCCTCAGCGTGGTCGGAGGCCTGATCCTCTGGTACCGCAACCGGCGGCCGACATCGCTCACCGCCGGGATCGAGGAGTTCCAGCGCGAGCTCCGAGCGCTCACGCCCGACGGTTACCAGAAGCGTGACCGCGGCATCGGCCCCAACGGCAGGAGGTGAGAGCTCGTGGCCCGCGACCTCGCCATCGATCTCGGCACCGCCAACACGCTCGTGTATGCCAAAGGCCAGGGGATCGTCCTGAACGAGCCCAGCGTCATCGCCTTGAACATGCAGACCCACGACGTCCTGGCCATGGGTCACGAGGCCTGGCAGATGATCGGCCGCACGCCGAGCTACATCCAGGCCGTGCGACCGTTGCGGGGCGGGGCCATCACCGACTTCGACATCACGGAACGGATGATTCGGATCATCCTCAGCAGGGCGGGCATCTCCCGGTTCAACCGGCCTCGGGTGCTGATCTGCGTTCCTTCGGCCATCACCTCCGTCGAGAAGCGGGCTGTGAAGGAGGCGGCGCGGCGGGCGGGCGCAACCGACGCCTACCTCATCGACCAGCCCATGGCCGCGGCCATCGGCGCCGGCCTGCCCATCGGCGAGCCGCTGGGCAACATGGTGGTGGACGTGGGGGGCGGCACCACGGAGACGGCCGTCATCTCCCTCGGCGGTACGGTCGCGCTCCAGGCCCTCCGTGTCGGGAGCTTCGACATGGACACGGCCATCTCGACCTTCGTCCGGCGCGAGTACGGCATCGCCATCGGCGAGCGCACGGCGGAGGAGATCAAGGTCGCCATCGGCTCCGCCTTCGCCACCGACGACGAGGTCAAGGCCGAGGTGCGGGGTCGCGACCTCATGACCGGCCTGCCCAAGACCGTGATCCTGTCTCCCGAGGAGGTACGCGACGCCCTGGAGGAGCAGGTGAGCGCCATCGTCGACTCCGTCGTGCAGTGCCTGGGCATGGCGCCTCCGGAGCTGGCCCAGGACCTGATCATGGAGGGGGTCCACCTGGTCGGTGGTGGCGGGATGCTGCGGGGCCTCGACCAGCGCATCGCCAAGGAGACCCAGCTCCCGGTGCACTTGGTGGCCGCGCCCCTCGAGTGCGTGGTGCTGGGGGCGGGCAAGTGCATCGAAGCCTTCGAGTCGTTGCGGGTCATGTTCATGGAGGCGGACCGGTAGTGACCCACTGAGGTGGCCGGGTCGCCCGCCTTGTCCCCCGCCCCCCCTCCAGAAGCCCCGCTCCTCGCCGTGCACAACCTCGAAGTCGTCTACGGCGACGTGATACGGGTGCTGCGGGGGGTGAGCCTGGACGTGCCCTCCGGCGCCGTCGTGGCCCTGCTCGGGGCCAACGGAGCGGGCAAGACGACGCTCCTGCGGGCGCTGTCGGGGCTGTTGGTCCTCCACCGGGGCCGCGTAACAAAGGGGGTGGTGGAGCTCCAGGGACGGCCCATCGGGCGCTTGGATGCGCCGGCCATCGTGGCCCTGGGGGTGGCCCAGGTGATGGAGGGGCGGCGGATCTTCTCCGAGCTCACCGTGGAGGAGAACCTCCGCGTGGGCGGCTACTGCCGGCGGAGGGACCGCGCCGGCCTGGCGGCTTCCTTCGACCGGGTGATGGAGCTGTTCCCGGTACTGGCCCATCGTCGCCGCAGCACGGCCGGCTATCTATCGGGTGGCGAGCAGCAGATGCTGGCCATCGGCCGGGCCCTGATGGCGTCGCCCCGGCTCCTGCTCCTGGACGAGCCCTCGCTCGGGCTGGCGCCGCAGGCGGTGGAGCAGATCGGTCGCATCATCCGCGACATCAATGCCCAGGGCACCACTGTGCTGCTCGTGGAGCAGAACGCGGCGATGGCGCTGTCCATCGCCACCAGGGCCTTCGTCATGAGCCGGGGCGGGGTCGTCCTG
This sequence comes from Actinomycetota bacterium, assembly GCA_019348255.1. GTDB lineage: Bacteria > Actinomycetota > Acidimicrobiia > Acidimicrobiales > CADCTF01 > JAHWJQ01. The sequence goes on along the minus strand of JAHWJU010000038.1, from coordinate 5,982 downwards.
GAGGGGTCCGGACCGGGCCTGATGGACAACCCGGAGTTGCGCCACTCCTACCTCGGCACCACGCAGCCGGCGCCGTCGCCACCAGCGGAGGACTTCCGTGGGTGAGGCCCTGGTGGAGGTGAGGGGGCTCACGTTGCGCTTCGGCGGAGTGGCCGCCGTCGACGGGGCCAGCTTCGATGTCGGCCAGTCCGAACTGCTGGCGGTGATCGGCCCCAACGGCGCCGGCAAGACCTCCATCCTCAACTGCCTCAACCAGGTGTACCGGCCCCAGGCGGGCTCCATCCGCCTCGACGGCGAGGAGTTGACGGGGTTGCGGCCGGCCCACGCGGCGGCTCGGGGTGTCGCCCGCACCTTCCAGAGCCCTTCGTTGTTCACCAGCCTGAACGTGATGGACAACCTGATGCTCGGCCGTCACCACCTCATGACGACCGGCTTCCTCGCCGGCGCCGCCTGGTACGGCCGGGCGCGGCGGGAGGAGACGCAGCACCGGGCCCACTGCGACCAGATCATGGCGTTCCTGGGGCTGCACCCCTACGGGGCCTCGCCCGCCGGCCGGCTGCCCTACGGCGTGCAGAAGCGGATCGAGCTCGGCCGGGCTCTGGCCATGGAGCCCAGGCTGTTGCTCCTCGACGAGCCGGTGGCGGGCATGAGCCGTGAGGAAGCCGAAGAGATGGCCGGTTACATCGCCGAGGTCAACAGGCGCCTTGGCATCGCGGTGGTCCTGGTGGAACACGACATGCACGTGGTCATGGGCACCGCCCACCGGGTGCTGGTCCTCGACTTCGGCCGGGTCATCTCCGTCGGCGCCCCGGCCGACGTTCAGGGCGACCCCGAGGTGGTGCGGGCCTACCTCGGCGGGCCCGAGTGGCCCCCCGCCGTAGGCAGCCCGGGGCCGCCCCCAGGATGAAGGACTTCCTGCAGTTCCTGGTGGCCGGGTTGGCCGTGGGGGCTCTGTACGCCCTCGTCGCGCTCGGCTTCGTGATCATCTACAAGGCGACTGGCATCATCAACTTCGCGCTGGGGGCGCTGGCGTTGCTCGGGGCCTACCTGACCTACAACATCAGCCAGACCTGGGGCGTGCCGTTCTTCGCTGCCGTGGTGCTGGCCATGGCCGCCTGTGCTGGGATGGCACTGTTGATCGAGAGACTGATCTTGTCGCGCATGGTGGGCCGACCGACCTTCGCCGTGATCATGATCACCATCGGCCTGGCCATCGTGATCGAACAGGGCGTGATCGTCATCTGGGGCGGCGCCACGTTGCCACTCGACGACCCGTGGGGGCTCCGGACGATGCCTCTGGGCGACGTGGTCGTGGCCCAGAGCGACCTGGCCCGCATCGTGCTTGCCGGGGCCCTGCTCGCCGGCTTCTTCGCTCTGTTCCGCTACACGACCCTGGGGGTGGCCATGCGGGCGGTGGCATCCGATCAGGAGGCGGCGCTGGCGCAGGGCATCAGCGTGCGGATGATCGTCGGCATCACGTGGGCCATCGCCGCCGCCGTCGCCACCATGGCCGGAGTGATGCTGGCGGCGGGCGGGCGGGGGGTGGAGCCGTCCCTCGGTGTCATCGCGCTGGTGGCTTTTCCGTCGGTCGTGCTCGGAGGGCTCGACTCCCCCATCGGTTCGGTGGTGGGCGGCGCCGTCATAGGCATCGTGGAGGTGATGACTGCGGGTTACTCCGAGCGCATCCCGGAGTTCCTGGGCGCCAACTTCCACCGGGTCACCCCCTACGTGGTGCTCGTGGTCATCCTGCTCGTGCGGCCCTACGGCCTGTTCGGGACCAAGGCGGTGCAGCGGGTGTGATGGACGCGCTCCCGGACGCGCCGGGGAAGCGGGCGCTGGCGGTGCTGGCGCCGCTGGTGTTCGCGCTCGCTCCCTTGCAGTTGGGCGACTTCCCGCTGTCGGTGCTCAACGTCGCCGGCATCTTCGTCCTCGGCACCATCGGGCTCAACCTGCTGACCGGCTACACCGGGCAGATCTCACTCGGCCACGCCTTCTTCATGGGGTTGGGCGCCTACGTCTGGGCCCACTTCGGCGGCCACCTGGGACTGCCCCTGCCGGTGTGGCTCCTCGCCGCGGCGGTGGCCGGCGGGCTGCTCGGGGGCATCATCTCGCCGTTCGCGCTCCGGTTGCGGGGCAACTACCTGGCCATCGTCTCGCTCGGACTGGTCTTCATCGGCATCCACATCTGGAAGAACTTCGAGTCGATCACGGGCGGGGCCACCGGCTTCACCGGCGACACCAGGGCCGCATCGGTCGGCATCGTCGACTTCGGCGACCTGGAGGTGGCAGGTCGGGCCTACACCGTGGATCAGTCCTTCTTCTGGCTGATCTGGGCGGTCGTGGCCCTGGGGGTGCTGGTCGCCAGGAACATCGTGCGGAGTCGCCCGGGACGGGCCATGCAGGCGGTCCGCGACCACGACATCGCGGCCGCCGTCATCGGCGTCGAGCCGGCCCGCTACAAGGTGGGGGCGTTCGTGGTGTCGAGCGCGTACGCGGCCGTGGCCGGAGCGCTCTACGGCTCGTACTTCAACTTCGTCAACCCGGACCATTGGAACCTGTTCCTTTCGATCCAGTTCATCGCCATGGTCATCGTCGGCGGCGTGGGCACCATCTTCGGGTCCGTCCTGGGAGGGTTGTTCGTCGGTAGCGTCCCGCGGGTGATCGAGACCTACGGCGGCCGGATCCCGCTCATCGAGAGCCTGGGGGTGACCATCCCGGAGTTCAACGCCATCCTCTTCGGCGTCGTGATCATCGGGTTCCTCGTGTTCGAGCCCGACGGGCTGGCGGGCATATGGTTCCGCCTCAAGGCCCGCCTCCGCTCGATGCCGGCTCCGTTGACCAAGGAGATCTGATGGTTGCAGTTGGGGGCCGGCGCCGGCCGAGGCTGGCGGCCCTGGCGGTCGTGGTGTTGCTGGCCGCCGCGGCCGGGTGCGGTCGCGACGCCGCCGTTACCGGGGAGGACGGGGAGGGTCGCGAGGTGGGCGGGGCCCGCCAGCTGTCGCCCGTTCCCGGCTTCGACCTCACCACGATCAAGCTCGGCGCCCTCACCCCGCTCACCGGGCCCGTGGCAGGGGCGATCGGGATCCCCCTGACCGAGGGCAACAGGGTGTACCTGGAGAAGGTCAACGCCGACGGCGGCATCGCCGGCAAGTACAAGCTCGAGCTGATCGCCGAGGACAACGCCTACAACACCGACAACACCAAGGCGAAGTACAAACAGATCAAGGACTCGGTGGTGATGTTCGCCCAGATCCTGGGCACGCCCCCCACCAGCGCGGTGCTGGTCGACCTCAAGACCGACAGGATGATGGCCTCGCCCGCCTCCCTCGATGCCGAATGGATCGGCGAGGAGAACCTGCTGCCGGTGGGGGCGCCCTACCAGGCCCAGGTGATCAACGGCCTCGCCTACGCCTTGGGTGACGGTGGGGCGGCGGGCAAGCGGGTCTGCGCTTTCGCCGCCGAGGACGCCTACGGCGAAGCCGGGCTCGAGGGGCTGCAGTTCGCAGCCAAGGAGATGGGCTTCGCGGTGGCGGCCATCGCCCGCTACACCACCACCGACACCGACTTCACCGCCCAGGTGACCCAGCTCGAGAACGCGAAGTGCGGCGTGGTCGTGATGACGTCGTTGCCGACGCCGACCAATGCCTTCCTGGGCAAGGCACAGCAACTCGGCCTCGACCCGCAGTACTTCGTCGCCCAGTCACCGTCCTGGCTGCCGACCTACGCCGCCAACCCCCTCTGGCAGAAGAACGTGCTGTACGTGGCCGAGGGGACGACATGGGGCGACGAGACGGTGCCGGGGATGAAGGAGATGATCGCCGACGTCAAGCGGTTCCGGCCCGACCAGAAGCCGGATACCTACTTCACCTTCGGCTATGCCCAGATGAAGGCGGTGGTCGAGCTGCTCGAGGAGGCGGTGTCCGCCGGCGACCTCAGCCGCGAGGGGATCCTGCGGGCGAGCCAGAACCTCGGCACCGTCGAGTTCGGAGGGCTCTTCGGCGACTACGGCTACGGCAAGGCCGGAGACCGCAAGCCCCCCAAGGCCAACACCGTCTTCAAGGTCAACCCCGGCGTGCCCGGCGGCCTGGAGGCGCTGAAGAAGAACTTCGCGTCCGCTCCGGCCCAAATGTACGAGTTCAAGAAATAAATACGGCGCCACCCCGGGTGGGTGCTCCGGCTCCGCACCCTCAGCGGCCGAGGTCCTCCGCCGCCTGGCGCACCTGCCAGTCGCGGTCGGCGAGCGCCCGCTCCAGTGCAGCGTCCACCTCGGGCCCTTCGAAGGGCGCGAGGGCCAGAACGGCGCGCCGGCGCACCGCCGGCTTGTCGGTGGTGGCGGCGAGGATGGCCGGCAACCCGGCGGCGTCGCCGATGGCGCCAAGGGCGGCGACGGCCGCCTCGCGACAAAGGGCGTCGGCATGGGTCGTCGCCAGATCCGCGAGCGCTCCGATCGCCGCCGGTCCGGCCCCCGCGCCCCGCTCTCCAAGGGCCCACGCCGCCGTCTCTGCCACCAGCGGCTCCGGGTCCGCCAGTAGAGGCACGAGGTCGACGGCAGCCGTCGCGGCCTCGGCCGCGGCCCGCCTCCGCACCGCCGGGTGAGGGTCGCGGAGTGCGCCGGCGAAGTCGCCCGGGTTGCTCCGCCCCATCCGAACCAGGGCTGCCAGCGCCGTGGCCCGGACACCCGGATCCACGTCGGACAGAAGCCGGCGAGCCGCCGGTTCGTCAGCGGTGTGGCCGGCCTCGGCCGCTTGCCGGCGACGTCCCACGGCGTCTGTGGATTGGGACATTTCGGTGTTCAGAGTGGTGGGATCCTCGCGAGCGCAGTCAAGACCTGGGGCCGAAAGTGCGAGACTATGACCATGAGGGAGCCGAGACGATTCCTCCTCGTGCTGGTCTTGGGCCTCCTGCTGTTCGCCGGAGGCCTAGTCGCCGTGATCAAGACGACCGAGCCGACCCAGGCGTTGGCGGACACGCCGCTGCTGGCCGCCGACCCGATTCCCGTCTCCACCTCGACGTCGACCACGACCACCGTCGTCGAGGCGACCACCAGCTCGGCGCCTCCACCCCGAGTCGCCGCGTCGCGGGCGCCGGCGCCGGTACGGCCTCCGCGGGAGCCGTACGCGCAAGAGCCCATCGTGGAGATCGGAAGGATCGAGATCCCCAAGATCGGGCTCAACCACAAGATCATGCACGGCATCACGATGCGCAACATCGACCACGGACCGAGCCACTGGCCGGGCACGGCCTTCCCCGGCGAGGTGGGCAACAGCGTCTTCGCCGGCCACCGGGTCACGCACAGCAAGCCCTTCCGCAACATCGACCAGTTGGTGCCGGGCGACGAGGTCTTCTTCGTCGTCAACGGCATCCGCAGCCGCTACGTGGTCACCGGCAGCGAGGTGGTGATGCCCACGCGCCTCGACATCGTGACGCCCACCCCCACGCCGACCGCCACCATATTCGCCTGCCACCCGCCCGGGTCGGCCAAGCAGCGCTACGTGGTGCGGATGAGCCTCGCCCCGTTGGAGGAGCCCGCCGCCTCCGGTTCCTGACGCTGCACGACCCTCAAGGAGGCCGCTCCCTCGTCCGATGGAAGGTCTGGAAAAGGAGCGTGGACATGTCGCACATCGTCATCTACCGGTCGAACGACGGCCAAGCGGTCTACCACCAGGCAGAGGGCCTCGAGGAGGCGGCGCGGCACGTCGAGTGGCTGCGCAACTCCGGCCAGGGCAAGGACGCCCGCATCTTCCGGATGCAGGAAGTCCCGATCGAGGTGAAGACCTACTACCGCGTCGAAGTGGCGGTGGCCGACGAGGGCCAGGTGGCGCCGGCAGCTCCCGCGCCGGCACCAGCGACGCCTGCCGCGGCGCCGGCGCCCGCTCCGGCAGCGACCCGGCCGGCGCCCGCGCCGGCTCCGGCGGCCCCCGCTCCGGGCCCCGCGTCGGTTGCCGTGAAGCCCGAGACGGCCGGCGCCGGTGCTGGCGCCAA
>JAHWJU010000126.1 GCA_019348255.1 Actinomycetota bacterium | reverse complement strand
AAGCCGCTCATCGACTCCTACCACACCGTCTGGTTCGAGCTCCACGAGGACCTTCTGGCAACGTTGAGCATCGAACGTTCCAAGGAAGGCAGTCCGGCATGAGCGGTCGCTTCGGTGCGGTACTGACGGCGATGGTCACCCCCTTCGACGCCGAGGGGAGGCTCGACCTCGACGGCGCCGCCACCCTCGCCCGGTGGCTGGTCGCCCATGGGAACGACGGCCTGGTCGTGGCGGGCACCACCGGCGAGGCACCCGTGCTCGGCGATGCGGAGAAGGCAGATCTCTGGCGGGCGGTGAGCGAGGCCGTCACGGTGCCGGTCATCGCCGGGAGCGGCACCAACGACACCGCCCATTCCATCGAGCTGACCAAGACCGCCGAAGCCTGTGGTGCGGCCGCCATCCTGGCGGTAGGGCCGTACTACAACCGCCCTTCCCAGGCCGGGCTGGAAGCCCACTTCCGGGCCGTGGCCGAGGCCACGGCACTCCCGGTCGTCGTCTACGACATCCCCGTCCGCACGGGGCGCAAGGTCTCCTCCGAGACGCTCCTGCGCCTGGTCCGGGAGGTCGACAACATCGTGGCGGTGAAGGACGCCGCCGGTGATCCCGCGGCATCGGCCCGGCTCATCGCGCAGGCCCCCGACGGCTTCGAGCTCTACAGCGGCGACGACGCCCTCACCCTTCCCCTGCTGGCCGTGGGCGCGGTGGGTGCGGTGGGGGTGGCCAGCCACTGGACGGGGCCCCAGTACGCCGCCATGATCGCCGCCTTCGAAGCCGGCGACGTCCGGCGGGCACAGCAGCTGAACGCAGAGCTGCTCCAGTACTTCGCCTTCCAGGCCAGCGACGCCGCGCCCAACCCGGTGCCCACCAAGGCTCTCCTGCGCGAGTTGGGCCTGCCGGCCGGCCACTGCCGGCTCCCTCACGTCGAGCCGCCCGAGCTGGGCCTTGCCGCCCGCGCCCGCGAGATCATCGACGCCCTGGAGCTGTCCGTTGCCTGAGCGCCCCGTCCGCATCACCTTCCTGGGCGGTCTGGGGGAGATCGGGCGCAACTGCGCGATCGTCGAGATCGACGGCCGCCTGCTCATCATCGACTGCGGGCTGATGTTCCCCGACGCCGACATGCCCGGCGTGGACCTCGTGCTGCCGGACTTCACCTGGCTCAAGGAGAACGGCCACCGCATCGACGGGTGCGTGCTCACCCACGGCCACGAAGACCACGTGGGGGCGCTGTCGTACCTGCTGCGCGACCTGTCCTTCCCGATATACGGCTCGGCCCTGAGCCTGGGGCTGGCCCGCAGCCGCATCGAGGAGGCCGGCCTGCTCGGGCGCACGGAGCTGATCACGGTGGTCGACGGCGAGCGCCGCCGGATCGGGGCCTTCGACATCGAGTTCGTGCCCGTCACCCACTCGGTGCCCCAGGGGTTCGCGCTGGCGCTGCACACGCCCCAGGGGGTCGTGTACCACACCGGCGACTGGAAGCTCGACCTGACGCCGGTCGATGGCCGCACCACCGACCTGGCCCGCCTCGGTGCCATCGCCAGCACCTCCGGCATCCGGCTGCTGCTCGGTGACTCCACCAACGCCGAGGAGGAGGGTCACACCGTCACCGAGCGGGCGGTGGGCAAGGTGCTGCGCGACCTGATGCGCCGGGCCCAGGGCAAGCGGGTGATCGTGGCCTGCTTCGCCAGCCACCTCCACCGCATACAGCAGATCTGCGACGCGGCCGTCGCTACCGGGCGCACCGTGGCCACCCTGGGCCGCTCCATGGGCAAGAACGTCGCGCTGGCCCGGTCGATGGGCCTGCTGCACGTGTCGGACCACGCCCTGGTCGACATCGAGAAGATCGCCGACCTCGACCCGGCCAAGGTCTGCGTCATCTCCACCGGGTCCCAGGGCGAGCCCATGTCGGCGCTGTCGCTCATGGCCGCCGGTGAGAACCGTTGGCTGCGGGTGGGCCCCGACGACGTGGTCATCCTCAGCTCGCACGCCATCCCGGGCAACGAGTCGGCCGTGGGGCAGGTCATCGACGGCTTGTGCCGCCTCGGCGCCGACGTGATCCATTCGGGGATCGCCGACGTGCACGAGAGCGGTCACGCCCAGCGGGGCGAGATCCGCACCCTGTTGTCGATCGCCAAGCCGGAGTACCTGATCCCGGTGCACGGGGAGTTCCGCCACCTCACCCATCACGCGCGACTCGCCATGGAGATGGGCATCCCCGGGCCGAACGTCCTGCTGGCCGAGGACGGCGACGTGGTCGAGTTGACCGACGACGGCGTCAACTTCGCCGGTCGGGTTCCGGCCGGCTACCTCTACGTCGACGGCATCGTCGGTGATGTCGGCCAAGGCGTCCTGCGCGACCGCCGGGTGCTGGCCGAAGAAGGGGTCGTCGTCGTGGTGGTGACGGTGGACGTGCAGAACCGCTCGGTGGTGACGGGGCCCGAGATCGTCACCCGGGGGTGGGTCTACGCCCCCGAGGCCGAGGACCTCCTGGAGGAGGCGGCCGAGGCGGTGCGGGACTCTCTCAAGGAGGCCTTCGCCGAGGGAGCGGTCGACTTCGAGACGCTGCGCCGGCACGTGCGGCGGGCGGCGGGCAGCTTCGTCAGCGAGCGCACCCGGCGCCGGCCCATGATCGTGCCGCTGGTCATGGAGGTCTGAGCCACCCTCGGGCTTGGGGCCACTGTTACTGTTGTTGACACTGTGACTGCCACCCGGTCCCGCCCGAAGAAGCGTGCGCCGGCCGGGAAGCGACCGCCGCGGCCGCACAAGCGCAACAAGCCGGCGCTGACCGCGCAGCTGCGCGACACCCTCTCGACCCACCTCGGACGTCAGTCCGACGACGTGTGGGGCCTCCTGCTCGTGCTGGCCGGAGTGCTGGCCGCCCTCGGCATCTACGGCGACCTGACCGGTCCCCTGGGCCGGCTGCTGCGGGAGACCTCCGGCGCCGCGCTCGGGTGGGGGCGGATGCTGGTCCCGGTCGGCCTCGCCGGAACGGGGGCGGTCCTCGTGCGGGGTGGCGCCCGCCCCGAGCCCGGCCGCGTCGTGATCGGCTTCACCCTGCTGCTGGTGTCGCTGTGCGGTCTGCTGCACCTGGTGTTCGGGGCCCCGGTGTGGGGTTCGTCGGTGGAAGTGCTGCGTGGCGCCGGCGGCGCCGTCGGCCTGCTGGTGGCCGAGCCGTTACGGGGACTGGTGGCTGTGGCCGGAGCCAGCCTCGTGCTCCTGACGCTGTTGGGCCTGTCTCTGCTGGTGCTCACCCGCACCTCGGTGCGCTCGGCCTCCGACTCCCTGGCCCGAGGCGTCCGCCGGATGGTCGAGGTCGTGCGGGGCGCCGCCAGTTGGCTGAGCACGGTGGGACGGGGGGCGGAGCTGGACCAGGCCGCCGGCCGTCACCCGTCCTCCACTCCGGCACCGAGGTCGACGGCACCGGCAGATCAGGAGCCGATGCCGGGCGAGCTGCCGGCGGGCGAGGACGAAGGAGCGGTGGATGCCGGAGCCAGCCGCCAGCCCATCCAGATTCACCTGCCGGCGGAGCCCCCGGCACCGGCCGAGCAGCTGTCGATAGACCTCGGCCCCGCCACCACCCCGAACTCGTGGCGGCTACCGCCCCTCCAGCTGCTCAAGCGGGGCCCTTCGGCGGAGATCGACCGGCGGTCCGTCGACGCCGCCGGCAGGACCCTGGAGGAGGCACTGGGCGCCCACGGGGTCAACACGCGGGTGGTGGGGGCGACGACCGGGCCCACCGTGACGCGCTACGAGCTCGAGCTGGGACCCGGCGTCAAGGTGGCCAAGGTCACCGCCCTCCACAAGGACATCGCGTACGCGATGGCGGCGGCCGACGTCCGCATCCTCGCCCCCATCCCGGGCCGGTCGGCCATCGGCGTCGAGGTGCCCAACGCCAGGCGCCAGCTGGTCAGCCTGGGCGACATCCTGGGCACCGAGGAGGCACACCGGGCCACCCACCCTCTGGAGGTGGCCATCGGCCGCGACATCGCCTGGCGGGCGGTGATGGAGAACCTGGCCGGCATGCCCCACATCCTGATCGCCGGCGCCACCGGAGCGGGCAAGTCCAGCTGCATCAACTCCCTCATCACCTCTGTGCTCATGCGGGCGACCCCGGAGCAGGTCCGTCTCATCCTGATCGACCCCAAGCGGGTCGAGCTGGGCCAGTACAACGGGGTTCCGCACCTGCTCACGCCGGTGGTCGTCAACCCCAAGAAGGCCGCCAACGCTCTTCAGTGGGCGGTGCACGAGATGGAGCGGCGCTACGACCTGCTGGCGGAGGTGGGCGTACGCGACGTCACCGGCTACAACGCCGCCTTCGACCGCGGCGAGCTGCAGTCGGAGGAGCGACCCGGGACCGGCGAGACCACGTACCAGCGCCTGCCCTTCGTGTTGGTGGTGGTCGACGAGCTCAACGACTTGATGATGGTGGCCGCCCGCGACGTCGAGGAGTCGATCTGTCGCATCGCCCAGATGGCCCGGGCCGTCGGCATCCACCTGGTGATCGCCACCCAGCGGCCCTCGGTGGACGTGATCACCGGCGTCATCAAGGCGAACATCCCCAGTCGCCTCGCGTTCGCGGTGTCGTCGCTGGCCGACAGCCGCGTGATCCTGGACCAGCCGGGGGCCGAGCGGCTCATCGGCAAGGGCGACATGCTCCTGCTCACGGCGTCGTCGAGCGTGGCCCGGCGCATCCAGGGCCCCTGGGTGTCGGAGGAGGAGGTGCGCAAGGTGGTGGCGCACTGGCGCCGGCAGGGGTCGGCGGAGTACGTGGAGGGTGTCGAGGGCGACGAGGCCGGCGCCGGCGGCCCGGCCGCCCCCGCCGATGACGACGACGACTCGATGCTGAGCCAGGCGATGGAGCTCGTCGTCCGCTCCCAGCTGGGGTCGACTTCGATGCTGCAGCGCAAGCTCCAGGTCGGTTTTGCCCGCGCCGGGCGGATCATGGACCAACTCGAGCGCAAGGGGGTCGTCGGACCCTCGACCGGGTCCAAGGCCCGCGAGGTGCTGATGACGGTCGATGAGCTGGGAGACCAGGTCTCCGCTCCGCCGGGGCCCCGGCCCGAGCGGGGCCAGCCGGCCGCCGCCGGTCCCGCCGACGGCTGAGTCTCCATCCCCCTCTGCGGCGACCACGACCTTTATCCTGCGGCCGTGGTCGCCCTGCAGCAGCCGTTATTCGAGGTACCGGCCGAGCAGTCGCAGGTCGCAGCCGCCCGCTACGAGCTCGAACGTGTGCAGGCAGGGCTGTGCCGAGCGCTACTGGCTGCGCCACCTGAGGTCGTGCGGGCCCTCGCGGAGCGATCGGTGCGGGCCGACGCCGTCGCCGCCCGCCGGCGGGCTCTGGTCGGTGACAGGCCTGTCCTGGACGACGCCGCCGAAGCTGCCGTCATGGACGCCGCAGCCGCCTGTCGGGAGGCTTGTGCGGCCCGCACCGAGGCGCAGTCACGGGGCCATGTGCTACTGGCCAAAGGCAACCTGTTCGCCCTCGGCTGTCTGTGCGTGGCGGCGATGCTGCTGCGCAGCGGCCTGCATCCCATGGCCGCGCCGGTGGTGGCCGCCGTGCTTGCCGCCGCCGCCGGCCCCGTGACCGGCAGCGTCCTCGGCGTCCGCGAGCGCACGACCGGTTCGGCAGCGGTGCTGTCGGCGCGGGCTCGATGGGCGGCCGCCCTGGAGGCGGCGGGCGTGCCCACCATGGGTGCTCTGGCCGCCCGCCGGCTGGAGGTCGCGGGCTGGGAACGGCGCCGGCGTGAGGCCGAGGTGGCGGAGGAAGCGGCGGGGCGCCACCGCCGGGCATGGCAGCGACTGGCCGGCCCGGGCGTGTCGGCCCAGCACGTGGACGCTGTGCTGGAGCGGGTGGCGGCGGTGCGCAGGGCCCAACTGGGCTTGCTGGGGGCGTTGCTGGAGGCCCGGCTGGTGCCGGCGCCGGCTATCGCCCTCGCCGCCGAGCCCGAGCCCGAGCCCGAGCCCGAACCCGAACCCGAGCCGGCGGCCGGCGCTGTTGCCAGACGCCGGCCGGGTGAGGCGCTGGAGCGCATCCGCGGGCGCAAGCTGCACCTGTGGCTCTGGCGCTGACGGAGGCGGTTCTGCCCAACGACAAGGGGCGCCGTCGTCGTTGACGGCGCCCCTTGTGGTGCTCTTCGCAGTGAGGAAAGGTCAGGCGGCGATGCGGGGTCGGCTCTGGTGGCGAACCTCAGGCTCCTCACCCTCCGACGACCCCATCCACGAAAAGGCGGCCCGCCAGATGCTGGTCGTGCCGGCCACCATCAGCCCCGTCATCCAGGTGCCGAGCTCGGCGGTACGCAGGTCGATGCCGTAGCGGGCGAAGACCGAGTATTCGATGAGCAGGGTTCCGGCAACGGCCAGCACCAGGGTGATGAGCAGGTGGAACTTGGCCAGCTGAGGGACGAAGTCCTCGAGCAGGTCGACCACCTTGAACAGCGCGAGTCCGAGAAGGATGACGATGGCGAAGTCGTACATGGCACTGCCTCCTGACGGG
>JAHWJU010000125.1 GCA_019348255.1 Actinomycetota bacterium | reverse complement strand
TGATCAAGCGGTACCCGTGAGGGCACCGCGATTCGATGCCGTCCCGGAGGCGATGGGCGCCAGTGCGGCCGCCCTGTTCGGGATGTCGGGGGGAGATCAGTGGTGACATCAGGGGCCGGTCTTGTCCACGACCACCCGGGCACACTCGGGCGCAGCTCCCCGCTCGACCCGGCCCCGGCCGTTGACGACGCCGGACTCCTGGGGCGGCCGGCTGTCGAGCGAGCCGCCCGGAGGCGGCCAGTCGTCGAAGTAGAGCACGGCGCCGGTGGTGGGGCGGTAGAGGGCAGGCGTCTCGTCGCGGTCGCAGTCCCAGTCCCCCACGAGCAACTGGTCGCCGGGGCGCCCCAGCCGGAGATGCCGGGCCGGGCCGTTCTCCTCCAGGTCGACGGTGAGGACGTTGTCGATCCAACGCGCCGCCCGGACACACCCGTCGCCCCGGAAATCACCCTTGACCACCTGCGGGCCATCGGCGACCTGGTCGGGGCAGGCCGGGGGATCGTCGCGCTGAGGCCGCAGCAGCGCGCCGGCCAGCCCCAGCACCACGGCCACCACCCCCACCGCCGCCACCCACTTGGGCACCTGGGGAAGGCGCCGGCGTTGCGGGCGGGGGCCCCAGTTCCGGGTGGGGTGGGCGCCGCTGCTGGCCGCCGTGGCCGGCCCCGGCAGCACCACCTGCCCGGGCGGCACCGCCCCTCGCAGCTCCCGGGCCAGCTCGGAGGCCGAGGCGAAGCGCTCCTCGGGCTGGGCGGCCAGCGCCCGCCGCAGCGCCCCGGTCAGCGACGACGCGATGCCGTCCGGGGGACGGGGCGACGAGGCCGGCCCGTACGGCGGCGGGCTGCCGGTGAGCACCTCATGGAGCACGGCGCCGAGGCCGTAGACGTCGGCCCGCTCGTCCGGCGTCGCGCCCTGGGCCACCTCAGGGGCGAGATAGGGCGGCGTGCCGGCCCACCCGGTGGCCGGGCTGTGGAGGCGGCGGGCTATGCCGAAGTCGCTGAGCAGCGGCTCGCCGTCGGAGGTGAACAAGATGTTGGCCGGCTTCACGTCGCCATGGACGACCCCCCGGCGGTGGGCCGATGCCAGGGCGTCGGCCACCGGCGCCAGCACGGCCACGGCCTCGCCCGGCGCCAGGCGTCCCCGGTCCTCCAGCAACCCGGCCAGCGAACCCCCCGGCGCCAGCGGCATGACCACGGCCACCGCGCCGTCGTCGTCCACCACGTCCAGGATCCGCATCAGGTGCGGGTGGTCGAGGCTGCCCAGCAGCTCTGCCTCCCGGCGTAGGGCCTCGACGGCCTCCGGGGGGGCGGTGCGCGTCACCCGCTTGACCGCCACCGCCTGGGGCACCCGGCCCCGCCGGCGGCCCCGCCACACGGTGGCGAAGGCTCCGCTTGCAATGGGCGCTTCGAGCTCGTAGTCCCCGATGGATGCCATGGCCGCTTCCGCCGGCGTGCTCACGCCGCCGGAGCAGCCTACGTCGCCCACAGCTTGCGGCCAGCACCTACCGTTCGCAGTGTGGTCGCGCCGATCCCGCTAAAGGTCGAGCTGGGGGGTCGGGCGCGCGACCGCACGGTCACCATCCGCCGGCCCGACGCCACCATTGCCGACCTGGCGGCGGCACTCGGCCTCGACCCCGACGCCGGCCTGGCCATCGACGGGCGCTGGGTCAACCCCTCGACGAGGCTGTGCGACGCCGGCCTGGTCGCCGGCAGCCGGCTGGCCAGTGCCCCCCCGCCGGCCACCCCGCCGGCCCGTCCCGCCGCCCTACTGGCCTGCACGGGCGGGCTGGCCGCCGGCCAGCTGCACCACCTCACGCCCGGCCTCCACGTCGTCGGCCGCGACCCGAGCTGCGACGTCGTCATCGACCACGACACCGTCTCGGGCCGGCACTGCGAGCTCACGATCACCCCCGACGGTCGCGCCTCGATCGTCGACCTCGACAGCCGCAACGGCACATGGGTGGGCGAGGTGGAGGTCGTCGAGCCCCGCAACCTCGGGCCCGGCGAATCGGTCCGCATCGGCGCCGTGCTGGTGCAGGTGAGGCCGGCGGGCGCGACGCAGCGGCTGCCTGTGCCACCGCCCCTCGACGGCCGCGTCCCCTTCCACCGGCCGCCCCGGGCGCCGGAGCCGGCGCCTCCCGCGCCACTCGCCCCGCCTCCCGCGCCCCGGCCGCTGGCCTCCCGCCAGCCCTTCAGCGTGGTCGCGCTCCTCGCCCCCATTGCCGCCGCCGGCGTGATGGTGGCCGTCCTCGGCAACATCCGCTACGCGGTGTTCGCCCTCATCTCGCCGTTCATGGTGATCGGCACCTGGATCGAGGGCCGGCGGCGGGCCCGCCGGGAAGGCAACACGGCTCGCAGCGATCTGGCGGTGGCCCTCGATCGCTTCCGCCACGACCTGGGCGCCGCGGTGGCCCAGGAACGGCACCGGCGGGTGGTGCGTCATCCTGACCCCGCCGCCGCCCGGCTGGCCGCAGCCACGCCCACCGCCGCCCTGTGGCAGCGCCGGCGGGACGACCCGGAGGCCCTGTCCCTCTACGTCGGCCAGGGCGACGTGGCGTGGAGCGCGCCGATGGTCGCCGCCCGCGACAGCGCTCCCGAAGCGCTGGAGGCGGCCGGCAATGTGGTGCTCGAACGGTCGCCGGTGGTCGTCGACCTCACCGGCGGACGTACCGTCGGGGTGGTGGGCGACCGCGACGCCGCCCTGGCCGTCGTGCGCAGCCTCGTCTGCCAAGCCGCCACCCACCTCGGACCGGCCGACCTGCGCATCGTGGTGCTGACCACCCCCGAGCGGGCCCCGGCGTGGCGCTTCGTGGCCTGGCTGCCCCACGCCGGCCCCGACGCCGTTCGCACGGACTCCTCGCTCCCCCCGACCGCTGCCGAGGACGACCGGGCGATCCTGGTGGTGGTCGACGGCGACGGGCTGGCCTCTGGCCGTACCGCCGCCCGGCTGCTCCAGGGTGGCGCCAGCGCAGTAGTGGTGGCCGCCCTCGAGAACCAGCTGCCGGCGGCTACGTCCGAGGTGATCGAGGTGGGCTCCGACGGCGACGCCGGCCTCTGGGCCCGAGCGGCCCCTCAGAGCGGGGGGACCGGGGGCTCGGTGGCGGTGCCGCACTTCTTGGCCGCCGGCGTCCCCAGCGCGGTGGCCTCGGCGTGGAGCCGCGAGCTGGCGCCATTCGCAGACGCCGCCGGCGCTGACGAGGACGAGGCTGCCCCGCTGCACGGGGCGGCCCTGCTCGGACCCGATGCCTTCGACTCCGAGGCGCTGGCTCGGCGCTGGAAGGCCGGGCAGCCCGCGGCCGCCCCGGTGGGCCTGGACGAGCTCGGCGCGGCAGTGGCGATCGAGCTCCCCGGTGCCCACGCGGTGATGGCCGTGGTGGGGCCGCCGGAGCCCGGTGTGGGAGTGGTGCAGCAGCTGCTGGCCGGCTGGGCCGTCTCGTCGCCCCCTGAACGGATGAGGGTGGCCCTGGTCGACCTCGACCGCTCGGGGGCGCTCGAAACCATTGCCTCGCTTCCCCACGTGGCCCTGTCGTCGCGGGACATCACCCGCAGCCTGCGGGCGGTCGAGGGGGCGTGGCGGCGTCAGGGCGAGGCCGGAGACGACCTGCTCGTCGTCGTGGTCCACGGGTCGCTGGAGTCGGCGCCGGCCGCCCGCGACCTCATCGGCCGCATCGCCCAGCGCCCGGGCCGGACCCGGCTGGTGCTGAGCGCCGAGGGGCCGCCGGGCGTCGGCGAGACGCTCACCCTGGAACTGGACGGGGCCGGCGCGACGGGCACCCTGCGGGAGGGCGAGCGCACGCCTCGGTCGCTGCGCCTCGCCCCCCTCGCCGGACCCGACCCCGGCGCCGGCCGCCCTGTTCTGGTCGAGGAGTTCCCGCCCTCGCCCGGCCCGCGTCCTCTCCCCCAGGGGTTCGGCCCGGCCGAGGTGGTGGCAGCCACCGGCGCCGCCGTCGCCCTCGGCCCCTTCGCCCCCGCCATCCCGCTGGACGAAGAGGACCTGAGCGCGGCCCCCGCCGAGGGCGGGATCGAGGACCTCCTGGGCGTCGGTGACATCAGCCGGTTCGACCCCGCTCTGGCATGGGAGAGGCCCCGGCCCTTCGGCCCCCTGACGGTGCCGCTGGGCTCGACCGACAGCGGCCGCCCGCTCCTTCTCGACCTGCAGGAGGCGGCGGTCGGCGGCGTCGGCCCCCACGGCCTGCTGGTGGGCGCCACCGGCTCGGGCAAGAGCGAGCTGCTGAGGACGCTGGTGCTGGGCCTGGTGCTGACCCACCCGCCCGACGAGCTCAGCCTCGTCCTCGTCGACTTCAAGGGTGGTGCCACCTTCGCCGGCCTGGCCGAGCTGCCCCACGTGGCCGGCATGATCACCAACCTCGAGAACGACCCGGCGCTGGTCGACCGGATGCGCGAGGCCCTGGGCGGGGAGCAGCGCCGGCGCCAGGAGCTGCTGCGCGACGCCGGCAACGTGGCCAACCTGCGCGACTACGCCCGACGCCGAGCCCAGGGCCCGAGCGGCCCTCTGAGCGGCGTCGCGAACTCCTCGCTCGACCCGCTGCCCACGCTGCTCGTGGTCGTCGACGAGTTCGCCGAGCTGTTGACCCAGGAGCCGGAGTTCGTCGACCTCTTCGTGAGCATCGGGCGGCTGGGCCGAAGCCTCGGCATCCACCTGCTCCTGGCCTCCCAGCGCCTGGAGGAGGGGCGGCTGCGGGGCCTGGAGAGCCACCTCAGCTACCGCCTCGCCCTGCGTACCTTCAGCGCCGTGGAGAGCCGCACCGTGATCGGCTCGGCCGACGCACACACGCTGCCCAGCGAGCCGGGGTGGGGCTACCTCAAGGTCGACACCACCGGCATGACCCGCTTTCACGCCGCCTACGCCGGCGGGCGCACCAAGAGTGGCGAGGGGTCGTTCGCCGAGGCCGCCGTGCGCCGGCTTCGAGACGCCGCCCCCCGCACCCACCAGATCTGGTTGCCCACCCTGCCTCCTGTCGTCCCGCTCTCGGCCATTCCGCCGGCGCCGGCATCCCGCCCGCTCGCCGTGGCCATCGGCCTCGTCGACCGGCCGGCCGAGCAGGCCATGACCCCGCTCGTCGTCGACCTGGCCGGCGCCGAGGGGAACCTCGCCGTCGTCGGCGCGCCGCAGACCGGCAAGAGCACCGTGCTGCGCACGCTCCTGCTGGCGCTGCTGCAGCGCCACACGCCGGCCGAGGTGCAGGTGTACGCCATCGACTACGGAGGCGGCGGGCTGGCCGCGCTGGCCGGCGCCCCCCACGTGGGCGCCGTCGCCGGACGGGCAGAGCTCGAGAAGGTGCGCCGGGTGGTGGCCGAGATCGAGGGAGTGCTGGTCCACCGGGAGCGGCTCTTCGACGAGCACGGGATCGACTCGCCGGCCCGCCTGCGGGAGATGCGGGCCGCAGGTCTTCTGCCGACGGAGGTGCTGGGCGACGTCTTGCTGGTCATCGACAACTGGCCGGCGCTGCGGGCGGCCATGGAACCCCTCGAGCCGGTCGTGCTCGACCTGGCCGCCCGCGGGCTGGGCTACGGGATCCACGTCGTGGTGACGGCGAACCGGTGGATGGACCTGCGGCCCAACATCCGCGACAGCCTCGGCGGCCGGTTGGAGCTGCGCCTCAACGACCCCGGCGACTCCCTGGTCGACCGGCGGCTCTCACAGCGCCTCCCGGCCGTGCCGGGCCGCGGCCTCACTTCCGAGAAGCTGCAGTTCCAGGTGGCCGTGCCCCGCCTGGACGAGGTCGTCAGCGACGAGCAGCTGGGTGAGTCGCTGAGGGCGGCGGCCGCTTCGCTGGCGTCGTCGTGGACGGGGCCGCCGGCGCCGCCCGTCCGGCTGCTGCCGGCCCACGTCGGCGTCACGTCCCTGCCCGCCCCCGGCACCGACCACCACCCCGGCGTCCCGATCGGGATCTCCGAGCGCGACCTGGGCCCGGTGTACCTGGACCTCGGGGGTGCCGACCCCCACTTCCTCGTCTTCGGTGACAGCGAGTCCGGCAAGACGACGCTGCTGCGCACCTTCGCCGCCACGACGACCGCCCGCCTGAGCCGCGACGCCTGTCGGTTCGTCGTCATCGACTACCGGCGGACCCTGCTCGACGCCGTTCCTGCCAGCCATCTCCTCGGCTACGCCGGCGCCGCTCCCGGCGCCGTCACCGAGGCCGCCCGCCTCCGCGAGCTGATGACCAGCCGCTTGCCGCCGGCCGACATCACCCCCGAGCAGCTCCGGGCCCGCTCGTGGTGGGAGGGACCCGAGCTGTTCGTGGTGGTCGACGACTACGACCTGGTCGTCACGCCGGCCGGGAACCCCCTCGCTCCCCTGGTCGAGTTCCTGGCCCAGGGACGCGACCTCGGCCTGCACCTCCTGCTCGCCCGCCGGGCCGCGGGCGCGTCACGGGCGCTGTTCGAGCCGGTGCTCCAGCGGGTCCGCGACCTCGGCTCTCCGGGGATGCTCCTGTCCGGCGACAGGGCGGAGGGGCCCCTCCTCGGGCCCTACCGGCCCACCGA
>JAHWJU010000314.1 GCA_019348255.1 Actinomycetota bacterium | reverse complement strand
TGCGTCTGCACATCGACAGCGAGGGCTCCCTCACGATCTTCCCGATCGGCATCGACCGGGTGGGCCGCCGCTGGCGGTTCCGGCCGGACGGCGCCGCCCACGAGCCGTGGCTTTCACCGCCCGACGGCGAGGACCTGGCCCACCATCTGATCGAGCCGCCGGTGCGTCTGGAGCGAAACCAAGAAGGTTGATTTCCGGGCAAGGAGGTAAGCCGGCGAGAACACGCCCCGGCGAAGCGGGGGCCGCAGCGACGGCAACGGCGGGAACAGCGCGCGCTCCTCGACGAGCCGCTCGCCAGGAACGGCGGTGGTCTCGGAGTGCACGCGGCCCTTCACCTCCGCACACCACGCCCGACACGCGTCGTTTGCTTCGCTCTCGTTGACCCAAGCCTCAGCAGGGACCACCAGATCGCGTTGCGCGTAGCCGCACACCGCCTCGACGATCCCCTTGGATTCGGGTTCGGCGGCTTCGCAGAAGTCGGGGCGGAACCCGAAGTGCGTGGCGAAGCGCACGAAGTCCGGTGTCGGGACCACCTTGCCCCGTCGGTCCGTCATCGACCCCTGAGCACGCTTCTTCGCTGCGTCCCCTACGAGGCGTTCGGCTTGCCTGCTGCTCCTGCCGCGGCAACGGTACTTCCCGTCGTGGTGAACTAGGTGCCGTGGCCGGCGAGGAGGACGAACGATTGGATCTGCGCGCGCTGCTCGGGGCCGTGGAAGCCGCACCACCCGTACGAGTCGTCGAAGTAGTCGTAGCCGAGCTCGCCCGGATGCTCGACGCCCGCCGCGTCAGCTTGCTCATCGCCAACTTCACCGGAGACGCGCTCGTGCGGATGACCCACGCGACCGCTCCCGAGAGGATCGAGGACGGCCACAACGAGCGGGCGGAGTCGCTGCCGCTGCCCGGGTCGGTCTACGAGCAGGTGCTCTTCAGCCAGGAAGTCGACTTACATATCGCCGACAACGGGTGGGACGTTCTCGTGCCGGTCAGCGAGCGCGGCGACGCCATCGGGGTTCTCCAGCTCACACTTCCTCACCGCCCGGACACGGACGTAATCGAGTACCTCGAGTCGGCCGCCCAAGCCCTCGCCTACGTGCTGGTCGCCTCCCGACGGCACACCGACCTTTTCGAGTGGGCGCAGCGCGACCATTCCTTCACCCTCGCCGCCGAAATCCAACGACGGCTCCTCCCGCAGGCGTACACGCTCGAAGCCGACGAATTCACCATCGCCGGATGGCTCGAACCGGCGCATGAGGCCGGCGGGGACACCTTCGACTACAGCCTCGACCGTGAGTACCTGTACGTCACTGTCACCGACGCGATGGGCCATGGTGTCGAAGCGTCGCTCCTCGCCACCGTCGCCGTCGGCAGCCTCCGCAACAGCCGCCGCTCCCTCGCCACCCCAGCAGAGCAGGCACGCCTCGCCAACGACGCCCTCATCGATGTCAGCCGACCCGACCAGTTCGTGACGGGCGTCATGATCCGGATCCGTCTCGCCGACGGACGCCTCGACGTCGTCAACGCGGGTCACCCCCTCCCGTACCTGCACCGCGATGGTGCGGCCGAGGTGTTTGACATTGGCACCGAGCTCGCCCTCGGGATCATCGCGTCCGACTACACGGTCCGCACCATCCAGCTCGAACCGGGCGACCGGCTCCTCCTCCTCACCGACGGTCTCCTCGAACGAAAGGCGGTCAACGTCGACATCACCGGGATCCTTGGCCGCAGCCGCAGCCGCCACCCGAGGGAGATCGTCCGCGAGTTCGCCGCGAACGTGGTCCAAGAGACAAAGGGCAACCTCCTCGATGACGCGACCGTCGTCTGCCTCGACTGGTACGGGCCCCACGCCAAACGATCGACCACCGGTGGGCGGAGTCGCTCCCGCGCTACCGGCTCTCGGAACAAGCCGAGGTCTCTGCCCCAGACGTAAACGCCCGTGGTTGGTCGCCGACGCACGTAGCTGTCCCACGCCAGGCGCTCGCAGCGAGCCGTGCCTGCCGCCGCCC
>JAHWJU010000313.1 GCA_019348255.1 Actinomycetota bacterium | reverse complement strand
GTGTCGGAGGGGGGACTTGAACCCCCACGCCCTTGCGGGCA
The DNA here is from genome assembly GCA_019348255.1 of Actinomycetota bacterium. Taxonomy (GTDB): domain Bacteria; phylum Actinomycetota; class Acidimicrobiia; order Acidimicrobiales; family CADCTF01; genus JAHWJQ01. The sequence goes on along the minus strand of JAHWJU010000313.1, from coordinate 1,962 downwards.
CTAGCCCCTCAAGCTAGCGCGTCTGCCTATTCCGCCACTCCGACGTGGTGCCTCCGGCGCCGCCGGCGACACAGGCGATGCTAGCGCGGGCGGTTGGTGAAGCCGGCGGGCGTCACGGGCCGCGCCACCATTCCCATGCGTTCCAGGCGGCGGTGGCGGCGAAGCCGTTGGCCTTCGGTCCGTGAAGCCCCTTGCGCCACGCAACCACGGTCTCGGGCGCCCACAGGGGCAGCACCAACGCCTCGTCCCGGAGGCGGGTCTGCAATGCGGTGACGGCAGCACCGTCGCCGCCGTCGGCGGCGACGGCCAACCCGGAGTCGAACGACTCCCAGCGGCAGCGCCAGCAGCCGCCAAGTGGCTCGAGCTGGGCCACCACCGCCGCGCTGTAGTTGCCCTCCCGCACCCATGGCTCCACGCGGTCGACCTCGGCGTGGCGCAACTCGATGCGGCCGCCGGCAACCCGTGCCCGCTTTTGCATCGAGCGGTGCAGGAAGAAGGTCATCGGTTCTTCGAGCATGCCAACCAGATCGATGGTGTTGCCCTTGAGGGGCGCCGCCGATCCCACGCCCACGCCGGCCCACACCGCGTCCTCCGGCCCCGCGAAGCCGTTGATCAGGTGGGCCTCACCGCCGAGCAGAGTCCCCACGAAGACGGAGCGGTCGACGGTGTTGAACAGCGCGCGGCGGTCCTCGATCTTCATCCGCGCCGGGTTCGCCATCAGAGACACGCTCCAGCCACCACGAGCAACGTGATCCACCGACACCCCCGCCGTCCGCTCGAGCTGGGGCCGCCGGGCGGTCGCGGCGAGGGGCATGATGACGTCCAGTTCGCCGCGGCTCAGCAGGTGCCGGGCGGTGACCGGGTCGGGCACCAGGACGAGGCGAATCTCGTCGAGGAAAGGCCCCCCAGGCCCCCACCAGCGGTCGTTGCGGCGCAGCACCGTCTCCAGCCCGGCCGTCCGCCCGGCGACGACGAACGGCCCACCCCACACGCCCGGGGCCGGCGGGGCGATGGAGTCGTTCGCCGACCAGAGCCGGCGCCAGCCGGGAAGCTCCTGGGTGAAGCGCACGGTGATGGTGCCGTCAGGCGCCGGATCGTCCACGCCGGCCACGAACCGCCCATCGGCCGACCGACGCAGGTCCTCCACGCCCAGCGCAGAACCGTCGGACCAGGTCGCCCGCGGGCGCAACCGGAACGACGCCGAGCGCCTGTCCACCGCCAGCCGGTCGGTACCGGGCGCCACCAAGGCGGGCGACCAGCGCCCGTCCGGGCGCGCCACGAACAACTGCGGCAGGACCAGGGCACGGATGGCGGAGCCGCCCACCGTCCGGGCGGCCGGGTCGGGCTCCGCCCACACCCCCACCCGGGCCGATCCTCCGCGGCCTCGGTCGGAAACCGTGACCTCGACGGCCGGTGCATCGCCCACAGCCACCGCCGTCCCGGGCGCAGACGTCGTGGTTGAGGCGGGACCGGGCCCCGCCGTCCCGGCCGGCGACTGGGGATCACCACCACCCCGGCGGCCCCCGGGTTCACAGCCAACCGCCAGCACCAGGGCGGCCGCGGCCAGCGCCAGCAGCCGCACCGGGCTCACCCGGCGGGCGCGAGCCACACGGTACGGCCGTCGAAGGTCCCGGTCGAGGTCATCTCCAGCCCCCGCACGCGGGGGGACGCCACCGTCTGGATCTCGAACTGGGCGATGGGGATCACCACCAACTCGGCCATCACTGCCCGCTCGGCCTGCTGCAGGTACTCGATGCGCCGGGTCGGGTCGGCTTCACTACGGGCCAACAGCAGCGGCTCGTCCACCGCCGGCGAAGACAGCCCGACCAGATTGTTGGGAAAGCCGCTGCGGAACAGAGGCGTGAGGATGGCATCACCCGAGGGATACGGCGCGATCCATCCCAGACGGAACAGCTCCTGCTCCCCCGTCACCGCGAACTGCTGGTAGTCGGCCAGGGGCTT
>JAHWJU010000312.1 GCA_019348255.1 Actinomycetota bacterium | reverse complement strand
GAGTCCGAGAAGGATGACGATGGCGAAGTCGTACATGGCACTGCCTCCTGACGGGGCGATCTGGGGGTGGAGCCCGTCACAGGATTGGACCGCGAAGAAGGCGTGGAGGTGACGCGCCGGCACTACCTTCCACCCATGGCGCGCGCACGGGTTCCGGCCTCTTCGGCCAACTTGGGCCCCGGCTTCGACACATTGGCCGTGGCGTTGTCGCTCTACGTGGAGGTCGAGGTCGCCGAAGCCGACGAACTTTGCGTCCGGTCGCACGGCGAGGGTGCCGACCTGCCGGCCGGTCCCCAGCATCTCGCCGCTCGGGTGGCCCGTGCCGTCACCGGGCACGATCACCTCGCCATCACCGTGCGCTCCGACATACCCGTGGGCAGGGGCCTCGGTTCCTCCGCGGCGCTGGCGGCTGCCACCGCGGCCGCCGCCGGTGCGGCCGACCCGCTTGCCGTCGCCGCCGCGACTGACGGTCACGCCGAGAACGCCGCCGCCTCGGTCGTGGGAGGCCTTGTCAGCGCCAGCATCGTGAGCGGACGACCGGTCGTGACGCCGATGCCGCTCGACGAAGCGATCACCTTCGTGGTGCTGGTGCCGCACCGCCCGCTTCCCACCGCCGAAGCTCGGGCCGCCCTGCCGGCCGAGGTCCCGCACCGGGATGCCGCCTTCAACCTGGGGCGGATGGGGCTGCTGCTCGGGGGGCTCGCCGACCATCGGCGGCTGGTCGCGGATGCGACGCAGGACCGCCTGCACCAGATGCAGCGGGCGCCGCTCTTCCCGGAGTCGCCCGGCCTCATGGCCGGGTTGGTGGAGGCCGGCGCCCTCGCCAGTTGCTGGTCCGGCGCCGGCCCCAGCCTCCTCGCCGTGTGCACCTCGGCCACGGCCGGGGCCGTGGCCGAGGCCGGTGCGCGGCTCCTGGCCGACCGGTCGGTGGACGGACGGGTCCTTCGCCTGGAACCGGACCGACGCGGCCTCGTGGTCGATTAGAACTCCATCATGGCGACCACGCCCTCGCGTGACCTCGTGGCCGTGCCCAATCCACACCCGGGGCGCGACTACGAGGTGAGCTGCGAGACGCCGGAGTTCACCTGCGTCTGCCCGATGACGGGCCAGCCCGACTTCGCCAGCGTGCGCATCACCTACGTGCCGGACCAAGCGATCGTCGAGCTCAAGTCGCTCAAGCTCTACCTCTGGAGCTACCGCGACGAGGGCGCGTTCCACGAAGACGTCACGAACCGCATCCTCGACGACCTCGTCGCCGCCATCGCCCCCCGACGGATGACGGTCGTGACCGACTGGTTGGTGCGCGGCGGCATCCACACGACGGTGAAGGCCGAGACTCCGTCGCCGTGACGCCGCCGTCAGCGGCGTAGCCGGCGCCGGGGGAGGGGGGCTCGCCGTCGGTACGCCACAATGAGGGCGATGTCCCGTACCTACACCACCCGGTTGGCGACCCTGGTCGACAGCACCTTCCTCCGGGCGATGTTGTACGAGGCGGCTTCGCCGCTACGGCGCGACCGCCCGCCCCGCGAGGAGCTGCTGGCGAACCGCTCGGTGGCGGCCTTCATCGACGGCTGGGGGCGGCCCGGCGACCACGGGATCGTGGCCGAGTCGGAGTTCGAGCCGGTGGGGGCGGCATGGTTCCGGGTCTTCCCCGACGACGATCCCGAAGGGGGCTTCGTCGGCGGCGAGACCCCCGAGATGCTCATCGCCCTGACGCCCGAGCACCGCGGCAAGGGGGTGGGCGGGCTGCTCCTGTCGGCACTGCTGGGCAAGGCGAAAGAGGAGCAGAAGCCGTCGATCGGCCTCAACGTGCCCAGGGGCAACCTGCCGGCGGTGTCGTTGTTCCGGCGCCACGGCTTCGTGGTCGTGCGCGAACACCACGGCATCTTGACGATGCACGCCGATCTCACCGGCTGACCGTGCCCGCCCACTGCCCGTAGGATGGCCCTGTGGCCCGCTCCTACTGGCTCGAGACCCTCGGGTGCCCGAAGAACGAGGTGGACT
>JAHWJU010000124.1 GCA_019348255.1 Actinomycetota bacterium | reverse complement strand
GGGCTGGTCCCCGACGAGGTGACCGACGCCTTCTCCGGCTACCTGGACCGGTTCGCCGCCCTGGTGGAGCGCTGACGCCGGGGCCCGACTGTCCCCGACCGGCACCATCGGGACGCGCTCTGAAGCGCGAGCGACGAGCGGCATTGGACGCCTACTCACGGTTCCGTCGGGGTCGTAGGCAACGCTCGACGTTGGGTCTCGTGGCGCTACGCCATGACGCGCCGTCGAAGGCAAGGATCGCGCGAGATCACGAAGAGCGCGCCGGCGCTGACCGTGGCCACGACCCCCCAAACGAGAGCGGCCCGCGACCAGCCCGGTGCCCCGGGCGCCATCGGGAACAGTGACCAGGCGGGCCAACGCTGCTGGATGATGACGGCTCCGAGCAGTCCCACGGCGAAGAGGAAGGCACCGCGATCGCTGCCGACCGCGGTCGAGAGGGCCATGGCGAGGAGCAGGATGCCCGCCCCTTCGACCACGAGCCGGTCCAGTGGCACCCCCCCGGTGCCGCCGGTGGCACCGACGGCGAACAGGGCGACGACCGTGACGGCGGCGGCGGCGCCAGCTGCCAACGCCAACCGGACTGCTCGTCGCCACAGGAGCGAAGTGGGCGAGCAGGCGAGGGTGTCCGCGGCCGCATCGTCCAGCGCGAGGGCGGTTCCGATGGCGACCAGGACGAGAGTGAGCCGGGCGAGCCCGAGGCTCAACTGCTGGCCCTCCCAGGGACGCTGGGCGACGACGAGGCTGACGACGGATCCCGAAGCCACGGTGAAGGGGGCCCACACCATCGACCGGGCCGTCGCCGGAAGGGCCCGGATGGCGGCAGTCATCGGCACGGGGCGCCCAGGCGGACGAGGTCGGGGTCCATGTGGGCGACGAACGGTGCGCGTGCGGCTCCCCCGATCGGCACCGGCACCGCTGCGAGCTGGGCCAGTTCCGCACTCGTCGTGGTCGGACGGCTCACCACGTCCCAGTGCTCGGCGAGGCGGGCTGCGACGTCGGTGGAGTCGCGCCTGAGGAGCTCCAGCGCCAGGCGGGCGTCGTCCAGCGACACCACGAACCCGCCGTACACGTCGACCTCGGCGATGGGGACCACGGCGTCGTGCAGGGGGCGCCCGCGGGCGGCCGCCGCCTCCGAGGCGCGCTCCACCAACCAGACCAGCCCGGCGCCGGCGTCGTCGGTGGCGTGCCCGCCCAGCCAGAGGGCGACGACGGCGCGGGCCTGGTTGGCTGCGAGGCACACCTCGCCGGTGCGTGGGTCGGGCACCACGGGGAGGCCGACGGCCTTGGCCCCGAGCTGGACGCCGAAGCCGACCTCCTGGACGGCCGACCAGGACTTGAAGTCCAGCCCTGGGTGCAACTCGCCGTCGTCGGGCTGGCGCACCCGGCCCTGCGGCATGTCCGGAAGACGGGGCAGCCAGCGGGGAGCGTCCCCTGCGTACTGCAGGTCGAGGGCGGTGACCCGCTGGGTGACGGCGAGCCGTGACGGCCACGCCTCCTCCGGCATCACCGCCCGCACCGCAGTCACCGCCTGCGACACGTGGTCCATCACCTCCTCGAACCGTGGGAAGGCGCAGTAGCGCACCCCCTGGCGGCTCCAGCAGCTCTGCACCGACTCGGGGGCGGCGAACATGGCGTTGGCCGCCCGCCAATGTTCCTGGGGCTGGCGCATCTGCACGCCGGCGGCCACGACGGTGACGACGACGGCCACCGCGCCGGCGCCCACGAGCCGTCGGGTCACGCCGTGGCGGACGAGGGCTCCGACGGCGGCCATGGCGACCAGCCCGAGCAGGTACACGAGGTGGGCCGCCGAGTGCCGGGGCACGAGCCACCACAGCGTTCCCTCGACCCAGAACACGAGCCAGCGCAGCCCCGATCCCGCGAAGACAGGAGTGTTCACGCCCAGCTCGGCGACGGCGATCAGGAAGCAAGCGAGGTACGGGGTGAACGGCTGCGGCCACAGGCGGGCCAGGAGAACGCCGAGGCAGCCGGCTCCGGCCACGAGGACGGGGCCGACGGCCAGCTCGGACAGGACCGGGTCGCCGACGGTGGCGGTCTGGCGCACCAGGGCGGCCAAGGAGAAGCCGGTGACGGCCGCGCCTACGGTGGTCGGGGCCAGGACGGCGAGGAGGTGGCCGGCGGTGCGGGCCCGGGCTGGCGCCGGGGTGGTCGCCAGCAGCTCCTCGGACCCGTCCCGTCGGGCCCGGGTGACGGCCCGGTGCGAGGCCACCAGGGTCACGGCGGCGAGGAGCAGGAGGTTGAAGGCGGCGTTGAAGGAGGCCGAGCGCAGGTCGACCACGTCGCCTCCGTAGCCGAGGCTCATCAGGGCGCCCAGGGCGGCGGGCACGAGGGCGACCGTGAGGAGGTGGCGGGCCTCGACCCGCCCCACGGCCCGGGCGACCCGCCACTCGGAGGGCGCCGGGGGCGGGACCCGCGAGGGGGGCGACGGGTCCTGCTGGACGGGAGCGGTGTCGGTGGCGCTCATGCGGCCTGCTGCCGCGTCCGGCTCTCGTGAAGGAGCAGGAGGTAGCCATCCTCCAGGGTGGGGGTCGCGATCTCGGCGGCGTCCGGCGGGTTGCCGACGTGGCGCACTCGGCCGTCCCCGGTCCGCCATGACACGGCGGCACCCCGGGACGCCTCGGCGTCGGCGATCCAGACCCGGCCGCTCGCCACCGAGGCCAGCTGGGCGGGCGTGCCGTCGAAGCGGACGCGCCCGTCGGCGAGTACGAGCACCCGCCCGCAGAGGGTGGCGACGTCCTCGGTCTGGTGCGTCGACAGCACGACCGTGCGCCCGTGCTCGCCGCTCACGAGCTGGCGGAAGCGGAGCCGCTGCTCGGGATCGAGACCGGCCGTCGGCTCGTCGAGGAGCAGCACCTCCGGCCGTGCGAGGAGGGCCTGGGCCAGGCCGAGACGGCGGCGCATGCCACCCGAGAGCGTCTTGATGCGCTTGCCGGCGACGTCGCCCAGGCCGACCACCTCGAGCACCCGGTGCACCTCGGCGTGGCGGGCCCGGCGGTCGTCGAGCTCCTTCAGGATGGCGACGTAGTCGACGAACTCGAAGGCGGTGAACCGCGGGTGGAACCCGGGCTCCTGCGGGAGGTAGCCGAGGCGCCGGCGGATCTCCGTCCGCTCCTGGCGGTCGCCCGGGTCGAGCCCGAGGATTTCGACACCACCGTGGTCAGGGGCGAGCACGGTCGCCAGGATGCGCAGCAGGGTGGTCTTCCCGGCCCCGTTCGGCCCCAGCAGCCCGGTCATGCCGGGGCCCGTGGTCCCCGTCACGCCGCCGAGGGCACGTGTCGTGGCGAAGCGCTTGGTGATGTCGGTGAAGCGGATGGTGGTGCTCACGCATGCCTCCGGTTCGGTTGCCCCGGCTGCAGGCTGTGCCTCGTCGCCAGGACAGCAGCGAACAGGGCGACGGCTCCGGCCAGGAGCTGTGCGGGCAGGTGGACGAGGACGGATTCGACCTCGCCTCCGCTGGCCACGGCCGCGAAACTGCCCCTCGCCGCCGCCTCGGCGACGACGACGCCCGACGCCCAGAGCACGCCGAGGGCTGATGCCGCGGTGGCGATGGGCACGGCGGAGGCCAGGGCGAGGCTGAGGGCGCTCAGGGCGAGGGCGGGCAACAGCCAAAGCGCCAAGCTCTGGCCCGGGTCCGCCGCGAGTCGGCCGGCGACCCCGGCGAGGACGATGCTCGGGCCGAGCGACGCAAGCGTTCGGAGGAACAACAGGCGCAGACCGGCGACCGGCGTCGCCTCGACCATCTCCGACGACGGGTCGAGCGACGGGTTGAAGGCGATGGCCACGGCGACGACCGGGACGAGCGGCGCGAGGGCGAGGAAGAGCAGGGGGGCGCCACCCGGGCGGGTGGCGGCGACGGCGGCGAAGGCAAGGGCCAGGGCGATCGAGGCCAACCACGACAGACGCAGCGTGGGGGTGGCAGTAAGCAGGCGCGCCGTGCTGGCCCGGAGCCCCGACCGGGCGAGGAGGCGCTCGAGCGGCCCCGGCGTGGGGGCATCGAGCGTGGCCACGACAGCGTCCCAGTTCGCCCCGAGCCGAGCCGCTGGCACCTGGGCGGCGACGCGCCCACGGCAGTCCGCGCAGGCGAGGAGGTGGGCCTCGACCGAGGCGGCGAGGACGTCGTCGGCTCTCCCGTCGGCATAGCGCTCGAGGAGCTCAGGCCCTGCGTGCCAGGTCGTCATGTAAGTGCCTCCCGTAGCTCGACGCGGGCCCGCATCATGCGCGTCTTGACCGTCCCCGCCGGGATGTCGAGGAGCCGCGCCGCCTCCCGCGTGGTGAGGCCGTCGAGCACTGTGGCCTGCACCACGGCCCGCAGCTCGGGCGACAGCTTGGTCAGCGCCCCTCCGAGGTCGCCGTGCTCGACCGCCAGCAGCAGCTCCTCTTCGGCGGATGCCGTCGCCGACATCGTCGGGGAGACCGACTCCACGGGCACCGGGCGGCGCTTGCGGAACTGGTCGATCAGGCGCCGGATGCTGATGCCCCATAGCCAGGCCGCCACCTCACCCTGGCCTGTGAAGCCCGTGGCGCCCCGCCACACCGCGACGAACGTGTCCTGGATGACCTCGTCGACGATGCCCGCATCGGCACACCGGCGGGCGAGCCGCAGCGTCAGCCATGGGGCGTGGCGGTCGTAGAGCGTGGCGAGGGCGGCGCGGTCCCCGCTGGTCATCGCGGCAAGAAGCTCCTCATCGCTGGGCGACATCACACCTCTGTCGGGTGACCTACGAGCAACGGTTCACCAGTGGCCCAGAATCTTGTCCCGTCGGACGTGAACCGCCGAGGCAGTCCGGTGCGACAGAGGATCGCAGGGCTACACTGCCTTGCCCGATCAAGGAGGCGTTTACAGATGGCAAGCAGGAGAATCGTGTTCGCCGCCGTCGTCGTGGGCGTGGTCGGCCTGAGCGCGACGCCCTCGGGCGCGACCCATGCGCACCACATCGACACGCCGGGGGCCTGCGTCGACCGCAACGGCCGCGGCTTCGGCACCGGCCAGTCCCACTCGGACAACACCGCGGACCCGGGCGACACCACGTTCCACGAGCGCATCCACAAGGGGACCCCGGGCACCTTCGCCTTCGAGCAGCAGAACAACCCGGTGTCGGTGAGTGGCGGCCTGTGCCAGTGAACGACTCCGGGCCGGTGTCAACCGCGGGACGCCCCCGGACCGTCCGTGGGCCCGCCGCGTCTCCCTGAACGCCGGCTAGCCCGGGTGCCTGTTCGTCATGGCAGCAACCGCTTCGTCGATGTCAGCCCCTTGCTGTTCCACGTTCTCCAGGTAGAGCCGCGCCCATGCGATGCGTCCATCCTCGATGCCCTGGATGATCACGCCGCGCAGGTCGAGGAAGGAGCCGTCCGAGCGGGTCCCGTGAATCCTGCATTCCACCCACTCGGTGTCGCCTTCGTAGGCGCGCCGTAGGACCTCGAAACGGACGTCGGGTACGTCCTGCATGATCGCCGACCAGTTCTTCCGCACCTGCCCTGAACCCCCGAACCCGCGGTTCGGGTGAGCGGGCTGCTCGCTTCGGTAATCCTCGTGGAAGCACTCGACGAAGGCGTCGACATCCTTGCGCTCAACGGCCTCGCGCAACCGCTCGCTCAGGGGCGTTCCCGTCATTGGCACTCCTTTGCGAGCATCGTGGGCAGCACCCCGCCTTCCCCTGCGTGTTCGCGTTCCTTCGAGGAGGAGAAGCTGTTCATGACACCGTGGCGCGGCACTCGAAGAGGTTGCCGCGCGCCACGCCGCCAACGCCAACAGAGTCGAGCACGCCCTCGAGCACCCCGAACACGGTGTTCAACCAACCGTACCGTTCATCGCCTGTGCGGAACCGGCACGTTGTGACGAACACCCGAGCGCCGTCCTCGGGCCTCAGGGTTGCGACGCCGTCGAGCTCGAGCCAAACGACCGCACCGTCGTCGGTGGTCAGCAGCCCGCGGAGAGTCGGCAAGTTGACGTTGTCCGGCCGGCGGCGAGCCAGATTGGTGAGCGTCAGCGTGCCGTGGAGCCGATCACCGGCGAGCGAACCGTTCATGGTGCCGTAGAGCTGCCCTCCGCTCCCGTAGTCCAGCGCCTCCAGGGCGGTATAGGTGAGTTCAACAGACGCAAGTTCCACCAAGTCCATGCATCCTCCTCGCGACCAACGCTGATGTGGAAGTCAAGCGGCTCGATCCAACGGAGGCAATGGGTGGTGACTGTCTCGGCGCGGGGTCGCCCCGCTTCGCGTCCGCCCGACCGTTTCCATTCTCAGAACCCGTAAAGAAAGAGGATGCTGTGGCCAAGACGACGGTGACGCTGCTGACGTGCGACCGGTGCAGTGCAGAAACCGGCGAAGATATCGAGGTCAAGGAGAGCGTCGGCTTTGCCTACGACGGCTACAGCTACGCCCTGGACCTTTGTCCCCCTCACGCCGAGAACTTCCATACCACCGTCCAGACCATGATCGGGTGGTCGAGCGAGCGCACTCGGGCGGGCGCGGGTCGTCGCTCCCGCCGTGCCACTCCGTCATCGCCGAAAGCCGAGCCCGGCGCCACCTCCGA
>JAHWJU010000311.1 GCA_019348255.1 Actinomycetota bacterium | reverse complement strand
CCGGCGTGGTGGACGAGGTCGTGCAGGACACGTTCCTCGCCGTGTGGCGCAAGCCCGGTTCCTACCGGGGGACGGGGTCGGTGGCGGCGTGGATCTGGGGTGTGGGCATCCGCCGGCTCATCGACCAGCTCCGCCGGCGCCGGCTCCCGGTGCAGGACATGGGCGACTGCGGCGGCGTGGCCACCTCGGCGGAGGAACAGGTCCTGCTCGGCGTGGAGTACGGCGACCTGGCCGGCGCCCTCAACCGGCTCTCACCCGAGCTGCGGGCGGTGGTGCAGGCCACCGTCCTCGACGGTCTCACCACCCGCGAGGCCGCCCGCCTGCTCGGCATCCCGGCGGGGACGGTCAAGACGCGGCTCATGCGGGCCAAGCCCCAGCTTCGGGAGGCACTCCTATGACCTGGCACGCCGATGCCACGCTGCTCGACCGCTACGCCAGCGGCGAGATCGACCATGCCCGGGCGTCATCCCTCGAAGCCCATCTGCTGGCCTGCGCCGAGTGCCGGACGGCGGTCGCCGGCCGGGTGGACAACGACCGGCTGGCCGCCACCTGGCACGAGATGGAGGAGGTGCTCGATGCTCCCAGGCCTGGCCTGGTGGAGCGGCTGCTCCTGCGCCTCGGCGTGGCCGAGCACCTGGCCCGGCTGCTGGTGTCCACGCCGGCGCTGCGCCTGTCGTGGTTGGTGGGGCTGAGCGTGGCCCTCGGCTTCGCCGTGTTGGCCTCCCACGCCGGGCAGGGCGAGGCCGGGATGCTCGTGTTCCTCCTGGTCGCTCCCCTGTTGCCCGTGGCCGGCGTGGCGGTGGCCTTCGCGCCGGGCATCGATCCCGCCTATGAGATCGCACTGGCCGCCCCCATGGCCAGCTTCCGGCTCCTGCTCGTGCGCTCGGCGGCCGTGATGGCCTCGACGGCGGCACTGGCGGGGGCGGCGGCGCTGGCCCTGCCCGACATCGGCTGGGTCGTCGTCGCCTGGGTGTTGCCGGCGCTGGGGCTGAGTGCGCTGAGCCTGGCCCTGTCCAGCTTCGTCGCTCCCCTGCCGTCGGCCGCCGCCGTGGCCTCGGTATGGGTCGTGGGGGTGCTGGGCAGCGAACTGGCCGCCGCCCGGCGGCTGGGCACGCCGCTGGGGATCGGGCAGTTGCACTCGCTCGCCTTCGACCCCGCCGGACAGCTGTGCTTCGCAGTGCTGGCAGCAGTGGCTGCGCTCGTGATCGCCGGGCGCAGGGACGTCTACGAGCTCGGGAGGACCCCATGATGGAGACGACGGTTCAGGTGAGCGGGCTGAAGAAGTCGTTCGGCTCCACCAAGGCCCTCGCCGGGGTCGACCTCGGTATCGGTAGCGGGATCGTCGGCCTGCTCGGCCCCAACGGCGCCGGCAAGACCACGCTCCTGCGCATCCTGGCCACGGTGGCGGCACCGGACGCCGGCGAGGTGCGGCTCCTCGGTCGGGACCCGTCGCGGCCCGACGACCGCCTCGCCATCCGCCGCCGGCTCGGCTACCTGCCCCAGGAGCCGGGGCTGCACCGCAACTTCAGCGCCTTCGAGTTCGTCGACTACGTCGCCATCCTCAAGGAGATGACGGACCGCAAGGCCCGCCACGACGAGGTCCGCCGGGTGCTCGACCTGGTGGGGCTGGCCGACGTGCGCGACCGCAGGATCAAGGCCCTCTCCGGCGGCATGCGCCGGCGGGTGGGCCTGGCCCAGGCGCTGTTGGGCGAGCCCGAGCTGCTGCTGCTCGACGAGCCCACCGCCGGCCTCGACCCGGGGCAGCGGCTGCGCTTCCGGGAGCTGGTGTCGGCGACGGCGCAGCGGACGACGATCCTGTCCACCCACCAGACGGAGGACGTGGCCGCCCTGTGCTCGCGGGTCGTGGTGATGGACCGGGGAGCGGTCCGCTTCGACGGCACCCCGGCCGGCTTGGCCCGGGTGGCCGCCGACAAGGTGTGGCTGGCCGAAGAGCGCTTTGTGGGGGCGCGGCTGTCGTGGCGGACGGGTGACGGCCTCCACCGCCACATCGGCGACCC
>JAHWJU010000037.1:13490-21479 GCA_019348255.1 Actinomycetota bacterium | reverse complement strand
GTACCACCCGACCACGTCGGCGATGACGTGGGTCTGGCCCGAGTTGTTGAACAGGCTCACCTTGCCGCCGGCACCCACCTTGGCCACCACCAGGTTGGGCACGGTCTGGCCGGCGGTGTAGTTGAGGTTGGACGCCAGCGGGCGGGACGAGCCGGTGGGCCAGGCGGTGAGGTGGCTCCCGGCGGTGGGCTCGGTGACGGTGACGTTCACCACCACGGCGCTGACCCCGCTGGTGGGCACCCCGCCGCGCCCGGTGACCTGCAGGTCCACGCTGGCGCCGGCGCCCACCTTGGCCGCCGGGGCGCCGTTGCCCGAGCGGGTGTCGAGGATGCGGGCCGGCACCAGGGAGGTGTAGCGGGGTCCGGTGGTGGCCCCTTCGGCGCCGTACCACCCGACCACGTCGGCGATGACGTGGGTCTGGCCCGAGTTGTTGAACAGGCTCACCTTGCCGCCGGCACCCACCTTGGCCACCACCAGGTTGGGCACGGTCTGGCCGGCGGTGTAGTTGAGGTTGGACGCCAGCGGGCGGGACGAGCCGGTGGGCCAGGCGGTGAGGTGGCTCCCGGCGGTGGGCTCGGTGACGGTGACGTTCACCACCACGGCGCTGACCCCGCTGGTGGGCACCCCGCCCCGCCCGGTGACCTGCAGGTCCACGCTGGCGCCGGGGCCGACCTTGGCCGCCGGCGCCCCGTTGCCCGAGCGGGTGTCGAGGATGCGGCTGGGGGAGAGGGGGCTGAACAGCGCCCCCGAGGTGCTGTTGCCGTCGTCGTACCAACCGACCACGTCGGCGATCACGTGGGTGGAGCCCGAGTTGTTGAACAAGCTGACCTTGCCGCCGGTACCCACCTTGGCCACCACCAGGTTGGGCACGGTCTTGCCGGCGCTGTAGTTGAGGTTGGACGCCACTGGGCGGGCCGATCCGGTGGGCCAGGCGGTGAGGTGGCTGCCGGCGGTGGGCTCGGTGACGGTGACGTTCACCACCACGGCGCTGACCCCGGTGGTGGGCACCCCGCCCCGGCCGGTGACCTGCAGGTCCACCCGGGCGCCGGGGCCGACCTTGGCCGCCGGGGCGCCGTTGCCCGAGCGGGTGTCGAGGATGCGGCTGGGCGCCAGCGGGTGGTAGCGGGCGTTGGCGGCGGGGCCGGCGTTGTTGGCCCACACCAGGTGGCCGTAGGACCGTCCGGAGACCATGCGCAGGGGGTCGCCCGTGAAGCCGTAGAGGGACTCGCCGCTGCGGGCCTTGGCGTCGGAGAGGATCCTGGCGGTCACCTGCGCCGGCGTCAGCCCCGAGCAGGGCCCGGCGGCGCCGGCCTCGCCCAGGCACAGGGCCACGACCCCGGCGACGTGGGGGGCGGCCATGGACGTGCCCGACATGATGGCGTAGCGGTTGGCGGGATAGGTCGAGAAGATGCACACGCCCGGGGCGGCGACCAGGTGGGCGGCCCCGGCGGGGGTGGAGGCGTAGTTGGAGAAGGTGGCGTGGGTGTCGTCGCTCTGGCGGGAGTCGCAGGCGGGGGAGCCGCCGAGCGCCCCCGGGCGCCCGTCGCTGTCGGCGGCGGCGCTGACGGTGAGGACCTCCGGGTAGGCGGCGGGCACGTCCGGCACCGAGGGGTCGTCGAAGTCCCAGCCGCTGTTGCCGGCGGCCACCACGTAGGTGACGCCCACGGCGATGGAGTTGCAGATGGCCCGGTGCAGGGGGTCGGTGGTGGTGGCGCAGGTCCCCACCGGGCTGCCCGAGCCCCCGAGGCTGAGGTTGGCCACGGCGATGTCGTTGCCGGGGTCGGGATCGGTGCGGGTCGAGGTGACCCAGTCGATGCCGCAGATGATCTGGGAGAACGTCCCGGCGCCCTTGGCGTCGAGGACCTTGACCGCGTACACCTTGGTCCCCGGCGCCACCCCGGTGATCCCGGCCCCGTTGTTCAACGCCGCCACCGAGCCGGCCACGTGGGTGCCGTGGCCCTGGTCGTCGTCGGCGGGGCCGCTGCCCGTGCAGTTCTTGCCGTGGACGGCGTTGAGGTCGCCGTGGTCGAGGTCGATGCCGGTGTCGAGCACGGCCACGTTGGCGGTGCTGGCCTGGCGGGCGGTGGTGGTGGTGCCCGCCTCGATGCGCCGCACACCGGTGGGCGGCGACTCCTTGGGCACAAGGGGGACCACGCCGCTGGCCTGCACCGGGCGGTCGGGGGTGACCAGCTCGATGTCGGGGTGGTGTTGCAGGGCGGCGACCTGGGCGTCGGACAGTCGGGCGGTGAAGCCCTTCAGTGCCCGGCTGTAGCGGTGCTCGGCCCGGAACCCTCGGCCCCTCTCCAGGGCCTCGGTCGTGGCCCCGGGGTTGATCACCGAGGGTCGGAAGACCACGATGTAGCGCCCCGGCACCGTCTCGGCCTGGCGCACCTGTCCCGGCGCCTGCTTGGACCGCTCGCCGGGCGCTGCCGACACCACCGCCGGCACGGCGGCCACGAGGGCGAGGGCCAGGCCCAGGACGGTGACGCGTCGCAGCATGATGGTCGCTCTCCTGGTCATGGGGTCGTCCGGCTCGTTGGTGGCGTGGTCGGCTCCTGGTGTACGGACTTGAGGGCCGGGGGATCACCACGTCCGCGCATCTCCGCGGGGCCGATCTCCGTATCCAGTCGATGGTTCGTCGCCGTGGAGACCTTTGCGATGGACCTGCACCCGGAGCTGCTGACCGGAGCGGCGGCGCCGTGCGCGGCAGAGTCGTGCTGAACGCGCTCTCCTTGCGCCCCGGAGGCGGCGGCGTGCAGACCTACATCCGCGAGCTCCTGCCCCCGCTGGCGATGGCCCTCGACGCCGATGTCGTGGCCGCCGTGCAGCGGGACGCCCGGGGGGAGCTGCCCCCTGGGGTGGAGGCGCTGGTGCGGCCCACGGCCGACGGCGTGGCCCGGGCGCTGCACGGCCTGCGGTCGCTCGGCCCCGCTCAGGTGGTGCACGGGCTCGACGTCGACGTCCCCATCGCCTGCCGAGGCCCGAGCGTCGCCACCGTCCACGACCTCGCCGTCTTCGACGTTCCCTGGGCCTTCTCTCGCACCCGGGCGCGTGGTGAGCGAGTGCTGGTCCGCCACGCCCTGCGGACGGTGGACACGGTGGTGGCGGTGTCCGCCTTCACCGCCGAGCGGGTTGCCGCCCGCTTCGGCCGCACGGCGGTGGTGACGCCGCTGGCGCCGTCGACCGACCTCGGGCCGGCGCCGAGCGACCAGGTGGCGCGGGTACGACGCCGCTACCAGCTGCCGCCGCGCTTCGTGCTCCATGTGGGCACCATCGAGCCCCGCAAGGACGTCCCCACCCTGGCCTGGGCATGCCGGCAGGTGGGCATCCCCCTCGTGCTCGCCGGGGCCGGCACCGGGGGCTCGGTGGCCGGTGCCGTCCGGCTGGGCTACGTGCCCCGCTCCGACCTGGCCGCCCTCTACGGCTGCGCCACCGTGGTGGCCTATCCCTCCCGCTACGAGGGCTTCGGGCTCCCGCCCCTGGAGGCCATGGCCTGTGGCGCGGCGGTGGTGGCCAGTCGGGTGGCGTCGCTGCCCGAGGTGCTCGGCGACGCCGCCTGGCTGGTGCCTCCCGGCGACGGCGAGCGCCTGGCTGCGGCGATCAAAGAGGCGCTGGGCGATGCCGGGCGTCGCCGGGAGATGGCTCGGGCGGGGATCGAGCGGGCGGCCTCCTTCACCTGGACGGCGACGGCCTCGGCCACCGCCGCCGTCTACCGCTCGCTGGGCGCGTGCGTGTGACGGGCAGCAGGGTGCTCCGGTCCTCCGAGCGGCCGCCGGGGCCGGCTGGTCCCCAGGTGCCGCCGGACCGATCTGACACGCCAACCAGTCCGCCTCCACGAAGTCGGCTGCTGGCGGACGCCGGGACCCTGCTCGCCGGCCGTCTTGCCGTGGCCGTCCTGGGGTGGGCGGGGACCCTCCTGATCGTTCGGAGCCTGAGCGTCGATCAGTTCGGGCGCTTCACGTTCATCTTCGGCCTCCTGGGGCTGGTGGCGACCCTCACCGAGCTCGGCATCGGCCGGGTGGCGGTGGCCGGCATCCTCGACGAGAAGGGCGACCGTGGGGCCTTCGCCGGCTCCTACGTGCTGCTGCGGTCCGTGCTCGGGTTGGGTGGCTACGTCATCGCCGTGGCCGTGGTGGCGATCGCCGGCTACCCCGGTGACGTGGTCAGGGCCACGGCGGTGGCGGCGCTCGTGCTCGTCATCGCCACCCCCTCGCAGGCCTACGTCGCCGTCTTTCAGGCCGAGAACCGGCTCCGGCCGGTCGCTGCGGCCTCCGTCTTCGGCCAGCTCACCCAGATCGGCCTCACCGCCGCCATCGCCGCCGCCGGCGGATCGGTGCTCCTCTTCGCCATCCCGGCGGTGGCGGGCGAGGTGATCATCATGGGCTGGCACTGGCACTGGGGCCGGCGCCTGCTCGACCTGCGCTACCGGGTGCTCTGGGGGGCGTGGGGACGGTTGTTCCGGGAGGCAGTGCCTCTGGCCGTCGGGGGCGCGCTGGCCACCGCCTACTACCGCATCGACTCGGTGATGCTCTCCAAGCTCGACACGTTCTCGTCGGTGGGCATCTACGGGGTCGCCTACAAGTTCGTCGACGTCGTGCACTTCGTGTCCACGGCGATGATGATCGCCACACTGCCCGTTCTGGTACGAGCCTGGCCGGATCACCGGGACCGCTTCCGGGACGGGTTCAGGCGGGCGTTCACCATCCTGATGCTCGCCGCCGTGCTCGTGGTGGTCGAGTTCCTCCTGTTCGCCGAGCCCGTCATCCAGGCCCTGTACGGGTCGGACTACCGCGCCGGCGCCGACGCCACCCGGATCGTCGTGGGCGCCCAGGCGGTCGCCTTCTTCGGCAGCCTGGCGGTCACCACCCTGGTGGCCGCCGGGCGCCACCGCCTCTACCCGGTGGTGGCGTTGGTCGGCGTGGTGCTCAACGTGGGGCTCAACCTGTGGCTGATCCCGGCCTGGTCGTACGAGGGCGCGGCAGTCACCACCTTGGTGACCGAGGTGGTCGTGGTCGGCCTCCTCTGGCTCGTCCTCCTGCGCCAGCCGGACGTACGCCCTGTCGGCCTGGGGCCGGCGGTGCGAACAGTTCCGTGCGGCGTGGTGGCCGTGCTCGTCGGCGCCTTCCTGGCCCAGCTCGTCCCCTGGCCGCTGGCCGCCGCCGGCACCGCCGTGGTCTTCTTCGCCGCCGTGGAGGCGGTCGGCGCCGCCGGCCCCGGCGGGCTGCGCGCCCTTGCCGGTGAGGACTCGGAGGCGGGCGCCTGATGCGCCTGGTCGCGGTGTCGCACACCGGGCAGGCCTCCGGCGCCGAGCGGGTGCTGGCCCGAGCCTTGCGGGCCGCCGTCGAGCAGGGCTGGGACGTGACCTGCCTCAGTCCTGACGGTCCGCTCGTCGCCGCCCTCGAAGGTGCCGGCGTGTCCCGCCGTCCTCTGCCCGAGCTCACCCTTCCGTCCGGGCCCCGTCCGGTCGCGTTCCTTCGCCTGGTGCTGCGGTGGCTGCGAGCGACCGTGCCGTTGCGCCGGGAGAGCGCCGGGGCCGACGTGGTGCTCGCCAACGGCCTGCTGGTCCTGCCCGCCCTGCGCCTGGCCCGGGTCAGGGAGCGGGTGCCGGTGGCGTGGCTGGTGCACGACGTGGTGGTCGATCCCGTCCGTCTGCGGCTGCTCCGGCGCTGTGCGCGGGCGGTGGACCTGGCGATCTGCGTCTCGTCGGCCGTGGAAGAGGTCCTGTCGCCCTTCTCCGTCGCCACCCGCGTGGTGCACAACGGCACGCCGTGGCCGGTGGAGGCCGTGCCCGAGGAGCCCCCTTCCCCGCCGGTGGTCGGGTGCAACGCCGTGCTCACCCCCTGGAAGGGCCAGAACGTCCTGCTCGACGCCGTGGCCGCCCTCCCTCGGCGCGACGTCGTCGTCGAGCTCATGGGGGGCCGGTTCCCCAAGGACGGGAGCTACGTCGCCTCGTTGGAGGAACGTGCGGCACGGCCCGACCTGGCCGGTCGGGTCCGCTTCCTCGGCCACGTGGCCGACGCGCCGGCGCGGATGCGCTCCTGGACGATGATGGTCTCGCCCAGCACCGACCCCGAGGCGGGCTCGCTGAGCGTCATCGAGGGCATGAGCATCGGCCTGCCGGTCGTGGCCACTGCCCACGGAGGCGTGGTCGAGGTGCTGGGCGAGGCCGGTCTGATGGTCGCGCCCGGCCGGGTCGACGCCCTCGCCCGGGCCATCGAGGAGGTGCTGGAGGAGCCGAAGCGGTTCCGGGGCGAGGCGGCTGCCGGCCGGATCGCCGTCGCCCGCGGGCTCCGCCTGGACCGGCAGCTGGGCGTGTTGCTCGGGATGGTCGCCGAGCTGGCCGGGTCGCGGGCGGGTAGGCCGGCCACAGACGGCACGCTGGTCGAGCCCGGGTGACGGTGCGGGCACCATCGCTACCCCGGCTGTCGGGAGTGGTGCGCGCTGGCGCCGCCCTGGCCGGTGGGCGGGTGGCGACCGAGGGAGCGGTCGTGCTCGCCTACCACGATGTCGGGGATGACCCCTCCAACCGCACCGACCACTACGTCTCGCCCGCCCAGCTCCGCCGGCAGCTGACCACCGCGGTGGACATGGGCGTCCGCTTCGTCGACCTGGTCACCTTGACCGAGGCCTTCCTCTCAGGTCAGCCCGTCGACGGCCTGGCCGCGGTCGTCTTCGACGACGGCCTCGTGGGCGTGCATCGCCACGCCCTGCCGGTGCTGGCCGACCTCGGGCTGACGGCGACCGTCTTCGCCGTCACCTCGGGATTGGGCTCATCGCCACCGTGGTGGCGGGGAGCAGCCCGGCTGATGACCCGCGGGGAGCTGGCGGAGGTGGCGGGAGCTGGGTTCGCCGTGGCCTCGCACACCCGCACGCACCCCTCGCTGCCTGGTCTGGACGCCACTGGCCTCGCCGACGAGCTGGTCGGTGCCCGCCACGAGCTCCAGGACCTGGTCCAGACCCCGGTGGACCTGCTCGCCTACCCGTTCGGGCACCACGACGCCCGGGTGCGGGAGGCGGTGGCCGCTGCCGGGTACGCGGCCGGGTTCAGCTTCCTCAACGGGCGCATCACCGCCGGGCTCGACCGCTTCCGCCTGCCCAGGATCACCATGTGGGCTGGCCAGGGCCGGGCCCGGCTCGCCTACCACCTGGCCCGCTCGTCGCGGTCCTGGCCCGACACCCAGTCCGACGTCGTCGGCGGCCCGGGGGCCGAGTGACGCCACGACCTGGCTCGGTCCCGCCCTCGGCCGGTGCGTGGCGCCCTATCCGTGTCCCTGCTCACGCGGCTGATCCTCGCTGGCCCGGACCTCGGCGACGATGCGCCGCCAGAGCTCGTCCGGGGGCCGGGGCGGCGAGGGAAGCTTGTCTGCAGCCTCCACCAGCCGTGCCAGGTCCCAACGGCAGGCGGCGCAGCCCTGGAGGTGGGCCTCGAGCTGGTCTCGCTCCGCCTCGTCGACGGCACCGAGGGCGTAGGGCCCCAGCAGGTCACGGAAGCCGTCGTGGTCCCGAGCGCCGGTCACGGCCGCGACCTGTCCGGGTGCGCCGCCGGTCGTGGCCGGAGACTGAAGTCGATCACGATGGGGGACAAGGGAACCCTCACTGACGAAGGCGGTTGGCGTCCTGCGGGTCGAGCTTTTCATAGGTATCGGCACTGGTGGCATCACCTTGATCAATATTCGACGTTCCCCGTGGAGCTCGGCCCCGTTGCCGCTCGCCGGGCGTGCGTCGACAGGATCCGCCGCCGTGGTGGCTTCGTACTGGGTGCGACACGACAGGTGACGGCCCCGTCCGGTCGCACTTCACACACCCAGAGGAAGGACGGAGGTTGCTGGAGACAACGACACAGCGCAACAGGGTGCTCGGCGCGGCCCTGTCGGGAGTACCCGAGACGAGGCGCCGCATCCTGCTCGCGCTCGGGCCCGTCCTGGTGCTGGCCTCCGTCGGCCTCGCCCCTGCCGCGTGGGCCCAGGACTACGTCGGGTCGGCACCGGG
>JAHWJU010000037.1:0-13390 GCA_019348255.1 Actinomycetota bacterium | reverse complement strand
GGCCCCGGACAAGGCGGCGACTACGTGGGCCTTCCGCTGGGCCCCGGACAAGGCGGCGACGACGTGGGCGCCGGCGTGATGGGCGTGGGGGTGCCGCTGCCGCCGCGGGGTGCCGAGCTCGGCCGCGGGGCGCGCCGGGCCGACCGGGGCGCTGTCGCTCCAGCCCGTCCCGACGGGGAGGAGCGACCGGTGCAAGGTCTTCCGGTGAGCACGACCGACGTGGTGCTCCTGGGCGGGCTGGTCATCGCCGGCCTCGCCCTCGCCGCCCGTCGCGCCCACAGCCTGAGATAGCCACTCACCAGTGGCGACGGATGTCTTCGAAGCAGGCGTCGCGCTAGTGCACGGACTCTCGCGGCGTGATCGGACGGACGCTCCCATCCTGATTGTCGGCGACGACCCGGCGGACGTCCGCCTCCTGAAGCGGTTCCTCAAACGGGCCGGCTACAGCACCGTCGCCACCGCGGCCGATGCTCGCACCGCCGTGCGCTCGCACCTCGAGCTCCGCACCGACATCGTCCTGCTCGACCTGGGCATGCGGGACCCCGACGGCTTCGAGGTGATGGAGCGGCTGCAGCGGGCCACGCCGGTCGACGCCTACCCGCCCCTCTTCGTCATCACCGGCGACCTGTCGGCGCGCGAGCGGGAGGAGGCACGGGCCGCGGGCGCCCACGGGCTGCTGGGAACGCCACTCGACTACAGCGAGGTGGTGATGTGCATGGAGAGCCTGCTCGAGAACCGGGCGCTCCACCTCGACCTGAGCGAGATCGCCCACAGCATCAGCAACTTCATGTCGGTGATCAGGAACTACGCCGAGTTCGTGGTCAGTGGCATCGACCAGCGGACCCGGAGCGGTGAGTCGGGGTGGTCGGAGATCAGGGGCGACGCCGAGGAGATCCGCTTGGCGGCGGAGCGGTCGACCGCGTTCACCAACCAGGTGCTGGCCCTGCGCGGTATCGACCAACGGCGCACCCGGCGCTCTCGCGAGGGCTGAACGGCTGGTAGGTGGATTTGACACAGAGAGACGAGCAAGCGTCCGGCAATGAGAGGAAGCGCCTTTCGTAGAATAGGATGGACCAAGTGAAGAGGTTCACACCCGGCCCATTGGGGTAGACTTGTCGCTCGGACCCGCTCCGTCGCCGCCGTGTCACGCTTCGTGGCAGATCAATCCGCTCACCTCCCGGGACCGTGGACCACAGTGTTGTCCAGAGTGTTGTATGGCGTGGGGACTGGATGGCGGAACGATGAGCAGGATCCTGGTGTTGGACGAGGAGCCGCAGATGCGGCGACTGCTCGCGTGCGGCTTCGCGCGCGAGGGGCACGAGGTCGATGTGGTGAGCGACTGCGATTCCGCCCTGGAACGCGTGGCGCGGGGCAGCGTCGAGTTGTTGGTCCTCGACGTCGGGGCGCCTGGGTGTGGCGGGAGCGACGTGGTCGGGCGATTCCGGGCGTGGTCGGACCTGCCGGTGATCGTGCTCTCCGTGCCCCAGAGCCTGGAGCACAAGGTCGGGCTGCTCCGGGCCGGGGCCGACGACTTCGTCGAGAAGCCCTTCGCCATCGAGGAACTCGCCGCCCGTGTGCAGACCGTGCTCAGGCGCTCGGAGGCCAAAACCGCATCGGTGCCCGTGTTGCGGTTCCAGGAGGAGCTGGAGGTCGACCTCTCCCGCCGGCTGGTGCTGCTCGGCGGCGAAGCGCTGCACCTGACGCCGACCGAGTACCGGTTGCTCGAGGTGCTCGTGCGCAACGCCAAGAAGCTTCTCACCCAGGAGCTCTTGCTCCGACGGGTGTGGGGACCCGGTTACTCGAACGAGCACGAGTACCTGCGCACGTACGTGGCGCAGCTCCGGGCCAAGCTGGGTGATCGGGCCTCCCGGCCCCGGTGGATCGGGACGGAGCCGCGGGTCGGGTACCGATGGCTCGTCGAGCCGGACCCCGGGGAGGGTTCTGTTGCCTAGATGTGAACTGTCGGTAAAGAAGCGGATTTCTCGCCGTATCGTGGCCCGTTTTCGCCCTTCCTTGCAACTTCTTTATGAAGAATAGCCAATGCCACTCGGCTCCTTCATTCCGCGTCGGGCATGCTATCCGTCTATGGCGAGCAGAACCCAGGCTGAACCTTTGACGGTCCGTGGCGATGCCGAGTCCCGACCGCTGCCCCCCAGCGGATCCCACTTCGAGGAGGAGTGGGCCGAGGTGTACGAGGCCCACGCTTCGGCGGTGCTGGGCTTCGCCAGGAACTGGTTGGGCAACGCCGCCATGGCCGAGGAGGTCACCCAGGACGTCTTCGTACGGTTGTGGACCCGTTCGGAGACCTTCGACCCCACGCGGGGGTCGTTGCGGTCCTACCTCCTGACCCAGACCCGTTGGCGCTGCGTCGACCTCATCAGGGCCGAGGAGTCACGACGCAAGCGTGAGCGGCGCGTCGCCGCCACCACGGAGCTGTACGTCGTGCCTCATTGCGAGGAGCAGTACGCGGCCTCCGACCGCAAGGAGGCCATCGAGGCCGTCCTCGGTTCGCTCGTCGAGCTTCCCCTCGACGAGCGGCTCCCCATCGACCTGGCCTACTTCGGCGGGCTCACCCACAAGGAGGTGGCCAAGGTCCTGGAGTGGCCCGAGGGCACGGTCAAGTCGCGCATCCGCCGGGGCCTGCACCGCATACGCACCCAGGTGCTCGACCAGTCGGAGGTCTGCTAGCGGCGGCGAGGAGGGAGCATCGTGGACCTGAAGCGCCAGAAGGTGGTCGTGACCGGCGGCACGGGGTTCCTGGGACGCCACCTCGTCGCCGAGCTCCGACAGGCCGGCGCCGAGGTGGTGGCCCTGGGAAGGGCTCACCACGACCTGCGGTGCCGGAGCGACATCGACCGCATGTTGGCCGAGCACTCGCCCGCTGCGGTCGTCCACCTGGCCGCCGTGGTCGGCGGGATCGGCGCCAACCGGGCACATCCGGGACGGTTCTTCTACGACAACGCCGTGATGGGCCTGCACCTGATCGAGGCGTGCCGGGTGGCCGGGGTGGCCAAGACCGTGGTGGCCGGGACGGTGTGCGCCTACCCCAAGCACACGCCGGCGCCGTTCAGCGAGGAGGACCTCTGGAACGGCTACCCCGAGGACACCAACGCCCCGTACGGCCTGGCCAAGAAGGTGCTCCTGGCCCAGGCCCAGGCGTACCGGCAGGAGTACGGGATGAACGTCGTGTACCTGCTGCCGGTGAACCTGTACGGCCCGGGCGACAACTTCGATCTGGAGACCGGCCATGTGATCCCGGCCATGATCCGCAGGTTCACCGAGGCCCGGGACCGCCAGGCGCCCTCGGTCAGCCTCTGGGGTGATGGCCGCGCCACGCGGGAGTTCCTCTTCGTCACCGACGCCGCCCGGGCCTTCCGCATGGCGCTGGAGCGCTACGACGGAGCCGACCCGGTCAACGTGGGATCGGGGGAGGAGGTGCGCATCCGCGACCTCGCCGTGCACGTCCGGCGAGCGACGGGTTACGACGGCTCCGTCCTGTGGGACACCACTCAGCCCAACGGACAGCCGCGACGGACGCTGTCGACCGAGCGGGCGCGGCGGTGCTTCGGCTTCGAGGCCCGGGTGGGGCTGGAGGACGGGCTCGGTCGGACGGTGGCGTGGTGGCGCCGCAACCGTGAGCGGTTTGCGGCTGCGTCATGAGCCTGGCGACCGGCGCCCCCGATGGCGACCGGGCCTACGACCGCCAGGATCGCCGGGAGCTGCTGGGGCTGTTGTCGGGCCGCGACCTGCGGGTGTTGGAGCTCGGCTGCGCTTCGGGCGCGGCCGGCGCCGAGCTCAAGGCCAGGGGGACGGCGAAGGTGGTGCACGGCGTGGAGCTGCGCCCGGACGTGGCCGCCGAGGCGGAGCGCCGGATCGACCGGGTGTGGAGGGCCGACCTCGAAACCCTCCAGCCGGGGGACCTGGACCCCCCGTACGACGCGGTGGTGGCGGCCGACGTCCTGGAGCACCTGCGTGACCCGTGGTCGGTCCTCCGGCGCCTGTCGGCGGCGCTGGTGGGCGGCGCCCAGCTGGTCGCCTCCATCCCCAACGTCCGGTACCTGCCCGTGGTCGCCGATCTCGCCGTGCGGGGCCGCTTCGACTACCGCCCGGAAGGCGTCCTGGACCGCACCCATCTGCGCTTCTTCACCCGGCGGTCGGTCCACGACCTCCTCGGCCACGCCGGCTTCGTCGACGTCGTCATCGACGGTCGACCCCTGTCCCGGCGCTGGAAGCGGATGCTCGCCGGGCCACTGGGTGATCTCGGCGTCCGCCAGTTCCTGGTCCACGCCCGGCTCGGACCGTCGGCGGCGGAAGGATGAGCGGGCGACCGGGGGCGAGGGTGGCCATCGTGCAGTCGTGGCTGACGCCGTACCGGCTGCCCTTCTACGAGCACCTCCGGCGGGAGCTGGGGGAGCGCTCGGTGGAGCTCACGGTGGTCTACGGGCAGGCAGGGCGGGACGAGGCGGCCAAGCGGCCACACACGGCCCTGCCGTGGGGGTTGTACGCGCCCAACCGCTACGTGCAACTCGGGAGCAAGGAGCTCTCCTGGCAGCCGTGCCTGGCGCTGATCGCCGACGCCGACCTGGTGATCGTGGAGCAGGCGCTGAAGCGCCTGGTGAACGTGGTGCTCCTGGCCCAGCGCGGCCTGTTCGGCCGGCGGGTGGCGTTCTGGGGGCACGGGAGGAACTTCCAGGTCCACCGTGCCTCCTGGCCCGCCGAGCGGGTCAAGCAGCGGCTGTCCCGCGGCGCCCACTGGTGGTTCGCCTACAACGAGCTGAGCGCCCGGGCGGTGGAGGCATTGCCCTACCCGCGCTCGCGCATCACCGTGGTCGACAACTCGGTGGACACCGCCGGCTTGCGGGCTGCCCGCGGACGGCTGGCGCCGGCCGAGCTGCGGGCGCTGCGGTCGCGGCTCGACATCCGTTCGGACAACGTGGCGCTGTTCGTCGGGGGCATGTACCCCGACAAGCGCCTCGGCTTCCTGCTCGAGTGCTGCCGGCGGATCAGGGCGGTGGTGCCCGACTTCGAGATCATCCTCGTCGGTGACGGCCCGGACGTCGCCCAGGTGCAAGCCGCCGCCCGACGTCACCGGTGGGTCCATCTGGAGAGCCCGCGCTTCGGCGCCGAGCTTGCTCCCTACTTCGCCACCGCCCGGCTGCTGCTCATCCCCGGGGTGGTGGGGCTCGCCGTGCTCGACAGCTTCGCCTTCGGTGTCCCCCTGGTCACCTGCGACCTCCCCTACCACGGTCCCGAGATGCACTACGTCGTGCCCGGCCTCAACGCTGCCGTGGTGGGCGATGGCGACGATCCCGCCGCCTACGCCAGCACCGTGGCCGACCTGCTGGCCAGCGGGCCTGCCCGCGCCCGCCTGGAAGAGGGATGCCACCGGTCGGCGTCGTCCTACACCGTCGAAGGGATGGCGCAGCGGTTCGCTGCCGGCGTGGAGCGGGCCCTGGAGGTGGCGTGACCGGCGCCGCCGCGACCCGTCCCACCCTCAGCGTCTGCATCCCCGCCTACAACCGCCCGGCGCTGTTCCGGACGGCCCTGTCGTCGGTCGTCGCCCAGGTCGGACCCCTGGGGGCCAGGGTGGAGCTCGTCGTGTCCGACGATTCCACCGACGACGCCACCGGTGAGGTGTGCCGCCGGCAGCTGGGGGCGGGCGGCGGGATCGTCCGCTACCACCACAACGCCCCGCCCCTCGGGATGGCCGCCAACTGGAACCGTTGCGTGGAGCTGGCGCAGGGCCGCTACGTCCTGCTGCTGCACGACGACGACTTCCTCCTGCCCGCCGCCCTGGCTGCCATCGTGGAGGCCGTCGATTCGTGCGCGCACCCGCCCGAGGTGCTGCTCTTCGGCGTCGACGTGATCGGCGCCGGTGGCCGGCGCCGGCGGCGCCAGTCGGTGCGCCGCCGCCACCACCTCCCACCGGAGCGGGCCCTCGTCGCCCTGCTCGGCGACTCGTCGTTCGTCCGGTTCCCCGGGATGGTGGTGTCCCGAGCTGCCTACCGGGCGGTCCCGCCGTTCGACGAGGAGATCGGGGAGGTGGCCGACGTGCTCATGTGGGCCCGGCTGCTGGCGGCGCACGGCCTTCGGCGTGAGCCGGCCGTCACCGCTGCGTACCGGGTGCACGCCGGAGCGCTCACCACCGGGATGTGGCGGCCCGAGGTGGTGCGGGCCGCCGCCCGCATCTTCGACGACGACGCCGTCTCGGCCCTGCTGGCCGACCGGCGCCGGCACCGGCTGCAGGCACGCTGGATGTCGCAGTTCGTGCTGGCCGGGGCCTGGCGCCGCTTGCGAGCCGGGGACGCGGCCGGGGCGCTCACGGTGCTGGAACTGCTCGACAGCTCGGCGGCGAGGGGAGCGGAGGCCCCGGTGTCCCGACGTGCCGGTCGCCGGGCGCTGGCGGCGGTGGCCGAAGCGGGGCGACGGGGCCGCGGTTCAGCTCCCCACGGAGCCGTGCTGCCGTGCTCCACGGCGGTACTCCTCGAACGCCCAGCCGACGGCGGCGGCAGTGAACCCGGCTCCCTGGAGGAGTCGCCGGCACCGAGCGGTGATGGCGACACGATCCCCGGTGGGCAGGGCGGTCAGCACTCCGAGCACGCCGACGGCGATTCGTGCCATGCCGCTGGCGGCGGCGCGTGAACGGACCACGGCACGAGGGCCCTTGCCGTCGGCGGCGCGGATGGCGCACACGACGGTGGTGTTGCCCAGTCGGAACGCTCGCCGGAGGACCCAGCGGGCCGTCGCACGAGGAGGAGGCGTGTGCTCGTAGGCGACGGCGTCACCACAGAACACGATCCTCACACCGGCTCGGACCGCCCGTTGGGACATCTCGGTGTCCGCACCACCGCACAGCCCGAAGGCGTCGTCGAAGAGGGGTCGTACGCGGTCGGCGACCTCCGTGGTGAGGAGGAGCCCGCCCGTCGTCGCGTGGTGGAGGGTGGTGCCCGTCGGGTGGCGGAGCCGGGTGAAGAGTGACTCGTCGACCCACCGGGAGTGGCCCACCTCGAAGCGCGGCTCCACCACCCCGTTGACCATGTCCGCCTCGTGCTGGGACAGTGCCTCCACCATCGTGGTCAACCAGTCCGACTCCACGGTCATGTCGTCGTCGACGAAGGCGATGAGGTCACACGGGCGCGCCGTGCGCACGGCGCGGTTGCGCGCCGGGGCGATCCCGGGCCGGGGCTCGCAGGCGTAGCCGACGCCAAGCGGGCCGTCGGTGGCGGCGACGACGGCGAGGGCCGAACCCTCGGGGTCGTTGTCCACGACCAGCACGCGAACAGAGCATCCCGGCGGGATCTCGAGGTCCTGGAGCGAACGAAGCAGCCGGGTCAGGGGTTCGCGACGGCGGTAGGTGACGACGCACACCGCCACGTCCCGGAGCGGGTCGGGCCCGGTCATGCCGTCGCCGGAGCCAGCGGGAGGTCAGCGGCTCGTCGGCGAGCCAGGAGCACCGCCACGGCGGTCCAGAGCGAGACGGCGAGGACCACCTCGGCGCAGTACGTGGCGATGACGGCTCCCCGCCAGGAAAGCATGGGGATGAGCGCCAGGTTCAACACCACGTTCAGCCCGGCGGTGCCGACCTGGAGGGTCGTGCGCAGACGGACGTGTCCCGCTCCGGTCAGCGAGTTGCCGGCCAGGTACTGCAGCACGGAGATCAACGGCAGGAGGGCGAGTGCCTGCACGACGAGGGCCGTGTCGGAGAACCCGTCTCCGAGCAGACGAGTGGCGGAGGGCAGGACGACGAACGACGTGGCGGCGAGGACCGACGAGAACGCCACCATCGGGACGAGGAGGCGTCGGGCGAACCGCACCGCGGCGGAGAGCGACTGTCCCCCCTCCCGGAAGAACCGGGGATAGGTGGAGACGATCACGGCACGGAGCGGTAGGAACAGGTAGCCGATGATGCGGTGGCCGGCTGCGTAGACGCCGGCATCAGCGGCGAACCCGGCGCGGAGCAGCATGGTCTTGTCGATGTCCTGCTGCACCTGCCAGGACGACATGCCGACAGCGAAGGGTGCTCCTGCCCTGGCGTCGGCCATCGTCGGGCGCACCAGTCGCGTCGCCGGTCGGCGACGAACGGCGACGGTGGAGGCAGCGGCCGCCGCGCCTGCCGCCGACGCCGCCAGGTAGAACGCCGACCACGTCAGCACGGTGTGGTGGCCGAGGAGAACGGCGAAGAGGGCGACGGCCGTGAGGCGGGTCGCCGCCGCCAGCGCCCGCACCCGGGTCGCTGATCGCATGTCGTCGTGGGCCTGGAAGGCGTGGGCCGAGAGCTGCACGGTCTGGGCGAACAGCAGCTGCGCCAGGGCCAGCGTCACCAGCACCGCCACGGGGACCCGGGGCAACAGCAGCGGACGCAGCGCCACGACCAGGACGGTGCAGACGACGCCTCCGACGAGGGTCGTGGAGAGCGCCGACGACCACACGGCGGGGAACGTCTGGGGCCGACGGGCCACGCGCGAGACCAACAGGTGCCCGGCGCCGGCGTTGGCAAACGGGTGGAAGGCCGAGATCAGAGCGAGCGTTCCGGCGTACTCACCGAAGCCTCGTGGCCCGAGGAGCCGGGCGAGGAGCACGAACGTTGCTCCCGCGGAGGCGAGTTGTATCACCTCGCCGGCCAGCGCCCAGCCCGTACTGCCTGCGACCTTTTTCCGGTTGCTGGTGACGACCTCCCGGAAGCGCTCATGCACGGCGCATCAGGCCCCTGGGGCCGCAACGACGCCTGGGTCGGCCCTCGGAGAGGCTTCGCTGGCGCCGCGTGCCGCCGCAGCCGAGACCGCGAACAGCAACATCATGAAGAAGCTGTGCTGTTGAAAGCTGCTCTCGGTGAGGTTGGCGGCGATGATGAACACCACGACGGCTGCCATCGCCGTCGCAGCACGGTCGTCGCATCGCAGCCGTCGCCAGATGCGGCGGCCGGTGAGGGCCAGCGAGCCGGCGGCGACGGCCAGGCCGACCACGCCCAGCTGCAACAAGACGTCGATGTAGCCGTTGTGACCCTGGGTCACATCCCGGAACCGGGCGGTTCGGGCCACCAGGGCCGCCGGCCGATAGCCGTCCACCCAGAAGGCCGCGAACCCGTGACCCACCCAGAGTCGGTCGCGGATGGCGTCCGCGGCCGCGGCCCAGACGCCGACGCGGCCGGTCAGCGACGCCTCCCGCCCGAGCAGGCCGGTGACGTCGTCCAACCCCACGCCAGCGAGGCCGACGACCGCCACGAGGGTGCCGGCGGCGACGAAGCCCGACCCCACCAGGGTCAGATGGAGCTCGGGCCGGCCAAGGAGGGGCAGGACGAGGAAGATGCCCACCGCCAGGCCGGCGAGGACGAGGGCGGTCGCCGAGCGCGAGAGCACGACGAGCGCTGCGAACATCACGACGAGGAAGAGGTCGGAACGCAGGAACCGTCGACGGAGAAGAGACTGGAGCAGCACCGTCAGCACGCCGAACGCCATGGCGCGGCCCAGTCCGTTCTTGTGGAAGAAGACGCCCCGCAGGCCGTCTTCGAGAAGCAGGTCGTGCGTGGCGGTCGACGGGAGCAGCAGGCGGGATGCGGCAAGGGCGACTGACGCCACCGCGGCGAGGGCCAGCGTCCACCGGATGAGGCGGAGCACTGATCCAAAGCTCCACTCCGAGGCCAGCAACGTGCCCACCACCGCGGTCCCCACGAGGGCGAGCGATCGTCGGGCGGTGATCTCCGAGTTGGCGCTCCATACCGTGGACGCCAGAGCCATCACCACGAACCCGCAGAGGAACGGGTCGGGCAACGCCACGCGACGTCCGGAGACAAGCCGTGCCACGAGCATGATCCCGGCGACCAGGTACAACGCGAACCAGGTGGCCTGGAGTCGCACGTCGGCGTCGGCGAACCCGGGGTGGTCGGGTTGCACGAACCTGAGGAAGGCAGAGCTGCCGAGGAGCATCGCCGCCCCGGCGACGAACCAGGAGCCCGAGGTGGGCGCCGCCGCCGAGCCGGAAGGATCGCCGCAACGGGACGCCTCTGCCTCTGGGGCAGGATGGCGGACGGGCGACCAGGTGGCCAACGGCTACGGGCGGGCCGACGGTGCGCCGTCGTCCACCGCCACCCCGCGGATCGCCACCCCGGCGAGGAAGACCACGTTGCCGACCAGGTAGCGCCGCCACAGCCGGCGGGGCTCACGCACCAGCCGGTAGGCCCACTCCAGGCCATGGTCCCGGAGGAGGCGGGGCGCTTGGGGCGTGGTCCCGGCCAAGAAGTCGAAGGCCGCGCCCACCGCGACCAGCGTCGTGGCCAGACGGGGGCCGAACTCGGCCACGAAGCGGTCCTGCTTGGGGGTCCCCAGGCCCACCCACACCAGGTCGGCGCCCGCGGCCCGCACCCGTTCGGTCACGGCGTCGCCTTCCTCCGGGCGCAGGGGACGGAACGGCGGTGACTCGGCGGCGACGATGTCGGCGCCGGGGTAGGCCTTCTCGAGGGAGGCGGCGAGGCGCCGGAGCACCGCCGGCGTGGACCCGTAGAGGTAGTGGCGCACTCCCTGCGCCCTGCCGCGGTCGATCACCGTCCGCATGAGGTCAGGCCCGTACACCCGGCGCACCATCTCGGCGAAGCCCAGTCGCCGACCGATCCACACCAGTGGCGTGCCGTCCGGGAGGTTCAGGTCGCCGCCGTTCAGGGCGTGGCGCAGGGAGGGGTCGCGATGGGCGAGCGACAGGGTGTAGGCGTTGCAGAGGTGGACCCGCAACGCCCGGCCCGCCCCGGCCGCCCGGAGGACCTCGTCGGTGGCGCCATCGAGGTCGAGGGCGTCGACACGGACGCCGCAGCAGCGGAACGAGCGGGCGGCCGGCGGCCGGCGTACCGGTCGTCCACGCTGCCCGGGGCTCGGCATCGTCGCCGGCGCAGCGACCGGGATCATCCTCGGGATCGATCTGCGACCGCGGCAGGCGCCATCATGGCCGGCGACCCGTTCACCCCTCTCCTCGTGGCGAGCCCTTGACCGAGGATCCACGGAGGCACGTGGGCGAGGGTCACCGTCGACCGCAGGCCCAGGACCATGAGCACCGACCGGGCAAGGACCCAGGCGTCGAGCCGCAGGCCGGCGTGGCGGAGGTAGAACAGGTCGTACTGAGGGGCCTCCCAGATGAGGCGGTGCTGCTCGACACTGATCTGCCAGAGGCCGGTGCAGCCCGGGCGCACCGACGTGCGGGCTCGGGCGAACTCGGGCTCGCCGTCCCGGTGCAGCGTCGTCATCTCCGGTCGGGGGCCGACCAGGGTCATGGGCCCGAAGGGCACGAGCAGGAGCTGGGGCAGTTCGTCGAGGTGCGTCCGGCGCAGGAAACGGGCCAGCGGGGTGGTGGTCACTGCTCGGATGGCGTACTTGTGGGCATTGGCGGGAGCCGCCCTGGGGAGCGTCCGCAGCTTCCACAGGCGGAAGGTCCTTCCATGGAGCCCCACACGCTCCTGGACGAAGAAGGGCCAGCATCGCAGGGACCAGGCCAGCACCACCGCCAGCGCTGCCACCACGGGAACTGCGAGGAGAGCGAGCACGGAACCGGCGAGCAGGTCGACACCGCGCTTCGCCACGCCACCTCCTGGCTTGTCGACGTCTCGGGGCTGTGGGTGCTACGACGCCGGGTCGCCGGCAGATGCTGGGGCGCCGGCATCCACCAGCGGCGGTGAGACGTATGACGGCGGATGCCGCCGCCGGAGACCACCTCGCAGCTGGGGCTGCGCGACTACCTACGCGTGGCGCGCCAGCGCAAGTGGGGCATCGCCCTGGTCACCGCCACGGTCACCGTCGCCGCCCTCTCGTTGTCGTTGCTGCAGACTCCCGTCTACCAGTCGACCGCCCGTCTGCTCGTGACGCAGGATCGCAGCTCGGTGTTCGACCCGGTCACCGGCCAGCGCAGCTTTCCGGAGCGGGCCGTGCAGGGCGAGATCCTGGTGCTCCAGAGCGAGCCCGTCCGCTCGGAGGTCCACCGCCGGCTCGGCTCGGCACCGGAGGTGTCGGCCACCGCCATCCCCGATGCCGACGGCATCGAGGTGGTGGCCAGGAGCCACGACCCCGAGTGGGCAGTCAGGGTGGCGGATGCCTACGCCAACTCCTACATCGAGTTCCGCCGCGCCCAGGCGGTGGCGTCGTTGCTGGGCCCGGGGGAGGAGATCCGGGAGAGGATCGCCGAGCTCCAGGCCGAGCTCGATGAGCTCGACACCCGGATCGAAGCCAGCAGGAGCGCCGAGGTCACGCCGGGCGACGGCGGGCTGGTCGCGAGACGGGACTCGCTGGTGGAGCAGCAGGCGCTGTTCAAGCGCAAGCTGGACGAGTTGCAGGTCGACGCCTCCGTCAAGGGAAGCGAGACGCTGCTGCTGGCGTCGGCCTCGGCGCCGACATCGCCGGTGAGCCCCCGCCCGCTGCGTGACGGGGTGCTGGCGGCGGTCGTGGGCCTTCTCCTCGGTGTGGGCCTCGCCTTCCTCCGAGAGCAGCTGGACGACACACTGAGGACCAAGGAGGACGTGGACGCGGCGGCAGCACCGCTGCCGGTGCTGGGTCTCGTCCCGGCCGTCCCGGGTTGGAAGAACCGGTCGCGACCGGTCGTGGTGAGCCTGAGCGAGCCCTCCTCCCCGGTCGCCGAGTCCTACCGCAGCCTCCGTACGGCGATCCAGTTCACCGGGTTCGACCGGCCGTTGAGGGTCCTGCAGGTGACGAGCCCGTCGAGCAGCGAGGGCAAGACCACCACGCTGGCCAACCTCGCCGTGGCGCTGGCCCGGTCCGGGCACAGCGTGGTGGCGGTGTGCTGTGACCTCCGCCGGCCCCGTCTCCACGACTTCTTCGGCCTCTCGAACAGCGTCGGGTTCACGTCGGTGCTGATGGGGGAGGTCGACCTGGCCCAGGCCGTGCAAGCGGTGCCCGGCGTCGAGCGTCTTGCCGTCCTCGCCTCGGGGCCCAACCCACCCAACCCCTCGGAGCTGCTCGCCAGCCGGCGAAGCGCCGACGTGTTCGCCAACCTCCAGGCCCATGCCGACATCGTGCTGGTCGACTGCCCCCCGGTGTTGCCCGTGACGGACGCGGCCGTGCTGGCCGGGGTGGCCGACGCCACGATGCTGGTCGGCACGGCCGGCGTCACCCGGAGGAGGGACCTGTCACGGGCCATCGAGCTGCTGCGTCAGGTCGACGCCCCCCTGGTGGGCGTGGCCCTGAACGGGGTGACCGAAGAGGGGGCGTACGGCTACGGCTACGGCTACACCAGCCCGCAGTCGGGTCCCTCGGCCCGTTCGCCGTTCAGCATGTCGGTGCTGGACGAGCGCTGACGGTCGATGCCTGATGCTCGCCCGTGCCAGCGCGCCGGCGCGCCCGTTGCTCCTGCCCGGTGGCGCCTCCGTATCCTCGCCGTGAGCCGTGAGACACGAGGTGCG
>JAHWJU010000310.1 GCA_019348255.1 Actinomycetota bacterium | reverse complement strand
AGCTGTGGCAGCTGCGGGTGTTCGCCGACGAGGCGGGCGTGATGAACCGGTCGCTTGCCGACCTCGCCGGCGCCGGCCAGCCAGCCGAGGCACTGGTGGTGAGCCAGTTCACGCTCTACGGAGACACGTCCCGGGGGCGCCGTCCGTCGTGGGCCGCCGCGGCACCGGCCGAACAGGCGGCACCGCTGGTGCAGGCGCTGGCCCAGCGTCTCGCCGACCTGGGCGCCACCGTGGCCACCGGGCGGTTCGGTGCCCACATGCAGGTGTCGCTCGTCAACGACGGGCCGGTGACCCTGCTGGTGGAGGTTCCGCCCGCCCGCTGACGTCTGTGCTCAGCCGCACGAGGTGACGGTGGCCGGTGTCTGGTTCCCCCGCTCTGAGGGGCCGCTCGGGCCCTGGTTCCCCCGCCCCACCGAGACCGCCTTGCGGCGGTTCGCCACCCGCTCCAGTGCCCGGCGCAGCCTGGCCCCATCCTCGGGGGTGTCCATGACGATGTTGGCCCGCACGCAGGTGCGCCGGCCCTCGGCCCAGGCGACGTAACGGTCGCCGCCCCAGCCGCTCGCCGCCCCCGGCGCGGCGTCGCCCAGCACCTCACTGAGAAACAGCAGCAGGCCGAGCTCGCCCAGCACCCCCTCGTCGATGACCTTGCCTTCGGCCCTGGGGGCAGATACCTCCTTCGGGGCGTCGCCGGCCAGGTACCGCTCGGGGTGCAACAGCTGCTCGGATGTGGTGGGGGGATTGACGAAGGCGGCATCCAACCTCGCCTGGCCGCCGGCGGCGATGAGCTCCTCGACGAACCGGGGCCCGACTATGTAGGGGAACCCCACCAACTGCAGCAGGACCTCGGGAGTGGAGGGATCGATGCCGCCGCTGAACTCCGCCTCCTCCGCCTCGATCGCCTTCTGCTGCTCCAGCGGCAGGCTGTCGAGGTACATGCGCTCGATCCGGACTGCGTCGCCCTCCACCAGCCCGGTGAGGCCCTGAGAGGCCTCGTCGTCCCGCTCGTCGAGATCAGGACGGTTGATGTCGAAGTGCTGGTCCTGGAGGGCGTGGGTCAACTCGTGCACCAACGTCACCCGCCGCCCCGGTGTCAGCTCTTCGCCCCGCACCACGAGGTCGTCCTTCTCGGTGTCGTAGAAGCCGGCCACTGCGGAACCGAAGAGCGACTCGACCGCCTTCTCCAGATCGACTCCACGATCGAGAAGGCCCAGGCCCTGGAGCACCCGCTCGGTCGCCTTCAGCTCGTCGATCTCGTCAGGACTGCGGGGATCCTCGGCTCCGAGCAACCGGCGCCGGAACTCCCCGTCACCGAGGAGGGTGACCTTCACCTCCCGGGTGAAGCGCAGTCCCCGGGCCTCCTCCACGAACCGCAGCAGCGCCGGCATCTCTCGCTCCAACGCCGTTTGCGCGGGCTGCGCCGGCTGGGCTGGATCGCCCGGGCTCACCAGCACGGTCCGGGCCGGACGCTCCGCCTCGGACGATTCGCCCCGCTCGGCCACCACCACGGCGGCGCCGGCCGCGCCGGCGATCAGGAGCAGCGCGATGACGATGGCCAAGCCCACGATCCCGGCGCCGGGGCGCCACGGCGCCGGCGCCGGCATGCCCGCCCCCGGCGGCGCCGGGTTCAGGCAGCGCGAGCAGGGAGCAGGCCCGGAATTCACCTGGCCGCAGTGGCACATCCAGGGTGAGAACACCCGCTACTTGAGAACCAGATCGTCACCGGCAACGTCGACGGTGACCGTCGCTCCCTCCTGGTACCGGCCGGTCAGCAAGGCCGAGGCCAGCGCGTCGGAGATCTCCCGCTGGATGAGCCGCTTGAGAGGCCGGGCGCCGTACGCCTCGTCGAAGCCGCGTTCGGCCAACCACCTCTTGGCCTCGTCGCTGACCTCCAGCGCCAGCCGCCTCGCCGCCAGCCGCCGGCCGAGGTCCCCGAGCTGGATCTCCACGATGGCCCCCAGGTCCTCCCGGGTGAGGGAGCGGAAGCGGATGATCTCGTCGACCCGGTTGAGGAACTCGGGCTTGA
>JAHWJU010000309.1 GCA_019348255.1 Actinomycetota bacterium | reverse complement strand
GCACCCGCCTGGCCAGCCGCATCCTGAGCGAAGGCTGGAGCCTGCTCATCTTCCCCGAGGGCGGCCGGAGCCCCCACGGCTGGGCCCAGAGCCACCGGGCGGGCGCCGCCTACCTCGCCCTGCGCCGAGACTGCCCCATCGTGCCGGTGCACCTGGAGGGAACGCGGCGCATCCTGCGCAAGGGCGGGGGCCGGCTCACACCGTCCACGACCAGTGTCACCTTCGGAAAGCCGATCACGCCGGCTCCCGGCGAGGACCCTCGGGATCTGGCCGTGCGGGTCGAAAAGGAGATCGCGGTTCTGGCCGACGAGCGGGCGACGGACTGGTGGACGGCCCGCCGCCGCGCTGCCGCCGGGCACACCCCGCCGCTCACCGGCCCCCAGGGCGCGGAATGGCGCCGTTTCTGGTCACTGGGCGAGGGGCGCCGGCCGGACCGGCCCAAGCTGCCCCGCTGGCCCTAGCCGGCACCTGCGCCAGGGCGGCCGCCGGGGGGCCAGCGCCGGCCCCCGGCAGGGATCGTCACGTTTGGGAAGCCTCAACGCCGCATGGCGAGCATGTCTCTGCCCAGACCTCGGGACGGGCGCGGGGAGACAAGGCAGACTGCGGGCATGGAGATCGAGATTCGCCACGCACCGGTATTCGCCGTCGCCACCGTCAACCTCGACGCCGGGGAAGCGGTACGGGCTGAGGGTGGCGCCATGATGACGATGTCGCCGGGTATCGCCATCGAGACGGGCGCGTCGGGCGGCTTCTTCAAGTCGCTGGCCCGCTCGATGGCCGGAGGCGAGTCGTTCTTCACCAACACCTTCACCGCTGGTGGCGAGGGCGGCGTGGTGCAGCTGGTGACGTCCCTTCCAGGCGACATCGCCACCATCGATCTCAACGGCAAGATGTTCGTCCAATCCGGATCGTTCCTGGCTTCCGACCTCGGCATCACCGTGGATGCCAAGTGGGGCGGGGCCAAGACGTTCTTCGCCGGCGAGGGTCTCGTGCTGCTCCACTGCTCGGGCGTGGGCAAACTGCTGGTGAGCAGCTACGGAGCCATCGACCGGTTCATCCTGGAGCCGGGCCAGGCCATCACCGTCGACAGCGGGCACGTCGTCGCCTTCGCAGAGACGATCTCGTTCAACGTCCGCCGGGTGGGCGGGCTCAAGTCGACGATGCTGTCGGGTGAAGGCGTGGTGGCCGACCTGTCGGGCTCCGGCGAGGTGTTGCTCCAGACCCGCAACCTGTCGGCCCTGGCCGGTTGGGTGCGCGAGCAGGTGCCTCCGCCCTCCAACTCGAACTAGGGCTGCCCCTTCGGGCACCTCGTTCTGCCCGAAGCGTCGCACCAAGCTCCCTGGCGGTCCGGCCGGAAGCCGCCCAGCATGGCGTCGTGGCTGACACGGCGCGCTCGCGCGCTGGTGAAGAGCACGACGCTCTGGGCGCCAAGGCGGCCCAGCGGTCAGCCACGGGCCCTGATCGGGCGCCGCGACCGGCGGGGGCGGCTCTGCCCGCCGGCGCCCGACCCCGGCCGGCGCGCCTGCACCCGGCGGCCCTGCAGCGCCTGGGGGCGGCCGCCGGCAACCGGGCGGTGGCGAACCTGATGCGGCCGGCCGCTCCCGCCCCCGGCGGACCCGATCCCGCGGGACCTGCCCCGGCCGGTCCGGTGGCCGAGCCGGGCGTGGTGGTGCAGCGCTATGCCGGCATCAAGGGCGGCGGCGGGGGCGGCGGCTCGTTCGCCCCGCCGGCGCCCCCGGTGCCGCCCAACCCCAAGGGCGACTCCAAGTTC
The DNA here is from genome assembly GCA_019348255.1 of Actinomycetota bacterium. Classification (GTDB taxonomy): domain Bacteria; phylum Actinomycetota; class Acidimicrobiia; order Acidimicrobiales; family CADCTF01; genus JAHWJQ01. Next base: position 253 of record JAHWJU010000309.1, on the reverse strand, counting down.
TTGAAGATCACCGGCGAGCTCAAGAAGGCGACCAAGGAGGCGAAGAAGCACCCTCCCTCCAAGGCCGAGGCAAAGAAGGCCCAGGCTGCGGCCGTCCCTCCGGCGAGCGACAAGGAAGCTCAGGCGAAGGCAGCCCAGGCCGACAAGCTGGCAGGGGCAAAAAAGAGCGGCTTCGACAAGGCCGGTTTCATCGCCGCGCTGACCTCCGCGCTCACCCAGATCAAGCCGAAGAACCTGGAGGAGTCCGATGACC
>JAHWJU010000308.1 GCA_019348255.1 Actinomycetota bacterium | reverse complement strand
TCGGCGCTCGCCGACAACAACGTGTTCACGAATCTCATGGCGGCCCGCAACCTTGGGGTCGCCGCCGACGTGGCCACCAGGTACCCCGACCGAGCAGCCGACCACGGTATCGACCAGACCGAGATCGCCTCGTGGCGAACGGCGTCCACGGCCATGGTGATCCCCTTCGACGAGAAGCTCGGAGTGACCTCGCAGTCAGAAGGGTTCACCCGTTACCGCCACTGGGACTTCGAGGCGACGGCGGCAGGCGACTACCCGCTGCTCCTGCACTACCCCTACTACCTGCTCTACTCCAGCCAGGTGGTCAAGCAGGCGGATCTGGTGTTCGCCCTGTACGCCTGCGGTGACCAGTTCGACGCCGAACAGAAGTGTCGGGACTTCGACTACTACGAGGCCATCACGGTGCGTGACTCATCGCTGTCGGCGTGCATCCAGGCGATCGTGGCCGCCGAGGTGGGGCATATGGACCTCGCCTTCGACTACTTTCGGGAAACGGCGCTGATCGACCTGCGGGACATCGCGGGTAATACCGCCGACGGGCTCCATCTTGCGTCCCTCGCCGGCGCCTGGCTCGTTGCTGTGGCCGGGTTCGGTGGTTTGCGTGACCACGCAGACACGCTGGCGTTCTCGCCCCGACTGCCACCGCGCATCACCAGGATGTGCATCCGGCTGCTGTACCGGGGGCGGCGCCTGCGCATCGAGGTGGGACCGGGCAGTACCCGATACGAACTTCTCAGCGGAGACCCGCTGGAAGTCATGCACTTCGGTACGCCCCTCACCGTCGCCCCGGGCGCCCCAGCCATCCTGGCGTGCCCCGATGAGCGGCAACCACCCTCGGTCGAGCCGCCACCGCAAAGAGAAGCGTTGCGCCGCGGCGTCGGTGCTGACGCCGCCGAAGGCAGGTGATGCGGCGGCGCGGGCTCCGATCCGGCGGTGGCCGGTCATCCGGTCACCTCAGTTCCAAGAGGAGTTCGTCGACGAGCTCGTGGACCCGGCGTGCCGCGACGGGGACGGCTGCGGCGACGTGGGGGCTCAGACCTTCTTCGAAGTCCTCGAACGTCCGCGGCTGGCACCCGACGACGAGGACGCGCTCGGGGAGCACACCGCTTGCACGGGCAAGGAGAAGGAGACGCGAGGGCTCTGCCAGGTGAAGGTCGGCGATCTGTGCCCGCCAGTCCTCCATCGTGGGCTCGGTGACCTCGGGAACCTCCGGAGCCAGCACCAAGACGGTTCCCGGAGCGACGTGGCGGTCCACGAGGTCGACGATGATCAGGCCTCCGTAGCCGTCCATGAGCTGATGCACGATGCCGAGACCTGCGGTCCCGGTCTCGATGAGGTCGACGCCCGCCGGCACGCGCCCCTGCAGACAGCCCGCCACGGCGAGACCGAAGCCATCGTCGCCTCGGAGCAGGTTGCCGACACAGGCGACGAGCACCCGTTGTCGGGACTCAACGTTGGCTGGAGGGACCAAGATCCCACGACGCTGGGGCCTCAGGAGAAGAGCTGGCTCGACGCCGCCGGGTGAGGGCCGACAGCGGTATCACCACGGGTGTCGGTCCCAGTGGTGCCAGCGGCTTCCGAGCTGGCGGCGAGAGGTCCAGCCGAACGAACTCCGGCAGCTCGGCACGAAGGGACTCTTCCACCAGCTCCCGCAACATGACGCTGGACGCGGAAGGGTCGTCGCCGCCGCCGCTGAGCTGGATGTTGACCACGCCACCCGCCGCGGTGACGACCTCCAGCCGGCCACCGAGCGCTTCGACGTCGGGACGAATCCTGGCAACGGCTGCCTCCGCCCGGGATCGGTCGTCGTCGTTGTCGGGGTCCTGCGGTCCGTACAAACCGAAGAGCAGGGCGACGTGCGGGTCTGACAGCGCCTCCTCCAGCAGAAGCCGAGCCTCGAGGAAGGCGCCCAGTTGCTGCAGTGCTCCACGATGAAGGACGTCAACGGCGCGCAGCATGGCGATGACCGCATCTTGGACGGCCTCGTCGGGGTGCTGGGCGAACATCTGGAGGAGATCGTCGAGCTGACC
>JAHWJU010000123.1 GCA_019348255.1 Actinomycetota bacterium | reverse complement strand
CCCCCACCGGGCCGAGCTGGCGGTGGGCGCCCTCATCGTCGCCGTGGTGGCGACCACCGATCTCCGGGGCGCCATCGGCTTCAGCTCGTTCGCCGTGCTGGTGTACTACGCCGTCACCAACGCCGCGGCCTGGACGTTGCCGGCGGAGCTCCGTCGTTGGCCACGGCTGCTCGCCGGCGCCGGCTTCGCCGGCTGCCTGGCGCTGGCCTTCACCCTGCCGGCCACGTCGGTCGCCGCCGGGATGGGCGTGCTCGGGCTCGGCGTCGCCCTGCGGGCTCTACGGCGCCGAGATTCCCAGGGGGCCCGCTGATCGTCGGTCGCCGGCATCTCCTCCATGACGACTTCGTGGTCGAGCTGCACGTGGCCGAGCCGCGCATCGACCCGCCACCCGACACCCCACACATCGCCGACATCGCGCTACGCGCCCGGCGTAGATGACCGCGCGGCGGGAGCACTCGGCGCATGACAGGCAGTCAGGATCGGTTGGTCACGGGGTTGCCGCCATCTGGACGAGGCTGCCACAGGTGGTTGGAGGTGGCCGAGCTCACCAGCGCCGACATGGCCTGCTCCTCCGGGGAATGTCGTCCCCGGCCCGCAGGTCCACGGCAGCTGCCAGATCGAGAGTCGAGTGGTCGAAGTCGCCCAAGCTCTCTCCGCATTCTCTCCTTTCTACTGAGTCGGAGTATGCGGGTGGAGAGGACTATTGGACCATGGGCTGGACATTCATCAAGACGTGGCGTTGATCATCGATCCGCCGTCTTCAATGATGGGGAGCGCTTCTCCAGAGGATAGGGTCCGCCTATGGAGTCAAATAGGGACTGAAGATGCAACTGCGGCATCTGGAGTACTTTCTCACCCTTGCCGAGGAGCTCAACTTTGGCCGCGCTGCCGTTCGACTCCACATCGCGCAACCGTCTCTCAGCCAACAGATCCGCCAGTTGGAGACGGACCTGGGCACCGAGCTCTTCGACCGGACCGTTCGGCCCATCCAGCTGACGAACGCCGGCCAACTGCTCCTGCGGGACGCCTACACCCTTGTCACGGATGCGGAGGCCGCCGCCCGGACAGTGAGGCGCGCCGGGCGGGGCGAGGTCGGGCGACTTCGCATCGGTTACTCCTATGGCGGCCTGTACGACGTCGTCCTGTGCCTCCTGAGGCGCCTGCGCCAGACGTGGCCCGACGCCGACTTGGTGATCCATCAACTCCCGGAGCGCGAGCAGCTTCCTGCGCTCCGCACCGGCCGCGTCGACGTGGTCCTGGGCCGGACGACCGAGCCGTTGACCGCGGACCTGGTCGTGCATCCGCTGCGCGACGAGCGATTGATCGCCATCCTGCCGGCAGGCCATCGCCTGGCCGGGCACGAGAGCGTGAGGCTGGTCGACCTCCGTGAGGAGCCCTTCGTGATGTTCCCCCGGCGCTTGGAGCCTGTGGTCTTCGACAACTACATCCAGGCGTGCCTGAACTCCGGGTTCACCCTCCGGCTGGAGCATGAGGTGAATGACGCCCAAACCCAGGCCCTGTTGATCGCCGCCGGCTCGGGCGTCGGCCTCAGCGGAGAAAGTCTGGCGCTGCGGTTCCCCGAGCTCGTCTACCGGCCGGTGGAGCCACGCGTCAACGTCGCCAAGATCGCTGCTCTGTGGCACGAGAACAGGCTCCCGGAGGTGCTGGAGCCATTCCTGCGCAACCTGTGAGGTCGGCGCCGGGGCCGCGGGACTGAGCGACCGACGCCAGGCTGGCTGCTTCCGTCTCCGCTCTACGTGCCGCCATGGCGCCGTTGAAGGTGGCGACGGGATCGTCGTCTTCGACGCCGATGGTGAGCCCGGTGGAGGCACGCGCGCCGGTCCCCGCCCCGGTGCGCAGGTACTGGGCCCCACGGGCCTGGTGAGTGGAACGAAAGCTGGCGAGGGCGGCGATGCAGTCGTTGAACCGTTCCGTGAGCTCATCGCACCGGAACCGACAGACGACGGCACGGACGACGGGACCGACCTCGTCCAGGGTCTGGAGGAACCGGCGGTGTGGCACGGGCATGTACCGCCGCCCTACCTTCGCCAGCTGGGCCACGGAGGATCCCCCGCCGACTCCGAGGACGGCATCCAGCGCCTGGATGGTGCCCACCTGGCTACCACTCGGCCCTGCTTCCACCCGTCCCGGTTCCTCTGCCTCGGCCGACCAAGGGAACGTGGGCTGCACCATCTCCAGCCAGGTCGCCGGGTCGACCGTCGCTCGCCTGACGTTGCGACTGAAGGTGATCGTCATCGCCTTCATCGCCCCGTGGAGCTGCTCGAGTGACGCCACTGCCTCGTCTGGCCGATGGCAGCCGAGGGCTTCGACTGCACCGACCAGATGCCTGAGCACGGCGGCCCCCTGCGCCTCCATCAGGACGAAGGACGTCGAGAACCGCTCGAGGTGCGCGTCGGCCGGAGGCAACAGCCAGTTGTGGGCAAGACGGACGTTGTCGGCACTGAGCTCCTCTGGGCGGTACGCCGCACCTCCGGACCGGTCCGTCATCGCCCAGTTGCAGAGGTGGAGGCTCCACGTGGTTCCGACACGCGGATGTCCGCAACTCCTGGCCAGCGCGGTCCACGGTCCGGCGAGACCCGGCGGCAGCGAGATGTGTCGTTCCTCGAACCGGGCAGGCGCCGGCGGAACGCAATCCCACCGGAAGGTGTGCCCGAGCACGCTCAGAGCGGTCATCAGCCGGTCGCGCTCCGCGTCGCTGAGCCCCGGGATGGCGTTCCGCACGCCGGGATCGTCCCGGGCGAACTCGCGCTCCAGCCACCGGCGTACACCACCATTGCCCGCCGGGTAACGGGCAGGCAGCTGCGCGCAGGCCGAGAGGTAGGGCTCGAGAACAGGTGGGAGCTCGTCGAGCGGCACACGCCCCGGCAAGAACGCTCGCAGCTCACCGAGATCGGCCTCGTAGGACGCGCGGACGCGCCGAGCGGCACGCACAGGCTCGGCTACCGAACACCCCATCTGGCGGTCCATCGCACTCACCTCCTCGCCTCGAGTGCCGCCCGTGACGTCGGGAACGGCCCATCTCGATGTGGCGGGGGGATGCGGCGTGCTTCCGCCGGGCCCCGTACGGAAGCCAGCCGCTCGGTCTCCGGTCAAGGGCCGCGACGAGACACGCAACCTCCGAGACCCGCCCTTTCGTTCATACCTACTGTACGCAGGGCACCGGTACGGGGATGCCCGAATCAGGCGGCAAAGGCCCAAAAGACCATGGGGCGGTGATCCACGGGGTGCTGAGCCTCGTACGGGCGGTGTCCAGATCAGGACAAGCCGCCTAGGCCGTCTGGAGGTGTGAGATGCCGCGAGTGGCGGCTGTGGCCATCGACGCCGCCGAATGGTGGCTCGTGGAGCGCCTGATGCGAGACGGCCGCTTGCCTCATCTCGCTCGCATCCGCGCCGAGGGGATCCAGTGCCGACTCCGCAGCGAGGTCGCGTACCGTTCCGAGCTGGTGTGGCGCCGTTTCCTCACCGGACGGGAGCCGGCGAGCGACAGGCTGTGGGCGCCCGCCGCCGTGTTCTGCCCGGAGACGTACGCCAGCTACTCGGTGGGCGCACCCGACGGCGAGCCGTTCTACGCGCTCGGGCCCAAGCGGAGGGTCATCGCCTTCGATCTGATCCACTCCACCATCGAGGACGGGGTCGAGGGCGTACAGATCACCGGCTGGGGTTCCCACTCGCCCCAGTACCCGCGCAGTGCTCGCCCGAGGGGCCTCCTACGGGAGATCGACGCCCGGTTCGGCGTGAACCCGGCCTTCGGGAACGACTTCGACATCGGCTGGTTCGCCCCCGGCTACATCGACAACCTGACGGAGGCGTGCCTGGTGGGGGCCCGACGGCGCGTGCAGATCGCCGAGTGGCTCCAGGACCGCTGTCCCGACTGGGACCTTCTCGTCCTTTGCATGTCAGAAGTGCACAGCACCGGCCACCACTTCTGGCACGGCGTCGACGAACGTCACCCGCTGTACGGAACGGCGACCAGCGATCAGGCGGGACGACGGATGACGGAGGTGCTCCAGGCCACCGACGAGGCGGTGGGGAGGCTGGCCGCCGCCCTCCCGGCGGACACGGCCCTGGTGGTGTTCGCGCTGCACGGCATGCAACCGGCGGACGACCTGGTCTCCACCGTGCTGCTCCCGGAGCTCCTCCATCGCCAGCGGTTCCATCGGGCACTGCTGCGCGACCCCGACCACGAGGCCTGGCGCCGGCGGGGCTGCCCCGCTGCGGTACCGGCTCCCGACGAGTCCTGGCACGGCTACATGCGCTCTCGCTTCGCCGACGGGCACATCGACCGGGCCCGCAAGCTGGCTCGCGGCGTCCTGCCACCGGGCGCCTACGAGCGGCTGCGCACGCTGGCGGGCAAGGAGCCGTGGCAGCCGCTGGGACCGTTGGCCACCCCCATCCCACCCGAGGTCGACCCCACGCCGGAGGCGCGCGACGCCTTCCGGAAGTCCTTCGAGTACCAGGTCGCCAGCTGGTACGAGCGCCATTGGCCCGACATGCCGGCGTTCGCCCTGCCCTCGTTCGCCGACGGCCACATTCGCATCAACCTGGTGGGCCGGGAGGCGAGCGGCGTCGTCCACCCCGATGACTACGCACGGGCATGCAACGACGTCATCGGTCTCCTTTCCTCTTGCCGAGACGCCCGTACCGGGGCGCCCGTGGTCCAAGACGTGATCCGGCTGCGCGCCGACGACCCGTTCGATCCCCTCGGTCCCGATGCCGACCTCCTGGTCCTGTGGAACGGGGCGCCTGACGCGTTGGCCCACCCACGCCTCGGCGTCGTGGGCCCCTATCCCCACATGCGGACCTCGGCGCACAGTCCCAACGGGTTCGCCTTCGTCCGGGGCCCCGGCGTCGTTCCCGGCGACCTCGGGGAGCGCCCCGCGCGCGACCTCACCCCGACACTGCTCCATCTCCTCGGCGAAGCACCCAGAGCTGGGACACGAGGCACGTCCCTCGTCGGCCTGCTCGACGCCACCGGGACCCCGAGCTGAGCGCTGCCGCCCGTGGCGGGGAACCCTTCCCTCGTCACGGTGAGCAAGGCCCCGACGCCAGTGCAGACGGGTGGTCGGCGGGGGCCGTGCCCCTCCAGCCGCTGATCACCATCTGCGTGCTCGACTACAACTACGGTCGCTTCCTGGCCGACGCCATCGACAGCGCCCTGGCCCAGGACTACGAGCACATCCAGGTCGTCGTGGTGGACGACGGGTCCACCGACGAGTCGCCGCAGGTCGTCGCTCGCTACGGCAACCGCGTCCGAGGCGTACGCAAGGACAACGGCGGCCAGGGCTCGGCTGTCAATGCCGGCTTCGCTGCCGCTGACGGTGACGTCGTCATGTTCCTGGACGCCGACGACATCCTGTCGCCGGGCATCGCCGGCGCCGTGGCCGACGCCTTTGCGCGCCAGCCGGGGCTCGCCAAGGTGCAGTTCCGCATGGCCCTGGCCGACATCACCGGAGAACCGCTGGGCCTCGTCGTGCCACCCCGGCCGGGGCAGCTCCCCAGCGGCGACCTGCGTGATCATGTCGTCCGCTTCCGGAACTACGCGTGGCAGCCGACCAGTGCCAACGCCCACCCGGCGTGGGTCCTACGCCAGATGCTGCCCCTCCCCGAGGCCGCGTATCCCACCCACTGCGACTCGTACCTGGCCGAGCTGGTGCCCCTCTTCGGCCCCGTGCGGTCCCTCGACGACATCGGTCTGCGCTACCGGCTCCACGGCAGCAACGACTTCGCCGGGCGCCCGGTGACGCCCGAGTGGATCCACATGAAGCTGCACCAGGTGAGCCTCAACCACGCCCACTTCCACGCCCTGGCGACCAGGCTCGGCGTCAACGGCAGCTCTCCCGATCCGGCGGCACCCCTCGACGCCGCCTTCCTGGCCTTCCGGCTGGCCTCGCTCAAGCTCGACCGAGCCCGTCACCCGGTGCCCACGGACCGGTCCTGCGCCCTGGTGGTGCGGGGAGTGGAGGCCGTGCTCCGTCACCCGCACCTTTCGTTGAAGGACCGGGTCAGACGGGGAGCCTGGTTCGTGGTGGTGGGGGCCTCGCCCCCGCCACTCGCCCGGCGACTCATCCACGCCTACCTCCCCGACGGCCCGGTCCGCCCCCGGTGGGAGCGGGCACTGAGGGGTGTGTCACTGGCTCAGGCAACCCGCCGCCTGGCGTTGCCGGGTCGGCGGCACGGGGCCGGGAGCCGTCGCGTCCTCCCCCAGCGAGAGGCGGACGCGGGAGGCGCCAGCCGTGCTCGAGATCGGGGCACCGAGCCCTCGGCCCGCCCTGGGAGTTGACCCAGTGCACTAGCGGCCGGCTCGGCTCCGCGAGCGCTGGGCCTGGCCCCGGTGCTGCGAGCCGCCGGGTCGCTTGGCGTCGGGCCGGTTGCGCTGCCGGCGACGCGATGGTGCGTCCGACGGCGATGCCGGTGATGAACCGTTCCGCCCTGACCGCCCCTGGACCGGCATGCCCAGCGCCTTCTGCATCTGCCTGGCCTTGGTGCCGTCGGCCTCGGTGACGAGCGACACCACCACGCCCTCGGCGCCGGCCCGGCCCGTGCGGCCCGATCGGTGGACGTAGTCCTTGTGGTCACCGGCGAGGTCGAAGTGCACGACGCAGC
>JAHWJU010000036.1:9984-21634 GCA_019348255.1 Actinomycetota bacterium | reverse complement strand
CGGAGTCGCCGGGGCGGGCCATGCGGATGAGCGAGCTGGCGGAGCTGACCCGCTCCTCGCGCAGCCGCCTGTCGCATGCGGTGGCCCGGCTCGAACAGCTGGGCTGGGTGAGCCGAGTTGCCTGCGCCAGCGACGGGCGAGGCCAGATAGCCCGTCTCACCGATGAAGGCTTCACCGCGCTGCAACGGGCCGCCCCGGGACACGTGGAGGGAGTGCGGACGCACCTGTTCGACCGGCTGACCCCGGAGCAGGTGTGCCAGTTGCAGGCGATCAGCGAGGCGGTGCTACACCCCTTGGCCCAACAGCGGGGCCGGAGGCCACCACTGCAGGATCAGTCCCCGAAAGTTTGACCTCGAGGGGCTGCGGGTACCGGGACGAATACGGCTGGACCACCGCCGGCGGGTCTGGGGACCGTTTCGTGAACAACACATTGCTCGAGGTCGAGCGGGCATTCGAACCTGACGAGCCCAACGCTCGGGCGGCGCGCCGGTTCATCGCGGATACCGTCGCCGCCATCGGTCTGCCGTCCGAAGACGCTCTGGTACTGGGCAACGAGCTGGTGACCAACGTCGTGCTCCACGCCCGCACCGAGTTCGTGGTCAGCATGGCGCTGACCGAAGACTCGATCCGGGTGGGGGTGACGGACCAGAACAGCCGGCTGCCCATCAGGGTGAACGCTCCGCTCGACGCCACCAGTGGCCGCGGCCTGTCGATCGTGGCTGCACTGGCACAGCGCTGGGGAGTCGACGCCCACCCCGGCGGCAAGACGGTGTGGTTCGAGCTGTCCTGCCAAGGCGAGAAGTTGCGGGCGGCTGGTTTTGCCTGACCCTTCCCGGCGCGGCGCCCTTGGCCGGCGCCGTGCGGCCGGTAGGTTGGCCTCATGCCGTACGGAGGTGAAGCGCTCGACGACCCTGAGCGTCTCGATGCCCTCCGTCGCACCGGGCTGCTCGATTCGCCCCCCGATCCCGGCTTCGACCGCCTGACGCGGCTGGCCACCCGGTTGCTCAAGGCACCGGTGTCGCTGGTTTCACTGGTGGACGACCATCGCCAGTACTTCAAGAGCTTCACCGGACTGACGGGGCCGGCGGCGACGGCGCGTGAGACCCCACTTTCGCAGTCGTTCTGCCAGCACGTGGTGACCACGGGTGAGCCGCTGGTGGTGGCCGACGCACCGGCGGACGAGCGGGTGGCCACGAACCTCGCCATCCCGGAACTGGGGGTGCGCTCCTACGCCGGCGTCCCGCTCATCAGCCCCGACGGCCACCCCATCGGCGCGTTCTGCGTCATCGATGCTGAGGCTCGCACGTGGTCCGACGAGGAGCTGGAGATCCTTCGGGAGCTGGCCGGTTCGGTCATGACGGAGATCGAGTTGCGCAACGCCGTGCACCAAGCCGAGGAGGCCCAGCGCCGGCTGGCCCTTCTGGCCCAGGCTTCCGCCCTGCTGGCCACCCTCGATTCCAGCCAGACCCTGGAGCAGCTGGCGCGGTTGGCCGTGACCACGCTGGCCGACTGGTGCAGCATCGTGGTCGTCGACGAGGACGGGATCAGCCTGTCGCGGGTGTGCATAGCCCACGCCGATCCGGACAAACAGGACCTGGTCGAGCGTCTCCGCCAGTCGGAGCGCCACGATCCGAGCGCCCGAACCGGCGTCGCCGAGGTGATCCGGTCGGGCCGGCCGCAGCTCATCTCGCTGGTGGATGCCGATTTCGTGGCGCGCCTGCCCCAGGCCGACGGCTACCGCCAAATCGTCGTCGAGCTGGGCTTCAGCAGTGCGATGCTGGTGCCGCTCGCCGCCCGCGGCCGCACGCTCGGGGCCATCACCTTCGCCCGCGGAGCCGGGCCGCCCTACGGGGACCAGGACCTCTACGTGGCCGCCGACCTGGGCCGCCGTGCTGCCCTCGCCCTCGACAATGCGCGGGCCTATGAAGCCCAGCGGGAGATAGCGAGCACCCTGCAACGCAGCCTGCTTCCGCCAGCGTTGCCCTCCATCCGGCACTTCAAGCTGGCGGCGGCCTACAAGACGCCGGGCGACACCGTGCTGGTGGGCGGCGACTTCTACGACGTGTTCCCCCTACGGGGCACCGGCTGGGGCGTGGTCATCGGCGACGTCCAGGGCAAGGGCTCGGCCGCGGCGAGCCTCACCGCACTGGCGCGCTACACGGTGCGAGCCGGCGCACTCACGCTCCGCAACCCCAAGCAGGTGCTGCGGGCGCTCAACGAGGCCGTGCTCCAAGAGGGGGAGCGGTTCCTCACCGTCTGCCTCGCCACGCTGCAGCCGGCGGGGGAAGGGATCCGGGGCCGCGTGTGTGTGGCTGGTCACCCGCTTCCGCTCGTGGTGCGGGCGGACGGGGTGGTCGAGCCGGTGGGGCGCCCAGGGACGCTGCTCGGGGTGGTCCGGGACGTCGAGTTGTCGGTGGTCACCTTCGAGCTGCGGCCCGGAGACCTGCTGGTGCTCTTCACCGACGGCTTGGTGGAAGCCCGGCGGGATGGTGCTCAGTTCGGCATCAGCGGGGTGGAGCGGGTGTTGCGGGGCTGCGCCGGCCTCGAGCCGGGACAGGTGGTTGGGGCGCTCGACGCCGCCGTCACCGACTTCGTCGGCGGCCCGCCCCGTGACGACATGGCGATCCTCGCCCTGGGGCGCACGGCGGCCACGGCGCCGTGAACCGCGGGATTACTGCTTCTCAGAGCGGGCGGCACCCGCCTGCTGCGCCTTGCGCTTGTCCCGCGACTTCTTGGCCTTCACGCGGTCGTTCTTCTCGCGGACCTTCGAGCGTGCGCCTCTCCCCATGCCTGCATCCTAGCGACGACAGTGACCGGACCCAGTTCCGGGCGTCGCGCACGATCCCGCCATGCTCGTGTTGGGACTGAGCCCACGGGAGGCGCGGGTGGTCGCCGCCCTCGCAGAGAAGCAGCTGACGACGCCGCGGTACTACCCCCTCACCCTCAACGCCCTGGTCAGTGCCTGCAACCAGTCCAACAACCGCGACCCCGTCGTCTCCTACTCGCCGGCCATCGTGGAGGAGGCGCTGTCGGAGCTGCGCACCAAGCGGTTGGCGCGGGTCCTGCACGCCGGCGGCGGCAACCGCACCGCGAAGTACCGCCACGTGCTCGACGAGGTGCTGGGTCTGGACCGCCGGGAGCTGGCCTTGGTCACGGTGCTCATGTTGCGGGGCCCCCAGACCCTGGCCGAACTCCGGACACGGACGCAGCGCATGGCCGATTTCGACGATGCCGGCGCGGTGGAGCGAGACCTTCGCCGGCTGGCAGAGCGCGAGGAACCCCTGGTGGTGCTCCTCGAGCGACAGCCGGGCCACAAGGAGCCCCGCTACGCCACCACCTTGGTGGCGGCGTCGCCTCCCCCTCAGTCCGGGGATGGCCCCGCCCCGTAGCGGAAGGAGCCTTCGCCCAGTAGCGGTCAGCCGATCAGGTCGCGGACGAGGGCGATCCACATCTCCGTGCTGAGGCGGAGCGACTCCACGTCCACCCGTTCGTCGTGGCCGTGGAACCGGGAGGCGAACTCCTCGTAGGTGACCTCGGGGCTGAAGAGCCCGAAGCCGTAGGCGACGGCCCCCTTCTCGCGGAAGAAGCGGGCGTCGGTGCCGCCGGTGGTCATCCTGGGCACCAGCGACGCCTGAGGGACGAAGGCAGGTACCACCCGGTTGATCGACTCCCAGAGCTGCGTCCTGACCGGCGAGTCGGTTGCCTCGGCCTGCTGGAGGATCGACACCGACACCGACGAGGCCAGATCACCGACGGCCTCGTCCAGGTTCCGGGCGATGTCGTCGGCGCTGTCTCCCGGAAGCGCCCGGATGTCCACGTCGATGTCCACGACGTCGGGTATGACGTTGGTCTTCACGCCTCCGTGGATCACGTTGGGCGAGAAGGTCATGTGGGTGCAGGCGTGGGCCATGGCCGCGAAGCGCGGGTCGTCGAGGGAGGCACACGTGTCCCAGACCCGATCGGGGTCGACCAGCCCCGCCGCCGTCGCCTCGGGAAGGCCGAGGGCCTCCACATAGGCCCGCCAGGTGTCGGTCACGCGGGCCCGGGGCCGGTAGGCCACCAGGCGCCGCACGACCTCCGCCGCCTTCACCAGGGCGTTGTCACTGGCGAAGGGCATCGACCCATGGCCGGGCGTGCCCGTCACCCGCAGGCGTCGCCACGCCACGCCCTTCTCACCCGTCGTGACGGTGACGCAGCGGCCGGGGGGCAGGACGATGCCGCCTGATTCGGTGAGGACGAACTCGGAGCGTACGGCGTCGTAGTGGTGCCGCGTTATCCACTCGGCGCCATGGTGGCCGCCGGCCTCCTCGTCGGCCACGGCGAAGTAGACGAGGGTGCCGCGGGGCCGGAAGCCGCTGCGGGCCAGGTGGCGGACGGCGACGGCCATGGACGCCGTGAGGTTGAGCATGTCGATGGCGCCGCGGCCCCACACCTCGCCATCCACCAGTTCGCCGCCGAAGGGGTCACGGCGCCAGCCGGCCGGGCTCACGGGGACGACGTCGGTGTGGCCCATGAGGCAGACCGTCGGCGCTTCGGGGTCCTGGCCCTCGATGCGGGCGACCAGCGAACGTCTCCCTGCGATGGGCTCGTAGGCCTCGATCTCCATACCTGTGGTGCCCAGGTACGCTTCGAGGTGGTCGGCACTGCGGAATTCCTGCCCCGACCCGGGGGTGCCGTCGTTGACACACGCGTTGCGGATGAGGTGCTGGAGCAGGTCGGTGACTTCCCCTGTCAGGTCGGTCATGGCGGGCAGGCTAGGCCGCCGGCGGTGGGCGGTCGTCGCGGCGCTCGCCGTGGGCGCGTGCTCCCGCGGGCTCGACGGGGCTCAACAGAGCGATGCCGACCAGGAGGCGCCGCCTCCGGTCTACGTGGCGGTCGGCGCCAGTGAGTCTGTCGGCGTGGGAGCCGACGACCCGCGGCACCAGGCCTGGCCGGAGGTTTTCCGGCGGGCGGCCCTGCCACCTCGCACCGTCTTCGTCAACCTCGGGATCGAGGGCGTCAACACGGCGGAGGCAATTGCCCAGCAACTGCCGAGAGCCCTGGAGCTCGAGCCGAACCTGGTCACCATCTGGCTCAACGTCAACGACATCATCGACCAGGTGGCGCCCGAGCGGTACGAGCAGCAACTCGGGCAGTTGGTGCACCAGCTCCGCCGCGGCGGCCAGACCAAGGTGCTGGTGGCCAACACCCCCGAGATCGACCAGCTCCCGGTTGTGGCCCGCTACGGCCCGGTCATCGCCAGCTTGGCCGATCAGCGGGTGGACGCCTACAACGAGGTGACGGCCCGGGTGGTGGCCCGCGAGGGAGCAGTGCTGGTGGACCTGCACGCCGCGAGCGAGCGGGCGGAGCGGGAGGGTCGCTTCGCCGCACTCGTCTCCGGTGACGGGTTCCATCCCAGCACCGCCGGCCATGCCGAGGTGGGCCTGCTGTTCAGCGAGACGTTCCGGGCCTCGGGAGGACTCGACCGAGCCCGCGGATGAGCCTGGCCGGCCCCGCTGAGAAGTAGGGTGAGCCGATGCCCGCGCCGGCGGCCCCCGTCGCCGTGCAGTCGCACGACCAGCCACCCCGGCGGCCGGCGAGGCGCCTTCGGGCGCTGCTCTCACGACTGGCTGCGGTCACACTCGCCAGCATCGTGTGCCTGGTGCTGCTCGAGATCGGTTTCCGCGTTGCGGGTTACGAGCCCATCTACCGCGCCTACTCCAAGCCGGAGCTCTTCTGGCGCCACGACCCGTTGCTCGGGTGGTCACAGCAGCCCGGCGCGCGGGACACCTTCGTCGGTCCCCGGCCGTTCCCCGTCCAGTTCCGCACGCCCGTGCGCATCAACAGCATCGGGCTGCGGGGCGGGGAGGTGTCACCGGTGCCGGCGGGTGGGAAGCGGGTGCTCGTGCTGGGCGACTCGTTCGTGGCCGGGTTCGAGGTGGCCGAGGACAAGACCTACGCGGCACTGCTCGAGGGTCAGCTGACCGAGGCCCTGGGCGTGCCGGTTCAGGTCGTGAACGGCGGGGTGAGGGGCTACGGGACCGATCAGTCCTACCTCTACTACAGCGAACACGGCCGCCATCTCCGGCCCGACCTGGTCCTCCTCCACGAGACCCGCAACGATCCGGAGGACAACACGACCCTGCACCGCATGCGCCGTCCGTTCGGCAAGCCGGCCTTCAGCCCCCGAGCCGACGGCTCGCTCTCGCTGGTCGGGCGGCCGGTACCGCGATATCCGCAGTGCTCGGCCTACCGGCTCGACGAACGGTTCCGGGTGAGGAGGCTCGACACCCCTCGCACTCGCACCTTCTGCTGGCTCCAGACCCGCCTGGCCGACCATTCCGCCTTTTTGAGCTTCGTGACCTCCCGCATCCAGCGCAACCCGGCACTGGTTCACAGGATCTACAACCTCGGTAGTCCCGAACAAGGGGCACGACCGGCCTCCCCTGCGTCGCCCGAGCCCTCGGTACCGCCGGAGCCCGCGGCTGGCCTCTCTGGCACGCCGGCGCCGGCCAGTGCACCGGCTCCGGCGGCTGATCACGCCCATAGGCTGACATCGATGCTCATCCGTCGGCTTGCCGCCACCACCGCCGAAGATGGCGTGCCTATGGTCCTGCTGGCCGGTGACGACGAGCTGCCGATGTTGGACGAGGCTGGGTTCGTCGCCGACGGCATCGAGGTGGTGCGGGTCGACGAGGCCCAACGGCCGCCTCCGGGCTCCACCGCCGATCCCCGTGCGTTCCGGGACGCCGCCCACTTCAGCGACGGACACCTCAATCCCGTGGGCCATCGCCGCGTGGCGGACTTCCTGGCGCCGCGAGTGGCGCGCCGTCTGGCCCAGGCCGGACAGGCCTGAGCCCATGACGGCCGTGCTGGGGATCTCGGGCTTCTACCACGACTCGGCGGCTGCGCTGGTGGTCGACGGGCACATCGTGGCAGCCGCCCAAGAGGAGCGGTTCAGCCGGAAGAAGCACGACGAAGGCTTCCCGCAGCACGCCATCGACTACTGCCTGGCCGAAGCCGGGCTCCACCCGTCACAGATCGACCACGTCGGCTTCTACGACAAGCCGTTCTTGAAGTTCGACCGGCTCCTGCAGACCTACCTGGCCTTCGCGCCGTCGGGCTTCCCGTCGTTCATGCGGGCGATGCCGCTCTGGTTGCGCAAGAAGCTCCATCTCACGAAGGAGCTGCGGCGCGGCCTGGGGGGCGCCTACGGCGGGCGGTTCGTCTTCACCGAGCACCACGAGTCGCACGCGGCGAGCGCGTTCTTCCCGTCTCCGTTCGCGGAGGCAGCCATCCTCACCCTGGACGGCGTCGGCGAGTGGGCGACGGCCAGCCTGGGCACGGGCCTCGGCAACCGGATCGAGCTGCACCGGGAGCTGCGGTTCCCTCACTCGCTGGGCATGCTCTATTCCGCCTTCACCTACTTCAGCGGGTTCAGGGTCAACTCCGGCGAGTACAAGCTCATGGGTCTGGCCCCTTACGGCGAGCCTGTCTACGCGGCGCGGATCCTCGAGCACCTGGTCGACCTGCGAAGTGACGGCTCGTTCCGTCTAGACCTCAGTTACTTCAACTACTGCCAGGGCAAGACGATGACCTCCCGGCGGTTCGACGACCTCTTCGAAGGGCCTCCGCGCCAGCCCGAGTCCCCGCTCACGCAACGGGAGATGGACCTGGCGGCGTCGATTCAGGAGGTGACCGAGGAGATCATGGTGCGCTGCGCCAACCACGCCGTGGAGACGACCGGCCTGCGCGACCTGTGCCTCGCCGGCGGCGTGGCCCTCAACTGCGTCGGCAACGGCCGGATCCTCAGGGAGACCCCGGTGCAGCGGGTGTGGGTGCAGCCGGCGGCAGGCGACGCCGGCGGCGCTCTCGGGGTGGCGCTGTTCATCTGGCACCAGCTGCTGGACAAACCCCGCTCTCCGGGCCCCCGCGACAGCCAGCGGGGATCGCTGCTGGGCCCCCGCTTCGACGCAGCGGCGATCCGTCCGGTGCTCGAGGAGGCAGGCGCCGTCTTCCACGTGGCGGACGACGAGCAGTCGCTGTGCGACGAGGTGGCCTCCCGACTGGCCGACGGCAAGGTGGTCGGCTGGTTCCAGGGGCGCATGGAGTACGGCCCCCGAGCCCTCGGGAGCCGCAGCATCCTCGGTGACCCCCGGAGCCCGCAGATGCAGTCGGTGATGAACCGCAAGATCAAGTTCCGGGAGTCGTTCCGTCCCTTCGCACCGTCGGTGCTCGAGGAGTATGCCGACGAGTGGTTCGATCTCGACGGCCACGACAGCCCGTACATGCTCCTCGTGGCGCCGGTAGCGGAGGCGAAGCGGTGTCCCCCTGCGGCCGGCGCAAGTACCCGCGGCCTCGATCAACTGGCTTCGGTGCGCTCGGAGATCCCGGCGGTGACCCACGTCGACTATTCGGCACGTGTGCAGACGGTCGACTCCCAGCGCTTCCCCAGGTTCCACCGGCTGCTCGAGAGCTTCCTGGCCCGAAGCGGGTGCCCGGTCCTCATCAACACCTCGTTCAACGTGAGGGGGGAGCCCATCGTCTGCACCCCCGCCGATGCCTACCGCTGCTTCATGGCCACAGACATGGACGTGTTGGTCCTCGAGGACTTCGTGCTCCACAAGGACCGCCAGCCCGGTGTCCCGGCTCAGGACACCGAGCGCTACCTGGCCTCGTTCGCGCCAGACTGACCCGCCGTGGCGCTGATCGACCTCAAGAGAGACCCCACTCCCAAAGACCTGCGGGTCTTCGGGCTGCTGCTCCCTCTCTTCGTGGCCGTCTTCGGGTGGACGGTCGGGCATCGCAGCGACTCATCCACGGCTGCCTCCACGGTCTGGGCCGCCGGTGCCGGGCTGGTGCTCGTGTACCTCGCCCTTCCGCCCGTTCGCCGGGCGGTGTTCATGGGGTGGAGCTACGCCACCTATCCGATCGCCTGGATCCTGTCCCACGTGATCCTGGGCGCCGTCTTCTTCGGTATCGTGACGCCCATCGGTATTCTCGTCCGCCGGCTGCGCCAAGATCCCCTGGAGCGCCATTGGGACCCGGCGGCCCGTTCCTATTGGACGCCACGTGACGCCGAACGCGACGTCCGCAGGTACTTTCGGCAGTTCTGAGGTGGCCCGTGCCTGATGAGCCCCAGCCGGTCGAGCCTCTGCGGCAGCCGGAGACGGTCTTTGCCGAAGAGGCCCGAAAACGCCGCACCGGCATGCTGTCGGAGTTCTGGTACTTCCTGCGTCACAACAAGCGGTGGTGGGTCACCCCGATCGTTGTCATCCTCCTGCTCGTGAGCCTGTTGGTGCTCCTCGGAGGGACCGCGGCGGGACCCCTCATCTACCCGCTCTTCTGAGCCGCCTCAGAGGCCGCCGGCGGCCATCGCCTGGTAGGTGTGGGCCCAGCCGAGCACCATCTCCACGTAGGCCTGTGAGTGGTTGTAGGAGAAGAAGGCCGGTCGCAGTCCTTCGTCGGTGTCGAGGCCTCCGGCGGGAACTGCCCGGCACAGGTAGGCGGCCGTGCCCAAGGCTGCGTCGTAGGCGTTGTTGGGATCGTGGATCCCGTCGCCGTTGCCGTCGGCGTTGATGCGGACCCACGTCGACGGGATGAACTGCATCGGCCCGACGGCGCGGTCGTACACCGTGTCGAAGTCGAGGTGGCCCAGGTCGGTGTCGTGGATCAGAGCCGACCGTGTGCCGTCGAGAGGGATGCCCAGGATGCGCGGGTAAACGTCGCCGTTGAGGGCCAACAGGGCGCCGCGGTAGCGGCCGTGGTTGGACTCGATCTTGCCGATGGCGGCGATGGCCGGCCACGTCAGGCGGCAGTTGGGCGACCTGCGGGCGAGGGTGGCGGCGGCGCTGCGGTAGGCGTCGAGGAACAGACGGGGGATGTCCGACGGGAGGGCGGGCGCCGCGGCGGCCACCAAGTCGAGCAGCTGACGGCGATGTTCGAGCTCTGCTTCGAGCTGTCGTGCGATGGCTGCCGCGGTCGTGGCCTCCGCCTCCGCCTGACGGAAGGCAGCCTTGTCCTCGTCGAGGGCCTGAACGGCCTCCCGCAACTCTGTGCTGACGGCGCGGCCCGCCTCCTCGTACTCGCGCACCGTGCCCTGGCGCGTCTCGGTGGCCGACTTGACCAGCGAGCGCCGCCGCATCAGGTCGGCGGGATCGTTGGCTCGGAGCAGGTAGTCGACAGGAAGCGCGTCACCACCGTGGACGTAGCCGGCCACCGCCAGCTTCCGCACCTTGCCTCGGGCGTGAGCCAGCTCCTCGACCACCCGCCGTTCCTCCTCGCCCAGGAGGGCCATGCGGGCCTGGGAAGCGGCCAGCCGGCGCTGGAAGGGTTCCAGTGCCCGGGCCTTTCTCTTGGCCGCAACCGTCGCCGCCTTGAGCGCCACCTCGGCCGTCCGCACCTCGGCCGCCGCCCTCGCCCGTCCGGCCTCGTCGGCGCCGGGGGGCGCGAGCGGCGGGGTGGCAGGCGCCGGCGCCGGCGCGTCTTCTTCGGGCGGCGGACCGGGCGTGGCGGGCGGCAGCGGCTCGGGTGGCGGGTCCGGCTCGGCCGAGGCGGGGCCGGCGCCGGCGATCAGGAGGATCAGCACGAGGGCCAGCCGCCGGGCCCGCTGGAGTGCGGTGGCGCGCCGGCGGGCGCGGCGCGTGCAGGTCACGGTTAAGACATCGGCCGCCCCGCTTCCCGCCATGAGCAGATCATCCTGTCACGCCATGGCGGTGCTCCTCCCGCTCAAGCGCCCCCGCCGGCCGCCTTTTTGGCCGCCGCCTTCTTGGCCGGCGCCTTCTTGGCCGGCGCCTTCTTGGCCGGCGCCTCGCTCACCGTCTCGCCGGTGGGGTCGAGGTGGTTGTGAATGTGGGCTTCGCCCTCGTGCTCGTGCTCGAAGTCCTGGTGGGGGACATGGGCGTGGCTCAGCGGTGCATGGTCGTGCTCGTGGGCGTGCTCGGACCACAGGTGGTCGAACCCCCCGGTCAGGCGGTTGTGGTTGTGGGTGACGTGGAAGTGGCGATGGGCGTGGACGACCGCCTCGTGCTCGTGCTGCTCGGCCCCGGCTGTCGGTTCGAAGGTGGACATGGTGCCCGCCTTACCCCGTTAGGCGCCGATCTACTAGGCCGCTTGCTCTAAAGCCACAAGCGAGTAATCATGTAATCATGACAGCGGCGGCACAACAGCGAGAGACGTTGCAAGGGTGGTTCGCGGGCCGACTCCCGGACGGCTGGTTCATGGGCCCTCCCCAGGTGACGGTAGACCGCGAGGAGATCCTGGTGGTCGGCGAGGTGGGCGACGTCTCGCTCCAGCCAGATGCCGGCTCTGCTGCCGTGGCTGCCGCGGCCGCGGCCCGGATCCAGCGGTTCCGGGACGAGACGCGAGGGCAGCGCATGCGCATCGCCGCCGAGGCCGAGCAGCGCTTCGGGCGCAAGGTGGCGTGGGGCGCTCGCTGTGGCGACCGCGAAGTGCAGTTCACCAGCCTCAGCGTCCCGGTGATGACCCGACTCCGCCAGCGCGAGCGCATGGTCCTCGACACCCTGGTCGAGGCCGGGGTCGCCCGCAGCCGCAGCGACGCGCTCGCCTGGTGCGTGAAGTTGGTGGGTGACAACGAATCGGAGTGGATCTCCGGCCTCCGTGACGCGCTGACCCATGTCGAGCGGGTGAGGAACCAGGGCCCGAGCGGCCC
>JAHWJU010000036.1:0-9884 GCA_019348255.1 Actinomycetota bacterium | reverse complement strand
CCGTCGTCGTAGCCCGCCGCCGAGCGGAGCGGCCGTCGGAAATCGGTTTCTGGTGGGGGAGAGCCCAGGTAGGGTCGGTGCCCCCGCGCCCCCGCGAAAGTGACCCTGATGCGCAAGTCCGCGCTCTGGCGCGTCCACCCCTACCTGCGTCCATACCTCGGCCAGATGGTCTTCACCACGGTGGTGGCGGGTGGCGGACTGGCCCTCGGCGTCGCGATCCCGCTCGTCGTCAAGGCGGTGATCGACGGGCCGCTGGCGCGGGGTGACCGACGGGGGATCCTCGTGCTCGCCGGCTGTGCGCTGGCCCTGGGTCTGGTCGAGAGCCTGGCCGCGTTCACCCGCCGTCTGAGCGCCGGTCGGGTCGCGCTCGGGCTCGAGAGGCGATTGCGCGACGACCTCTACGCCCACCTCCAGCGGCTGCCGATCGCGTTCCACGACAACTGGCAGTCGGGGCAGCTCCTGTCCCGGGCCATGAGCGACTGCCGGATCATCCGGCGCTTCTTCGGCTTCGGGCTCGTCTTCTTCGTGGTCAACATCGTCACCTTCGTCATCGTGTTGGTCCTCATGGTCCGGCTGCATGCGGTGCTCGCGGGCATCACCGCCCTGTCCGCCATCCCCCTGCTGGTCCTGTCGCGGCGCTTCGAGGCCAGGTATCTCGCCGTCTCTCGCCGCGTGCAGGATCTCGACGGCGACCTCACGACGCTGGTCGAAGAGGGGGCGACAGGCATCCGCGTCATCAAGGCGTTCGGCCGTCGCCGCCTCGTGGGCGATCAGTACCTCCGCCAGGCACGGGCGCTGCACGCCACCTCGATGGAGCAGGTCCGCCTACGGGCGCGGTTCTGGGCCCTCATCGACATGATCCCCAACCTGACGCTGGGCGCCATCCTCTTCGGGGGGGCAGTTGCCGTGGGTCGCGGCTCCCTCAGCCTGGGCGGGCTGGTGGCATTCGTCTCGCTGCTGGTCCTGCTGGTCTGGCCGATCGAGTCGCTGGGCGAGATCCTGGCCATGGCCGAGGAGGCGAGTTCGGCCGCCGACCGCGTCTTCGAGGTGTTCGACATCGCTCCCGCCATCGGCGATGCCGCCACGGCCATCGACCTGCCCGATGCACAAGGGACGATCCGGTTCGAAGATGTCAGCTTCCGCTACCCCGGCGCCGGCGACGACCCCGCTGGATGGATCCTGCGGGGTCTCAACCTCGAGATCGAGCCGGGGGAGACGCTGGCGCTGGTCGGCGCGACCGGATCGGGCAAGACGACGGTCACCGCCCTGGTGCCGCGCCTCATCGACGTGACCATGGGGCGCGTCACCCTCGACGGCATCGATGTCCGGGACCTCAAGCTCTCGTCGCTGCGCCGGCACGTCGCCGTCGCCTTCGAAGAACCGATCCTCTTTTCCGCCAGCGTGCGGGAGAACCTGCTCCTGGGCTTCCCGGACGCCGTCGACGACGACATCGAGATCGCACTGCGTACGGCCCAGGCGACCTTCGTGCACGAGCTCCCGTGGGGGCTCGACACCAGGGTCGGAGAACAAGGGTTGTCCCTTTCCGGTGGCCAGCGCCAGCGACTCGCGCTGGCCCGCGCCATCATCGGCCGGCCCCGGGTGCTGGTCCTGGATGACCCGCTGTCGTCTCTCGACATCCACACCGAGTCGCTCGTGGAGGAAGCGCTCAGCTCCGTCCTGGGCGGGGTAACCGCCCTGCTGGTGGTGCACCGCCCGTCGACTCTGGCGCTGGCCGATCGGGTGGCCTTCCTCCACGAGGGCACCGTCGCCGCCACCGGGACCCACAGCGAGCTGATGGAACGGGTTCCCGCCTACGCCGCCGTCCTGAGCCAGGAGGCGGAAGGGCCGGCGCAGGGCGAAGGCGGCCCTCGCACCGAGGCGAGGTCGGCGTGAGCGGGACGCTGGCGCCGGAGCATTGGCGGGGCGTGGCCGCCGAAGAGGCCGATGAGCGCCCGCCGAGCATCCGAGGGTTCCTAAGGGGACGAAGCCGGCGCCTGCTCTCGTCGCTGCTGCGCCCTCGACGGCGGCCGTTGACCGTCGCCGCCGCGGTGATCGTGTTCGAGACCCTCGCCCGCCTCGGGGGACCCGTGCTGGTGAAGATGGGAATCGACCGTGGGATCCCGGCCATCCGCCAGGACGGGCGGCTGGGGCCGCTGGTGGCGATCGTGGCGGTGTTCGGAGTCGTCGTCATCGTGAGGGCCGTGCTCGAGTACGCGTTCCTGTCGGTCATGGGGAGGTTGGCCCAGGACGTCCTGTTCGACCTGCGCAAGCGCCTGTTCGACCACTTCCAGCGCCTCAGCCTGAGCTTCCACGACCGCTACACCTCCGGCCGCGTCATCTCCCGGCTCACCTCCGACGTCGAGGCCATCTGGGAGTTGCTCGGGTCGGGAATGCTCGAGGTGGCGGGCGGCGGCCTGTCGATCTTCGGGATCACACTCCTGTTGTTGGTGCTCGACTGGCAGGTGGCCCTGGTGGCTCTGGCTGTCTTCCCGTTCGTGCTGCTGCTCACGCGGTGGTTCCGCAGCCGGGCCGAGGAGGTCTACCGGGAGACCCGGGAGGCGGTGGCACTGGTGATCGTCCACTTCGTGGAGTCGCTGGGCGGCATCCGCGCCGTGCAGGCGTTCCGGCGGGAGGCGCGCAACGAAGAGATCTTCCAGGACCTCGACGGGAGGCTGCTGGATGCCAACCTCCGCTCCAACCGGCTGGCCGCGATCTACGGGCCTGGGGTCACCGCCATGGGGCGCGCCACCTTGGCCCTGGTGCTTCTGATCGGGAGCTACCGCGTCGTCGGCGGTCAGATGACGCTGGGAACGCTGGCTGCCTTCATGCTCTACGTACGCCGCTTCTTCGAGCCGGTTCAGGACCTCAGCCAGTTCTACAACCTGTTCCAGTCCGCCGCCGCCGCTTTGGAGAAGCTGTCCGGGGTGCTCGAAGAGCGGCCTGCGGTGGCAGAGCCGGACCGGCCTGTCGGGCTGTCCGAGGTGCGGGGGGAGGTCCGCCTCGACGGCGTTCGCTTCGCGTACCGCTCGGAGGAGGTGCTGCACGGGGTAGACCTCCTCATCCCGGCCGGCCAGACCATCGCGGTGGTCGGTCCCACTGGCGCCGGGAAGTCGACACTGGTCCGCCTCGTCGCCAGGTTCTACGACCCCACTGAGGGGCGGGTGCTCCTGGACGGGGTGGACGTGCGCCAGCTCTCCGACGACACCCTTCGGCGAGCCGTGGTGATGGTGACCCAGGAGAGCTTCCTCTTCTCCGGTTCGGTGGCCGACAACATCGCCTTCGGACGGCCGACGGCGACGAGGGCCGAGGTCGAGGAAGCGGCCAGGGTCATCGGAGCCGACGCCTTCATCGCCGCCATGCCCGACGGCTACGACACCGACGTGCGCAAACGCGGTGGGCGGCTCTCCGCCGGTCAGCGCCAGCTGGTGGCCTTCGCCCGCGCCTTTTTGGCCGACCCGCGCGTCCTCATCCTCGACGAGGCGACGTCGTCGCTGGACATCCCCTCCGAGCGCCTCGTGCAGCGCGCCCTGCGCACCCTTCTGGCCGAGCGCACCGCAATCATCATCGCCCACCGCCTCTCCACCGTGGAGATCGCTGATCGCGTGTTGGTGGTCGAGGCCGGGGAGGTGGTGGAGGATGGTCCGCCTTCGGAGCTGATGAACTCCGCCTCGAGCCGCTACGGCGTGCTCCACCAGGCATGGGTCGACTCACTCCGCTGAGCTTCTGCCGCCCACATGTGGAACGGTGCGGCGGGTGGGGATCGAACCCACACGTCCTTGCGGACCAACGGGTTTGAGCCGTCGCTGTCTGCCGATTCCAGCACCGCCGCGTGCCGCCACCCTAGCTGAGCGAGAGCGGCTTCTTCGGCCCGCCGGCCGAACGGTCGTTCGCTGCCTCAGGGGTAATTTCTCGGTGCAGCGGGAACAATCCGGAGTGATGTCGCTCGAGGTCAACCTCTCGCTCTTCCTCCCCCGGGACGCAATGTCGGTTCCAGTGGTGCGGCACATCTGCAGCTTCGCTCTGGGCGAGGTGGGGGTGCAGCCAGGCTGCCTCGGTGACATCACCCTGGCGCTGACGGAAGCATGTACGAACGTCCTCGACCACGCCAACGACGGTGTGCAGTACGAGGTGCAGATCAGCATCGATGAAGCGCGTTGCACCATCAGGGTCAAAGACGCCGGCGAGGGATTCGACTACACCAACGTCGGCCAGGCCCGTGCCGAGGGGACGGCCGAGTCGGGGCGGGGCCTCGGTCTAATCCGGGAACTCGTCGATCGGGTGCAGTTCACGTCCAAACCCGAGGCCGGCACCATCGTGCACCTGGAGAAGGATCTGGCGTTCGACGAGGATCATCCGGTGCGCCAGCGTCTGGCCGTGCCTCCCGGCTAGGAGCCGAACACGCGCCGGTAACGGGCCAGCAACAGCTGGAAGACCCCGAAGGCGATCAGGCCGACCCCCACCGCCACCAGGAGGGCGGGACCGGAGGGCTTGCCTGCCAGCTGATCGAGCGACGCGTCGAGCCCTACGGCCTGTCGGGGATCGAACCGCAGCGCCGCCCGCACGAGAAATCCACCGCACAGGACGTAGGCGACCATCCGGGCCAGCAGGCCTCCGCGGGCCACGCCATTCGTCCAGCGGCGCTCGGAGCGGGACATCTCGAACTCCTTGAGCTCCTTCTCATACGAGCGGCTGAACGCGCTCCAACCGTTCCAGAGGCCGATGCCGACGAGGGCCAGCCCGGCAGCGACCACCAGCACCTGCCCGAACGGCAACGCGAGGACCCGGGCGGTGATGTCCTGCTGCTCGTGGCCGCCCCGGGCATTGCGTCCTCTGGTGAAGAAGGAAAAGGCGGTCCAGCTGAGGCCCAGGTACAACAGCCCACGGCCGGCCAGCCCTACCCGTTTGAGGGCCCCATCACCCTCGGGGTTTACTGCGGGCTCGACCAGCCGCCAGGTGGCATAGGCCAGGAGCCCGACGGCCAGCGCCAACACCAACAGCCGCCCCAGAGGCTGGCGGACCACGGCCGCCAGCGCTCCCTGCTGGTCGGCCCGCGCCTGCGGGTTGCCGGCGGCGATGCGCAGTGCCATCAGGCCCACGACACCGTGAAGGAGCCCCCTCGCCACCAGCCCTGCCCGGGCCATGCGAGCCGGCCACGGGCTCTCGGCGGCGACGCGGGCCGCCCTGCGCTTCGTCTTCGAGTTCATCCTGGCCGAGATCCCCATCTGGCTCCCGGACGAAACGCCCTACCCTGCGCCATGGCCTATCCGGAAGCCGAGCGTCTCGACCTCGTCGAGGTGATGCACGGCCGGCCCGTGCCCGACCCGTACCGGTGGCTCGAGGACCCGGATGATCCTCGGACGCAGCGGTGGAGCCATGAGCAGGACGCCCTGGCCCGAGGCGTGCTCGAGGCGGCGCCGGGTCGAGAGGGCTTGCGGGGGCGCCTGACCGCGCTGCTCCCCGGGATGGTCGGCCTGCCGACGGTGATCGGGTCCCGGACGTTCTTCCTGCGCCGCGACCCCCGACAGGAGCATGCGGTGTACGTGGCCGTCGAACCCGGTGGGCCGGAGCGCGTCCTGATCGACCCAGCCGCCCTCGACCCCGGCCTCACCACCACGCTCGACTTGGTGGCCCCGTCCAAGGAAGGGGACCTGGTTGCGTTCGTGACGTCGGAGGGAGGGCGGGAGGAGGGTGTCCTGCATGTGCTCGACGTCGCCACGGGACGCACCGTGGACGGCCCGATCCTGCTCGGCCGGGGGCCGGACGTCGCCTGGCTGGCGGGAGGCAGCGAGCTGATCTACGTGGGGCGCCTTCCTGACGGGGAGCTGCCTCCTGGGGAGGAGCAGTTCCACCGCCGCGTGTGGCGACACCGTTTGGGTAGCCAGCGCTGCGACGACAGCGTTCTCTTCGGGGAGGGTATCGACAAGACCGCCTACTTCGGCACTGCCACCTCCTCCGACGGGCGCTGGCTGACGGTGAGCGTCGCCCTCGGCACTGCGCCCCGCAACGACCTTTACCTGTGTGACCTCGGCGGCGACGGCACCTTCCACACTGTCCAGGAAGGCGTCGACGCCCAGACCTCGGGAGAGGTCGGCAGGGACGGGCGGCTGTATCTGTTCACCAACCGGGAGGCGCCACGGTGGCGGCTGTGCGTCTGCCCGCCGGAGTCTCCGGGATACGAGCAGTGGGAGGACCTGCTGGCCGAAGCCCCCGACGTGCTCACCGGGTACACGGTCACCGACCAAGCAGTGGTTGCAGTGCGGCAACACCATGTGGTGAGCCAGGTGAGCGTCCACGGGCGCGACGGGGGAGCGTGGCGGTACGACCTGAGCCTCCCGGGCCGGGGTTCGGCGGTGGTCACCAGCCGTCCGGGCGGCGGGGACGACGTCTGGATCGGCTACGTCGACCACGTCACGCCTTTCCGGGTGCTCCACCATGTCATCGGCTCGGGCGAGCCCACCCTCTGGGCCCAGTCCCCCGGACAGAGCACGCCCGAAGGGCTCCGGACGCGCCAGGTCTTCGTGTCGTCGGCTGACGGTACCCGAGTCCCCATGTTCGTCATCGACGGTAACGATCCTGCAACCGGCCCACGGCCGACGATCCTGTACGGCTACGGCGGGTTCAACGTGGCACTGACCCCCGATTACGCCGCCACCATCCTGGCCTGGGTGGAGCGGGGCGGGGTGTACGCGATCGCCAACCTCCGCGGAGGAAGCGAGTACGGCGAGGAATGGCACAGGGGCGGGATGCGGGAGAACAAGCAGAACGTCTTCGACGATTTCTTCGCCGCCGCCCAGTGGCTCAACGACCACGGCTACAGCTCTCCCGACCGCCTGGGCGTCGCCGGGGGGAGCAACGGTGGCCTCCTGGTCGGTGCAGCCGTCACCCAGCGGCCGGAGCTGTTCCGCGCCGCCGTGTGCAGTGCGCCGCTTCTCGACATGGTCCGCTACGAACGCTTCGGCCTCGGCCAGACCTGGAACGACGAGTACGGACGGGCCGATGATCCCGAGGAGCTGGAGTGGCTCCTGTCGTACTCGCCCTATCACCACGTCGTGGACGGGACTCGCTACCCCGCCGTGTTGTTCACCGTGTTCGAGGGCGATACCAGGGTGGATCCGTTGCACGCCCGCAAGCTGTGTGCCGCCCTGCAGCACGCCACTTCGGCCGATTCCGGCGAGCGGCCCATCGTCATCCGTCGCGAACACGGGGTCGGTCATTCCAGCCGGGCCGTCTCCCGAACGATCGAGCTGCAGGTCGACACCTTGGGCTTCATGGCCGCCCAATTGGGGCTCCCCGACGGGGAGGAACCGTCTAGCTGAGCGACTGCCCCAGCTGGTGGCGCAGCTGGAGGAGGAACGGGTTGGTCCGGCGCTCGTGGCCGATCGTGGTCGACTGGCCGTGACCGGGCAGGACGGCGATATCGTCGTCGAGGGGAAGGATCTTCTCTGCCATCGACGCCATGAGTTTTTCGAAGGAGCCCCCCGGCAGGTCGAAGCGACCGATGGACCCCTTGAACAGATGGTCACCGCTGAACATGACCGGCTGATGGCCCTCCGCCTCGAGCAGGAAGCAGACCGACCCTTCGGTGTGACCGGGTGTGTGCAGGGCGGTGAAGGTCATGCCGGCTCCGGAGATCCTTTCGCCGTCGGTGATGCCCTCCACCACCTCCGGGGGACGGAGGTCTAGCCCTGCCTGTTCGAGGAAGCGACCGAAGGCCCCGCTGGTCCCGACCGGGTCGTCGAGCATGTAGTGGTCGGCCTGGTGCAGCCGCACCGGGACCGGCTGGTTCTGGGCCTTCACCACCTCGGCGATCCCGCCAACGTGGTCGATGTGGCCATGGGTGGTCAGCAGGGCCACCAGCCGGATTCCATGGTGGTCCAGCCGATCGAGGATGGCCCTGGGGTCGGGGGGCGCGTCCACCAGCACGCACTCTCCGCCGGCACCCTGGGCCGAGACGATCCAGGCGTTGGTGTGGGCGAGCCACAGCGGCATTCGCTCGAGCAGCACCGGGGCCAGCCTACCGACTGCGGCTGTGGGACCTTTCGCCCTCGCGGCCATTGTGCGCGGCCCACCCACGCGGGATGATCGGAACGACTCAGGGACAAGGAGGTTCCAATGAAGGTCGAGGTGATCCTCGCGGCGAAGGGCCACGCGGTCGAGACCATTCGCCCCGACGCGAACGTGGCCATCGCGGTTCACCGTCTGACCTCTCAGGGAATCGGCGCCCTCGTGGTCTCAGCGGACGGCGAGCGGCTGGACGGTGTCCTCTCGGAGCGGGACGTGACACGGGGGCTGGCCAGGCACGGGTCTGGGCTGCTGGAGATGAAGGTCAGTGCCGTCATGTCGAAGGCGGTCCCGGTCTGCTCGCCGGAGACCACCATCAAAGAGGCCATGGCCGAGATGACGAGAAGCCGCCACCGCCACCTCCCCGTCGTTCAGAACGGCGTGTTGCGGGGGCTCCTCAGCATCGGTGACGTCGTGAAGCACCGGCTGGAGGAGATGGAGCTCGAGGCGTCGGTGCTCCGGGACGCATACATCGTGGGTCGCTGATCTGCCTGTCTCAGGAGGCGACCGGGACCGACCTGAACCGTCGGATCCGCTCGTGCAGCAGGGCGATCCCGAACAGGGTCAGAAGGCCACCGGCCAGCAGGCGCAGGTGGAACGGCTCCCGGAGGAACACCACTCCCACCGTCACGGCCACCACCGGGACCAGCTGGGTGACCACGGATGCCCGGGTGGGCCCCACCGCCGCGATCGACTGGTAGTTGAGGACGTAGGCGAGCCCCGTGCCCACTACGCCCAGGATTGCGACCGCCACCAGGCGGTGCGGCGCCAGGTCGATGCCGTGGCGCAGCGTGGTCATGATGGCGAACGGTGCGATGAGCACGGTGGCCGCTAGGAGCTGGCCGGCGGCGGCCGTGAGAGGGGCGACGTCGGACAGGTGACGGCGGGCGTAGGTGAACCCCAGCCCGTAGCAGGCGGAGGCGGCGACGGCAGCCGCTGCCCCTCCCAGTGAAGAGCCACTGAGGTCGGCGGCGCCCAGTCCGGCGGCGACCGCCACACCGACGAAGCCCAATGCGAGACCAGCCAGCTGGGAACGCCGGAGCCGCTCGTGGAGCAGGAGCGCGGCCAGCGCCGCCGCGAACAGCGCCGTCGAGGCGTTCAGGACGGCGGTCAGGGCCGACGTGATGCGCTCCTCGCCCCAGGCCAGCAGGGTGAACGGCACCGCGCTGTGCACGAGGCCCATGACGACGAAGTGACGCCACATGAGCGGCTGGCGGGGCAAGCGGTCGCCGCGAGCGCGGAGGATGGCACCCATCACCAGCGCGCCCAGGGTTATCCGAGCACCCGCCACCGCCGTCGGTGTCATTCCTGCCACCGCAACCTTGATGAAGAGGAAGGACCAGCCCCAGATCAACGCAAGCAGTGCCAGGCGCCGCATCGGTCAAAGCTAGATGGGGGCACGCTCTCTAGACTGCCGCTCGTGTCCCGCGCCGCCATAGAGGCAAAGCTGCGCCAGTTGGGCGACCGGCTGCGCCGGGCCCGCGAGGAGCTGGCGGTGTTGGACGAGCAGTTCTTGGTTTTCCGCGACACGGCCGACGAGACCAGGATGCAGGCACTGGTGGACGAGACGCCGCTGGCGGCCCAGGAGCACCGCGAAGCTCAACGCCATGCCGACGCAATGTTCCGCAGCCGCGAACGACTGGCCGCGACAGTGGTCGAGCTGGAGCGGGCCCGCGAAGACCTGTTAGACCGGCTCGTACGCGAAGGCCGCTGAGGAAGGAGCGACGCAGCTTGGGCGTACGCGTGGTGATTGCCGAGGATGAGGCCATCGTCCGGCTCGACCTCAAAGAGACCCTCGAGGAAGAGGGTTATGAGGTCGTGGG
>JAHWJU010000307.1 GCA_019348255.1 Actinomycetota bacterium | reverse complement strand
GGCCACATCATCGACTCGCTGATCCTCGCCAAGGTGATGGACGTGATCCTCGCCGCTGGTGCGGATTACCGGGTGCTGGAGGTGGTCATCGGTCGCACCAACACCGACACCAGCAAGGCCGTCCTGGAAGTCGTGACAGAGGACGAAGGGGCACTGACGGCGCTGCTGGTAGAGCTGCAGACCCACGGGGCCAACCCCACCGCGGCCGTCGACGCCGAGCTCGTCTCCTGCGACCAGGACGGAGTGCTGCCTGCCGGCTTCTATTCCACCACCAACCTGCCCACGTCGGTACGGCTCGGCCGCCGGTGGGTGGAGGTGGACAACCCGGAGATGGACTGCGCCGTCGTGGTGGCTCCCGGCCGCGGCAGTCGGGGCGAAGGGGCCCGTGTTCGCACCGTTCCGATGCACCGGGTCCGGGCGGGGGACCTGGTGGTGGTGGGCTTCGACGGCGTAAGGGTGGCGCCGCTCGAAAGGCCCCGCGGCGCGTCGCCTTTCGAGTTCATGAACTCCGAGGTGTCGTCGGAGAAGCCCAAGGCCCTCCTGGTGGGCCGGGTCGCGGAGCGGGTCCGCATGGCCAGGGAAGCTGGGTCGCGGATCCTGGCCGTCTGCGGACCGGCGGTGGTGCACACGGGGGCCGGTCCGGCGCTGGCCGGGTTGGTCAGGGGTGGCTGGGTCGATGTCCTGTTCGCCGGCAACGGCTTCGCCGCCCATGACATCGAAGCCAACGTGATGGGCACCTCGCTGGGTGTGTCGGTGCGGGAGGGCACGGGCTCCGAGGGCGGCCACGCCAACCACCTGCGGGTGATCAACGAGGTCCGCCGTTACGGCTCCATCGCCAACGCGGTGGAGGCCGGCTACATCGACGGCGGGGTGATGTACGAGTGCGTGCGGGCCCAGGTGCCCTTCGTCCTGGGCGGCTCCCTGCGTGACGACGGGCCCCTGCCCGACGTGTACACCAACGTCGTCGAGGCCGCGGACGCCATGCGCTACCTCGTGCCCGGAGTGGGGGTCGCCCTCATGCTGGCGTCGACGCTGCACGCCATCGCCACCGGCAACATCCTCCCGGCCGGGGTGGAGACCTTCTGCGTCGACATCAACCAGTCGGTGGTGACCAAGCTGGCCGACCGCGGGAGCCACCAGGCGCTGGGCATCGTCACCGATGTGGGGTTGTTCGTGGGCGGGCTCGCCGCGCAGCTCCGCACCTAGTGCCGGCACCGGCCGGGCGCGAGCTGACGTGGGGGCGGCGGTTCTTGATGTGCCCGCCCGAGCACTTCGGCGTGCTCTACGAGATCAACTCCTGGATGCACAGTGAGGTCGCTGTCGATCCCGACCGGGCGCGCGAGCAGTGGGAGGCACTGGTGGCGGCCCTGCGGTCGGCGGGGGCGCAGGTCGAGCTCCAGCCGGCGGTGCCGGGCCTGCCCGACCTCGTGTTCACCGCCAACGCCGGCGTCGTCAACGGCCGGCAGTTCGTGCCCGCCCGCTTCCGCCACCCCGAGCGCCAGGGCGAGACGCCCCATGACATCGCCTGGTTCTCCGACCACGGCTACCGGGTCGAGGAGCTTCCGCTGGGGGTGTCCCACGAGGGCGCCGGCGACGCGCTTCCATTCGGCTCGGTGCTGGTGTCGGGCTACCGCATCCGTACCGACGCCGCCTCCCACGCCTACCTGTCGAAGCTCACCGGCGCGGCGGTGCGGTCGGTGGAGCTCGTCGACCCCAGGCTGTACCACCTCGACCTCACCTTCTGCCCCCTGGACGAGCGGAGGGCCATGGTCGCTCCCCTGGGATGGGACCGATACGGGCGCCGCGTCATGGAGGCGCTGGTACCCGAGCCTCTCGTGCTGGGCGAGGAGGCCACCCTGCAGTTCTGCGCCAACTCCGTGGTGGTCGGCCGGACCGTCGTCATGCCCGCGTGCCCGCCGGCGGTGGGGCGCCAGCTCGAGGCGTGGGGGTTCGAGGTCGAGGTGGTGGACGTGAGCGAGTTCCAGAAGGCCGGCGGCGCCTGCCGGTGCCTGACGCTGGCCCTCGATGTGGAGCTCGGTCGCTAGCCGCCC
>JAHWJU010000122.1 GCA_019348255.1 Actinomycetota bacterium | reverse complement strand
GGAAATGGGGCAGGCCAGCTCTGGCGTAGCCAGCTATGACCTTGGTCCAAGTTGAACGCGCCCCGCTTGTTCGGCCGCGACGCCATGGGGGTGAAGGGTGGCCAGTCGGGCGTTGACCGTCGTGCTCACAGGTCTCGGACGACGGGACGGACTCGCGGTGGACGTACGGCGAGCGACGCTGGTTCGGGTGGCAAAGACCAGCCGGTGTCACGCCGGGGCATCACCCTGGTCGTGATGCAGGGGACTGGCGGCCCAGACATTCTCGAAGGGAACTCCAGCCGTTCGGTATACCTTGCGAACCGACTCCGCGTCCTTGGCTTGGTAGACGCAGACACAGCGACTGCCGTCGCTGGCGATGTAGGAGCTGAGCCACTCGACCGCGTAGACGCCGAGACACGGGGAGACCGCGTCTGCGACCGGGCTGCCCTGGGCGGTGTCGATGGGCGGATCGAACCGTTCTTCCACCACGATCACGGCCACTGGTGCCTCCCGAGTTCAGGTTCGGGCGTCGGCGAGACGCGCTGCTTCGCGCAGCAAGTTTTCCACATGAACGGACACCATGGCGCTCTTACGAGCCGCGTTGAAGTGGGCCGCGAAGCCGACGGCGTCTCTGCCGGCTGCGGCGACGCAGGCGAGGAGGGCGGAGGCGCGTGCTGCCTCGTTCGGCTTGTCGACGGTGCCGGCAATGTGGAGGGCGCGCCGAGCAAGCGTGCTGGCTTGGTGGAGGTCGCCGCGACGGTAGGCGAGCTGGGAAGCTATGCCCAGTAGCTCGGGAATGAGGAACCGCGCATCGATAGCCTCGAGCGCGGCGACTTCAGTCAGGAACGTGTCCATCTCCGAGGGCTCGTCGACTACTCGGTAGAGAGCTGCGATCGCGGACGCAAACCGTGCCTCGCTACCGCCGGCGCCCAATCGCGCCGCGGCGGACGCCAGGTCGCCTAGCAATGGCCGGGCCTCGTCGGGGTCGCCGACGTCGGCCTCCAACAGGAGTAGGCGCGCGCTGCATTCGAACACCGCCCAGTGGTCGTCCCGGGCGCCGGCGAGGGTGATGGCTTCTGTGAGCGCCTGGCGGGCACCATCGACGTCGCCGTTCCACGCCCGCACCAGGCCGAGACCCCATTGATACTGATGGGACCGCGTGGCCAGGTCGTGCAGGCCGGCGAGCTGCCCGAACAGCCCGGTTGTCCGCTCCATGTCGATCTCGAGGTAGGCCAGGCATCGGGCGCCCTCGAGGATCGGGTCGACGTGGGGACCGCCGGCGGCGGCGATCACATCGAACGCCCTCTGCATCAGGATACGGGCTCGGGGGATGTCGCCCCAGCCCCAATAGTGCAGCCGAGATAGAAGGTAGAGCCCCGACGAGAGCTCTCCGCTCAGTTCGAGCCGCTGGGCCTCGGCGCACAGATCGGTCAGATCCGAGGCGAGGTCCCCGGCGTCGTGGAGCCGCAGCGCCGGGTGCAGGAGGGTGTGTATGAGCTGCAGGTCGATGGGGACCCGAGATTCGGGTGGAAGGCGCCGGGCGTGGCGACGACCGCGGAGGGCGTGGTCTTCGGCGTCCCGGTAGGCACCCAGCCGCAGGCATCGCCGGGCCGCCCGGACGCTGGCTCGGGCACAGGTCGCGCTGTCGCCGCCGGCGTCGGCATGGCGGGCAGCCTCGGGCGCCAGCATGTCATCGGGGTCTGGTGCGGACGCGAGCACGGCGCCGATGCGGGTGTGCAGCATGGCCCGCCTCGGAGTCGACAGACGCTTGTAGGCCGCCGCCCGCACCAGGTCATGGTTGAAGTCGTACGTGCCGTCGGCCAGCACCTGCAGCACCCCGTGGTGCTCCATCTCCCCGAGCGGATCAACCAGTTCCTCGACCGGACGGTTCACCACCTCAGCCAGGACCGACGGGTCCGCCCCCCGGCCGAAGGCGGCGAGCCACGGGACGAGCATTGCCGCCCCGGCGCTCAACCGGCTCAGACGGTCGCCGAGCAGGGCGTCGAGACGGCTCGACAGCGCGTCGTCGCCCCGGGCCAACCCCCGCGCCATCTCCATGGCGAAAAGCGGGTTGCCGTTGCTGGCCTCGGCGATCAACGCCGCATCGGCGCCGGGCGCGATGGAGTCGGTGAGCGCGGCGATCGCCTTGGCGTCAAGCGGCCCGAGGGCGATCGAGCGGAGCTGGTCGTCGCGGCGCAGGGCGCCGACCAGACGGCTCGCAGACAGGTTGACATCGAGCTCGGCGACCCGCGTCGTGGCCACGAGCGCCACCGAATCCCCTCCCACATGTCGGGCCACGTAATGCAGCAGCGACGCGGACGACGCGTCGAGCCAGTGGAGGTCGTCGAGCAGCACGGTGACGGATGTGTCGGCGGCCATGGTCGTGAGCACGGCGGTCACCGCGTCGTGGAGCCGTGCCGGGTCGTCGACGTCGGGGCGCTCGTTCCCGAGTTCGGGGAGCAGCGGGACGAGCTCGACACGGACGGCATCGGGCAGAGCTCCGAGGTCCACCGACCGCAGGGCGTCGATCCAGGCCCCGAACGGCCTCCCGGTCTCAGCTTCGTAGCTGCGACCCGTGAGGACGATGGAGCCGGCGGCGACGGCGGCGAGGTGCGCCTCCTCGAGGAGGCGGGTCTTGCCGATGCCGGGCTCACCCTGGAGCAGGCACAGGCCCGGCTCCTTTCGACTCCAGGCGGCGCTGAGGTACCCGAGCACGGCGGCGCGCTCGCGGTGGCGACCGGCTAGGGCCGGCGGGAGCGGTGCGGCACGAGTGCTCCGAGGGCGGCCGGCATTCGAGCGGCGAACCGACGGTGCGGCGAGTCCATCGTCGAGGGCCGGATCCTGGGCAAGTATGGCCTCCTCCAGCTCGCGCAGACGGGTCGACGGCTCCAGTCCGAGCTGGTCCGTCACCGCTCGACGGGCTCGCTGAAAGGCCCGGAGCGCTTCCGCCTGTCGTCCGGACCGGTAGAGGGCGAGCATCAAGAGCCACCAGAGTTGCTCCCGGAGGGGGTGAGCATCGACAGCGGCCTCGAGGCCGGGGATGGCCTCGCGGGGACGACCGGCCAGCATCTCTGCCTCGAGCTGCAGCTCGACCGCCTCGGCCCGCAGGGCGTCGAGCTGGGCGATGGAGGCCCGGGCGAATGGTTCGTAGGCGACGTCAACCAGAGGATCACCCCGCCACAGACCGAGCGCAGCCGAGCTGTGGCGCTGTAGGCCCCCGGCATCGCCGGCCAGCCGAGCGGCCCGTGCTCGCTCGATCAGGTGCTCGAACCGGTCGGCGTCGGCCTGGCCCGGTTCGATGGCGAGCGAATAGCCGGCGCCGACCGTTTGGATGCCCTCTGGGCCCAGGATCCGGCGCAGGGCGGAGACGTAGTTCTGCAGGACGCCCGGCGCCGTGGCGGGTGGGTCCTCTCCCCAGAGGTCTTCGATGAGGCGGTCGCGGCTGACGGAACGACCCCGGTGGACCAGAAGGTCGAGCAGCAGCATCCGCTGCTTGGGGCTCTTCGGCTCGATCCGCTCACCGGCCCGGTGCACCTCGAGCGGCCCGAGGAGTCGATAGTCGACGGGCTCGTCAGCCATCGGACACGCCGGTGCTCTCCGGCCCATCGGACCGAATCGCGATCATCCCCCAAAGGTATTGCGCCGCGTTGAAAGGCGCTTCCAGGCGGCCTCCAGCCATCCTCCACCGCCCGGCGCGACGGTCCCGACATCACCCATCAGGAGGAGAGCGACATGGCCGGAGTTGACATCAAGGATTTCTCGACGCCCAAGGAGGTCCGACGCCCCCAGGCCACGACCGTCGAGGTGGTCGACATCGGTGACGGCGAGGTCGGCCGGTACACCTTCCAGCCCGGCTGGCGGTGGTCCGAGTGCATCAAGCCGGTTGTCGGCACCGACTCCTGCCAGGTCGAGCATGTCGGCTACGTCGTGTCCGGCGCCCTGCGGATCCAGCACGACGACGGATCCACGGGAGACATCACGCCAGGTGCCGTGTACCGGGTCGCCCCCGGCCACGACGCTTGGGTCCTGGGCGACGAACCGACGGTCGTCGTCGAGTTCCAGGGCGCAGCCGTCTTCGCCAAGGGCTGACCGGCGCGGACGCGAACGGAGCCATCGGGTGCCCGCGCCTGGGACCACCACGTCGGCGGCCAACGTCGACTACTGGGCCATCACGGCCCGTCAGCGGGTCGCCTGGGCGGCCGGCGACTTCGCACGCATCGGCTCGCTCGGCACCATCCACGGCGAGCTGCTCTGCGAGGCGCTTGACATCCACCCCGGCGAGCGCGTGCTCGACGTCGCCGCCGGCAACGGTGCCGCTGCCGTAGCCGCTGCTCGCCGGTGGGCCGACGTGGTCGCCACCGACCTCGTCGACCACCTTCTCGACTCCGCCCGCCTCATCGCCGAAGCGTTCGGGCTCTCGGTGCGGACCCAGGTCGCCGACGCCCAGTATCTGCCGTTCGACGACGACAGCTTCGACGTGGTGATGTCCACGTTCGGGTCCATGTTCGCTCCCGACCAGCAGGCAGCGGCCGACGAAGCCGTCCGAATCTGCAGGCCCTGCGGACGCATCGGGCTCGCCACCTGGACCCCCGCCTCGCTCATGGGCGACGTGTTGAACGTGACCGAGCGCCATGTCCCCACAGCCGCCGGACCGCGTGGCGCGGAGGAGTGGGGCACGGAGGAGCGCATCCGGGAGCTGTTCGGCAACCGCATCAACAGCCTGCGCATCGCCACCCGCCAGTTCACCTTTCGCTACCGCTCTCCCCGGCACATGCTCGAGTACTTCCGCACCTGGGACGGACCCACCCGGCTGTCGTTCGAGGGGCTCGACGTCGACGGCCAGGACAGGCTCGCCGCCGACCTGCTCGCGGTCTACGCCACCTATAACCGGGCCACCGACGGCACCCTCGTCGCGCCCAGTGAATACCTCGAGATCGTCGCCACGGTCCGCTGAACACTTTGCGCATCGCCAAGCATCAATCAACAACAAAGGAGAAAGAAAATGACGACGTCGACAGAGGAGTCGACCATGCCGCCTTCAGAGACATCGGGTGATGTTGCCGATATCCGTGTGCTTCTGGTCGATGCATATCGCGCCAGGATCAACGCTCAGGACGCGGCAGGTTACGCGAACGACCTGTATGCGGATGATGTTCTCTGGGCACCACCGGACGCGCCGGATCGAACTGACAAGGCGGGAATCCAGGCGGGCATCCAGGGCGTATTTGAAAAGTTCGATCCGGACGTGAAGCTGGCGGCGAAAGAGATCGAAGTCATGGGCGACTTCGCCTACGCGGTCGGAAACGTCGACCTCAAGCTCACGCCGAAGTCAGGCGGAGACGCAGTGCCGGTCAACTTCCGGATCGTCTGGCTACTCGTGAAGCAGGACGGCAGCTGGAAGATCAAACGCCAGATCTGGAACAAGAAGCCCATTGGCTGATGTGAGCCCGAACCAGAACATTCTGGCGGGCCGGGTAGCGGAGCGAGACGGCCACGCGTCGGACTCCGGCGCCCTATCCCAATCACTTCTTCTCCCTTCCGGAGACGATCGGTTCGTACGCAAAACCAACCAACGTGTATGACAAAGAAAGGCAGAGCCATGTACAGGAACCTGATACCAAGAGTTCAGCCGGGCCTGAGCCGAACGCGTGCGCGGATCACCAAGAACATCCGATGCAAGGCCGCGGCCTTCATGTGGGCGATCACCATGGCGCTCGCCGTGGCAGGAGTTGTCGGCGCGACGGCTCTGCCATCGGTGGCACAGACAGCTCCGATCGTCCTCGAGCAACTCGGGGACCGCTCGGTCTTCACCGACCGCGTCGAGCTGAAGTTCAAGGTGAAGGACCACGACGGAGAGATGACCGTCGTCTCGACGCAGGACGCCTCGCGCACCGCGTTGGCGAGGATCACGGTGCAGCCGGGCGCCAGGTTCCCGTGGCACACCCACGCAGGCCCCGTGGTGGTGAACATCGACCAAGGCGCCCTGACCTACGTGGAGGGCGACGACTGCCACGAGCGCACCTACAACCAGGGCGAGGCCTTCGTCGACTCCGGCCACGGCCACGTGCACTCTGCCTATAACCCCGGCACCACCGAGACCATCATCTACGCGACGTTCTTTGAGGCGCCCGAGCAGGGTCCGCTCACCATTCCGGCGCCCACGCCGGACTGCGCGCAGTAGCCGACGGTTGCGGGCCGCCGAAGCGGCGGCGGCCCGCAACGATAGTCGCCCTACCCGCGAATCTCGGTCTGGCGCGAGAACCCCGCGGCCAACGGCCGGGAGGCGGAGTCCGGACGAGACGCTGGAGCACCTCTGCGACGAGTGAACCGCGGCGGCGACGGCGCAGCGCGCTTCGAGAAGGCGTACCGGATCGTGGTCAGGCGATGGCCACGGAGAGCTGCCGCTCCCAGCCGCGCGCCGCCGTGGCGACACGAGCGCCTCTCGAAGAAATGTCCGCCCCGGCGGCGCTCTCCAACCGGGTGCGCCGATGGGCTGGCAAGAGCGGGTTGTCGAGGACTCCCAGCGAAGACACGGCGCCGACGTGGAGGCGGCTTCCCCCCGTCGCGCTCCGGCTGCCCACTCGTCCAGCGCATCCCCAGACGGCGAGACGGTGCGGAGGTACGCAGAGACGCCTGCTGTCGGAGTGTGGGCCGCAGCCTCGGCGTGAGGCGGCGCTACAGCGGGAGGCGGCTTTCGCAAG
>JAHWJU010000306.1 GCA_019348255.1 Actinomycetota bacterium | reverse complement strand
TCCCCTATGAGATGTGCGAGATGATGGAGCGGGCGGTGGTGCCCGACCTGCAGGCGAGGGCAGGGACAGCGGCGACCATCGTGTCGCGCAACCTCCGGACCTGGGGGGTGGCCGAGTCGAAGTTGGCCGAGATGCTCCAGCCCCGGCTCGAGGCCCTGGAAGGTGGCGCCGGGCCGACCATCGCCTTCTTGGCCAGCGGCGTCGAGGGGATCAAGGTGCGCATCACGGCGAAGTCGCCGGACGCGGGGTCGGCGCGCGAGTTGCTGGCGGCCGAGGAGGCCCAGGTGCGGGCCATCCTGGGAGACCTGATCTTCGGTGCCGACCACGAGACCATGGAGTCGGCCGTCGGCCACCTGCTGCGGGCGAAGCAGTGGACCCTGGGGGTGGCCGAGTCGCTGACCGGCGGGCTGGTCGGCTCCCGCCTCTCCAACGTAGTGGGTTCCAGCGAGTGGTTCCGAGGCTCGGTGGTGGCCTACGCCAGCGAGGTGAAGTTCGACCTCCTCCGGGTGCCCGAGGGGCCCGTCGTGTCCGGCGAAGCAGCCGGAGCCATGGCCCTTGGGGCGCGCAAGGTGCTGGGCGCCGACGTCGGGATCGCGGTGACGGGGGTGGCCGGCCCGGCCGAGCAGGACGGACAGCCGCCGGGCACCGTCTTTTGTGGTGTCGCCCTCCCCGGCGACGACCAGGGCATCGCCCGGATGGTCAAGCTCCCGGGCGACCGGGAGCGGGTGCGGCAGTTCGCAGCCATCTCGCTGCTCGACCTCCTGCGCAAACAGTTGCTCGCCGGCGAAGACGCCGGCGCCTCCGGGCCCGGCTGACACCCACGTCTGGCCCCTTCGGCGCCCACGAAGCCGGGCGGGTGCGCCTGTTCGTGGCGGTGTGGCCGTCGGCGGAGGTGGTGAGGGCCCTGGAGGCGCTCCCCAGGCCGCCGGCGCCGAGCGGGTCGCGTTGGACGGGTCCCGAGCACTGGCACGTGACTCTGCGGTTCCTGGGCGAGGTGAACCCGGAGGTGGTGGGGGAGGTCGAGGCCGGCGTGGCCGCCGTGGCGGAGAGGCTGGCGCCGGTGCCGGCGGTGGTGGGCCCGGCGACGGCCTGCTTCGGAAGATCGGTGCTGATGGTGCCGGTCTCTGGACTGGACGCACTGGCGGCCGCTACGGTCGAGGCGACGGCCGGGTGGGGGGCAGCGCCTCCTGAACGCCGGCCCTTCGTCGGGCACCTCACGCTGGCTCGCAGCCGGCGCCGGGGGCCGGACCTCCGCCAGTTCGCCGGCCGGCCGCTGGCGGCATCGTGGACGGCGTCCGAGCTCACACTCGTGCGCAGCTCCACCCTTCGCACCGGCGCCCGCTACGAGGTCATCCGCCGGTTCGCCCTTTCCGCCTGACCATCCCGCTCCGAACAGGCGTTCGCAATTACTCTGGTGTAAGTAGTTGTCACACCGCCGGCGTAGGGTGCCCTCGGGTGGCCAGGCCAACGACGAAACGAGCAAGAGGGGATTTCCGTGGATCGTGAGAAGGCACTCGAGATGGCACTCGGCCAGATCGACAAGCAG
This sequence comes from Actinomycetota bacterium, assembly GCA_019348255.1. GTDB lineage: Bacteria > Actinomycetota > Acidimicrobiia > Acidimicrobiales > CADCTF01 > JAHWJQ01. Next base: position 517 of record JAHWJU010000306.1, on the reverse strand, counting down.
TTCGGTAAGGGCTCGGTCATGCGCATGGGCGACAAGTCGATCGAGCCGATGGACACCGTCGCCACCGGGGCGCTGTCCCTCGACATCGCCCTGGGCATCGGGGGGCTGCCCCGCGGCCGGGTGGTGGAGATATTCGGGCCGGAGTCGTCGGGCAAGACCACCCTGGCCATGCATGTCGTGGCCGAGGCCCAGCGCAACGGCGGCATCTGCGCCTACGTCGACGCCGAGCATGCCGTCGACCCCATCTACGCCCGCGCCATCGGGGTGGACATCGACAACCTGTTGATCTCCCAGCCCGACACCGGGGAGCAGGCCCTCGAGATCGCCGACATGCTCATCCGGTCCGGCGCCCTCGACGTTCTCGTCATCGACTCCGTAGCCGCCCTCACCCCGAGAGCCGAGATCGAGGGCGAGATGGGCGACTCCCACGTCGGGCTGCAGGCCCGGCTCATGTCCCAGGCACTGCGCAAGCTCACCGCCAACCTCAACAAGAGCCAGACGATCTGCGTCTTCATCA
>JAHWJU010000305.1 GCA_019348255.1 Actinomycetota bacterium | reverse complement strand
ACCGCGACGTCATCCGCCGGGAGCACTTCGAGGTGATGAAGGACGGCGCCATCGTCGCCAACTCCGGCCACTTCGACATCGAGATCGACCTGAAGGCTCTGGCCGAGATGGCCAGCGGCGAGCGCCGGCGGGCGGTGCGCCCCTTCGTCGAGGAGTTCCTCGTGGAGGGCGACCGGCGGACCTTCGTGATAGCCGAGGGACGCCTGGTCAACCTGGGCGCGGCCGAAGGTCACCCCGCCGACGTCATGGACATGAGCTTCGCCAACCAGGCGCTGGCGGCCGAATGGGCGCTGAAGCAGGGCTCGGCTCTCGAGCCCCGGGTCTACGACGTCCCGCGGGAGATCGACGCCGAGATCGCCCGGCTCAAGCTCGAGACCATGGACGTGCGCATCGACGTTCTGACGCCCGAACAGCAGGAGTACCTCGCCTCCTGGACTGTCGGCACCTGACGCCCTGAGGCCGCCGAGACCCTGGATTACTCGGCCGGCGCCGTCAGCGTCGGCACGCTGTGGAGGCTGAGGCGGCCCAGGAAGACCTGGACCAGCGGCCCGATGGCGACCGCGAACAGAAGCGTTCCCACCCCCACGTTCCCCCCCAGCACCCATCCGGCGACCAGCGCGCTCAGCTCCAGGAGGGTGCGCACGAGGCGCAACGAGTAGCCCCGGGCCGCGAGGCCCGTCATGAGGCCGTCCCTGGGCCCCGGGCCGAGGCCGGCACCGATGTAGAGGCCCGAGCCGATGCCTACCGCCAGGATGCCGGCCAGAAGGCACGACACTCGCGCCGGCACACCCACCGGCTCGGGCGCCACCAGGAGCACGAGGTCGATCGTGACTCCGATGAGCACCACGTTGCTGAGGGTGCCGATGCCCAGGCGCTGGCGCAGCGGCAGCCACCCGAGGAGCACCACGAAGCCCACCAGGATGCCCATGGTGCCGATGGGGATTCCCGTGCGCCTCGACAAACCCTGGTGGAGCACCTCCCACGGCCCGAGCCCGAGGCGGGCCAGCACCATCAGCGAAAAACCCACGCCGCAGGTGACCAGGCCCGCCAGCAGCCGGGGCAGGCGCGGCCGCAGCTCTGTCACCGGGGGCAGCGTCAGCATCCGCTCAAGCTACCGGCGCCTGCTTTCGTACCTGGAACCGATATTCGGCTGTCGCACCCGCCCCGTACCCTCCCCGACATGTGGTCGGCGCTCCTCCCGCCCTCCTGCGGCGCCTGTGGCCGTCCGGGGCCGGCGCCGTGCCCGGATTGCTGGAGCCAGCTGACCCCGGGGCCGCCGCTCTTGGGCGTGCCCGGCGTCGACCGCTGCCGGGCGCTGCTGCGCTACGAGGGCACCGGCCGCGACCTGTTGACGCAGCTCAAGTACCGCAACAGGCGCGACTCCCTGGGCTGGCTGGCGGCGGGCATGGCCGGGCTGGCCGCGGCCGATCGGTTCGACGTGGTCACGTGGGCGCCCACCACCGAACTTCGACGGCGCCGGCGGGGCTTCGACCAGGCCGAGGTGCTGGCTCGCGCCGTCGGTCGCCGCCTGGGGGTGCCGACGAGGCACCTGCTGTCACGAGAACCGGGACCGCCTCAGACGGGCCGTGATCGGCTCGAGCGCTCCTGCGGCCCCCTCTTCGTCGCCCGCGCCCGGATCGTGGGACGGCGGGTGCTGCTGGTCGACGACGTGGTCACGACGGGGGCCACCCTGGCTGCGGCGGCCCACGCCCTCCGGCAGGCCGGGGCGGCCGGCGTCGACGCCGTCACGGCAGCCGCCACACCCCTCAAGGTTGTCGGCTCGCCCGCCGACGCCTAGGTCATGGCCGTTCCCCAACGCCTCTCCCATCTGGGTATCCCCGCCAACCTCGTCCAGGAACTGTCCACCAGCCCCAGTTTCGAGATCCGGCCGGCCCGGGTGGCGCGGGCGCGGCGTCACCTCTGTGAGCTGTCGTGGGAGGACGGGCGGGTCGCCCGCGAGATCGCCCGCCAACTGCTCCTGCTCTCCGTTCCCGTTTAGGGGCCTACACTCCCACCATGGGCCGCGTGCGGGTCTGTGGTTGCAAGTCGAAGCCAGCCGCAGGCGAAA
>JAHWJU010000121.1 GCA_019348255.1 Actinomycetota bacterium | reverse complement strand
AGTGCGCCACCCTCTCCTGGAACACCCTGGCCCAGGGCCTGGACGAGGCGCTCTCCCCGGCCTAACCGCTGGCGTCGGAGATGGCGGCGCGGAACTCCTCGGGCAGCTCGGGCTCGTCCAGATCGTCACCGGCGGAGTGGCCCCAGAACCCCGGCGGCGTCACGAGGTAGTCGAACAGCGACTGGAGCTGGTCGCCGTAGGAACCCCGCAGCTCCTGCATGATCGCCCAGGCCTCGTCGATGGGACGGAGCTGGAGCCCGGCCGCCTCCGCCAAGCCGTAGGCGTAGCGGAAGGCTTCTCTGTCGAGCTCGGACGGGCCGGCCTTCGGCGGGTCCAACCGGGAAGCGATCTCTTCGATGGCTCGCCGGCCCCGTCGGTAGACGTAGAAGGGAGCCCGCAGCTCGGCCCCGGGCAGCAGGGCCACGGAGATGACAGCGGCGTCCACCACCACGCCCAGCGCCGTGATCCACGACTGGCCCCGGTGGTGGGACCGGAAGAAGGCCAGCATCGGGTAGGAGGTGTGTGACTCCAGCACCTCGGCGGTCCAGAGCTGCCAGTCGGTGAAGAACTGATAGAGCGTTTCCAGGTCGCCGCCCGGGGTCTGGGAGAGCATGAGCCCGACGGGGGTGATCCGGTCGCCCGAGGCCAGATCGAGCGTGAGCATGCGGGCCTCCCGCCGGCCGTAGGCGCCGTAGAGGACCGGGAGGTAGGAGATGACGAGGGCGATGGTGGCGAGGCCGCTCGCCGCCTCGGCCAGGGTCAGCAGCCGGGGGAACAAGCCGGTGGCGAAGATGTCCCCGAAGCCGATGGTCAACAGCACGACCCCCGAGAAGTACACCGCGGCACCCCAGTCGGTGAGGCCGTGCACCTGGTGGGACAGCGCCAGCCAGACGAAGGACCATCCCAGGAGCAGGCCCACCACCCAGATGGCGAGCAGCAGGAGCACCGAGACCGGGGCATAGAAGCCGAGGAAGCGCTGCTGGCGGTCGACATCGCCGATTCGCCGCCCCAGCCGCGACCAGATCCGCCAGCTGAGCCGGTAGAACGCCCGGCTGGGCCGCCAGGCGGCGGCACCCCCCCAGGTGACGACGAGGGTGGCGGTGACGTCGGACGTCATGACGACCACGACGGCCAAGCCGGCGACCAACAGGACGACGTCGGTAGCCTCCATGGGCCGTAGGGTAAGCGAGCCGTAGGTCACGGAGCCCGTTTCGGAGTAGCAGCCCCACCCTTCGTAACCTCCACTGGTGTCCGTCGCCGCCCTCCGCCCGCTGCGGCACCGCCGCTACGCCCTCGTGTGGACGGGCAGCCTCATCTCCAACGTCGGCACCTGGATGCAGACGGTGGCTGTGGGAGCGCTCGTCACGGGTCTCACCCGCAACCCGGTGTGGACGGCGGCGGCCTTCGTCGCCGGCTTCCTGCCCATGGGGATCCTGGCGCCGGTCGGAGGCGCCCTCGCCGACCGCCTCGACCGCCGGCGCTTCGCCATCATCGCCACCTCCGGCGAGGCGGTGCTGGCAGCCACGCTGGCCGCGCTGGTGGCGATGGGCCGGACCGAGCCGGCGGTGGTGACGGGGCTGGTCTTCCTGTCGGGGTGCGTGTCGGCGCTGAGGCTGCCGGTCCAGCACGCCATGCTGCCCGACCTGGTCCCGGCCGAGGACATCGTGGGGGCGGTGAGCCTGGGCTCGGCCCAGTGGAACCTGGGCCGGGTGTTGGGCCCCGCCCTGGCCGGGGTGGTCGTCGTGGTGGGCTCCTTCGCCCTGGCCTTTGCCATCAACGCCGTGTCGTTCCTGGCCGTCATCGTCGCCTTCGTGCTCGTCCCGCTTCCACGGGCGGACGGCGCCGCGCCCGCCGGCGGCCTGCTGAGCCACATGAGGGCGGGAGCCGGGGTGGTGCGCAGAGAGGCCGGTTGCCGGGCGGCCGTCCTGCTGATCGCACTCGCGGCTGGGCTGGCCGCTCCCTTCATGGCGCTCATCCCGGCCATGGCCGACGTGCTGGTGGATGGCGGGCCCAAGGCGCTGGCCGGCGCCACCGGCGCCATGACCACCGCGCAGGGGGTGGGCGCGGTCATCGGCGCTTTGACCTTCCCCAGCCTCGTCCAGCGCTTCGGACGGCGGCGCATGATCACCTCAGTGCTGCTGGCCACGTCGGTGGCCCTCTGCATCTATGCCTCGTCCCGGTCGGTCGCGGCCGCGGTAGCCAGCCTGTTGCTGGTCGGAAGCTCCTACATCTGCGTCCTGTCGGGCCTGTCGGCGGTTGTGCAGCTGCGGGCGCCGGCGGAGTACCGCGGTCGGGTGCTCAGCCTCTTCTTCGCCACGCTGTCCGTCGTGTTCCCCCTGGGGGCACTGATGCAGGGCACGGTGGCCGAACGGGTGGGACTCCGGGCCACCACCATGGCCGGCGCGGCCAGCCTGGCGGCGGTGGTGATCGGCCTGAGGGTGCTGCGCCCGGGGGTGCTCGCGGCCCTGGACGACCAACCCCATGCCCTCTCTGCCCAGGCCGGACAACCGCCGGAGCCGCCGGTGGTGGCCGACGCCGGCGCCGCGCAGGCCGCGATCTGAAACCGTGCGGTTGCAGGGGCGATTCGCCGGGGAGGGAACGTTCTCGCATACTGGTGCGTCCCAAAAGGTATGGAAGGTCGGTCGGTGCGAGTCTCACTTCCCCGAAATGTCATCTGCGCGGTGGTCGGCCTCAGCCTGGTCGCAGCCGGTTGCACCGGCTCGGGAGCCCAGGAGCGGACGGCGGGCGTGGGCAACACCACATCCTCCACTTCGACGACCACCACAGTGGAGCCCACCACGACGACGAGCAGCACCACCACTACCGTCGCCACCTCGACGACTCCCGCGCCACCACCCCCGGGTATGGGGCGGGAGTCGCGGGGGCCCGAGGTGCAGGCTCTCGAGCAGAGGCTCACCGAGCTCAAGTACGACAGCGGCAAGGTGGACGGGGTCTTCGACGCCGCCACCGGGCACGCGGTGATGGCGTTCCAGAAGGCGAACGGCCTGCCCCGCAGCTCCCGCGCCACCGACGACGTGGTTGCGGCGCTGGCGACGGCAGCCGAGCCCGCGGCCATGCTGCCCGCCGGCGGGCCCGACCGCGTGGAGATCGATCTCAAGCGCCAGATCCTCCTGCTCTACAAGGGCGGGTCGTTGTTGCGGGTGCTGTCGGTCTCCACGGGCAACAACAAGCGCTACTGCGTCGACGGGCAGTGCGCCACCGCCGTCACCCCCGGCGGGTCGTTCAAGGTGAACCGCAAGATCCGAGGGCTGCGGGTGAGCCGGTTGGGCAAGCTGTTCAACCCCCTGTATTTCAACGGCGGCATCGCCATCCATGGCTCCCCCTCCGTCCCCGCCGGACCCGCCTCCCACGGCTGCGTCCGCATCCCGATGCACGCTTCGCTGTGGTTCTTCGACACAGTCCCCTCCGGCACCCCCGTCTACGTGATCGGTGGCGCCAAGGCTCCGGTGCCCTTCAACGAGCAGGCACCTCCCGACGACGGCTCGTCGGACACCACGGCGCCGACCACCTCTACGACGTCTACGACGTCTACGACCTCGACCACGTTGTTCGGCCCCCCCGAGACGACCACCTCGACCACCTCGACCACCACACCGTCGTCGACCACGTCGACCACCACCACCGGATTCACGGGGTAGGCCGCAGTCCGCACCCGGCACCGAGCGGGCACAGCCGCGGCGCCGCCTGCTGCAGGAGCCGGGCGCCGAAGCGGCGCAACCCGTCGGCGTCGGCGACGCGTCCCGGGTCGGCTTCCTGCAGCAGCTCCGCCATGGAGAAGAGCGACCCGCCACTTTCGAGCATGTGGTCGGTAGTGGCCAGCATCACCGCCTTCACGTCCGACCACGGCACCGTCCGAGGCCCGTCCTCGGCGATGTAGCCGATGCCGGAGCCGTCGACGCTGGTGGCGTCCACGCTCAGCATCTGGCCGTCGTGGAGGGTGATCCCAGCAGTGAAAGCGACCTCGGCCATGGCGTCTCCTTCCGGACGGTGACAATCTCCGACCGCGCCGTCAACCGGGGTCGCGGATGAGGGCGGGCGCTCCAATCGCAGAAGACCAGTCTCCCTCGCCGTATGGGAGGGCGCCGGCGCCGCTGTTCGTCGATGGCACCGGCAGGGCACGATGAGAGGGTGGACGAGCAAATCGCTGAGGCCTCCGACCTGTTGCGCGACGACCACGGCTTGGCCGTGAAGGTGGAGGACCGGACCATCGTGCTGGAAGAGCCGGTCAAGGGGGACCTGGGCCACGCCGTGCTGCGGGTTCTCGGAGTTGCCCAGGACGCGTCTCCGGTGGGCGCGGCGGCGCAGGGCCCCACCGGGGTGGCCGCCGGAACCTGGCGCAACCCGGAGCTGTACCTGGTCCGCTGGACCAAGGGCAGGCGCTGGGTCGTCGGCTACCGGCTCAACGGCGGGTCCAAGCCCAACGACTACGTGCGCACCGAAGGGCGCATCCCCACCCGCCTGGAGACCGGCAACTGGTACGGCGATGTTCCCGACCCGGTGGCGGAAGCCTTCCTCGAGGCCGGGCTGCTTCTGGACGACCCGCCGTTCCCGTTGCCGCCGCCACCCCGTCCAGCTCCAGCCGAGCCGCCCGCCGCACGCCGGCCGGCGGCGAAGCGGCCGAGGCCGGCCCCTGAGCCACGGTCGGACCCCGCCGCACCGGGCCCGAGGCCGAGGCCGAGGACGGAAGGAGTGCGGCTCTGCCCGTCGTGCCGGATGCACAAGGGCCTCGCCCAGTTCGTCGCCGGTTCGGATCTCTGCGTGGACTGCCGGTAGGGCGCCCTCAGCCCTCCTCGAGGAGGAAGTCGAGGACGTAATCCTGCACGATGCGATCGAGCCCGTCGGAGATCTCGCAGCGGCGCAGGTGAGCCTTGAGCTGGTCGGGGAGCGCCTCGAAGTAGTCACGGGTCATCGTCAGGTCGTGGTCGGCGAAGGTCGGGAAGTCGTTCCCCATGACGCCCACTATGAGCACCGGCCGGGCCTGCGACGACGTGTTCGGCGTGCCGCGGTGGATGGTCAGCCCGGTGCGAACCGACACGTCCCCCCGCTTGGCCAACCGGGGCTGGACCCGGTCTGAGTAACGGTCGTACAGCGGCGGCGGCACCCGCATCCCCTGGTCGAACTCGGCGTCGTCGTCGAACTGGGAGCCGGGCACGATCTCGAGAGGCCCCATCTCCGGGGTGACGTCGACGCAGGTGGCATTCACGGCGAGAGAGCTCAAGCGCCCGGTCGCCTTCGTCTCGTCGGGAACGGGGAAGTCACGGTGCAGCGGCTGTCGGACCGCTCCCGGCAGGGCCACGTCGAAGCCCACCTCGACGAACTGGTAATCCTCGCCCAGCACCTCGCGGCAGACCGCGTCCAGCCCCCGATGGGTGACGAGGTCCTGAAAGCCGCGCAATCGCTGGGGGTGCACCGCGAAGTAGTAGCGCCTGGCGTCCGCCCCAGGCCCGCGGGGGACGCGACCGTTGCCTCCGTGAGGGCCAGAGGCGCGGTCGGCTTGCTCGGCCTCGGCATACAGAGTCTCGAAGTCGGCCAGCATCTGGTCGGCCCACTCCGTCGGCAAGGCGCCCTTGAGAGCGACGATGCCGTCACGGTAGATGCCTTCGCTCAGCGTGCCGGCGCCGGCATCCGCGGTCGGGACATCGGTCATCGCGGCCCCTTTCCTCGTCCTCGGGCAAGCCTAAAGCCGCACGGGTGCGTCAATGTGAGTTGACAGTCGGGGGCCTGTCAACGTAGGGTGACAACCGTGGAGGAGGCGACGGCCGTGGCTACGGATGCGACGAGTGACGACCCGGCCGTGGGGTTGAAGGCGGTGGCGGCGCTGCGCCAGTTGGCGGAGCGGCTGGAGACTCTCCAGGTGGACCGGGCCAGACGCCGGGGCTGGACGTGGCAGGAGATCGCCGACGTGCTCGGCGTCTCCAGGCAGGCGGTGCACAAGAAGCACGCAATGAAGACCCTTCTGCGGCGGGATCGGTAGATGTTCGAGCGCTTCAGTGCCGAGGGCCGAGCGGTTCTCCTGCTGGCTCAAGAGGAGGCGGTTCGGTTCGGTCACAACTATGTCGGGACGGAGCACCTCCTCCTGGGCCTCGCCGCCCAAGGCGACAACGGTGCCGCTCAGGTGTTGGGCGAGCTGGGCCTGGACCTGCCGAGGCTTAAAGAAGCGGTGCTGCGCATGCTCGGCCCAGGCATCACCGCCGGCGGCTCACTGCTGGCGGTGGAAGACGACCTCGCCCTCCGCTCCCTCGGGATCGACATCGGCCTCGTGAGGGCCAAGGTGGAAGAGGTCTTCGGCCGGGGAGCCCTCGATCCCGCCCCTCCCCGCCGCCGGCCGCGCCGGTGGCTGCGGCGGCGGTGTCGTCACACGGGCGCCGGAGGCGGCCACCGGCCGTTCGCTCCCAGAGCCAAGAAGTCGCTGGAGCTCGCTCTTCGCGAGTCCCTGGCCCTGGGCCACAGCTGGATCGGCCCCGAGCACCTCATGCTGGGGATTCTCAGGGTGCCCGACTGCCTTGCAGCCACGATGCTTCGCCGTCAGGGCCTCAGAATCGACGACCTGAAGGCGGCTGTTCTGGCTCGCCTGGCCGGCGGAGAGGAAGCGGGGCCGTAGCGACGGCGCCACCGGCGGCACAATGGGCGCATGAGCGAGCGAGATGTGAGCGGGGCCCGAGCGGCCCGGCGGCGCAGCCGCCA
>JAHWJU010000304.1 GCA_019348255.1 Actinomycetota bacterium | reverse complement strand
GCATCGATGCTGGCGTCGCCGGTCACGTCGAGCTCACCCACGAACTCGTCGAGGAACAGCCGGCGAAGGCTCTTGGCCGAGCGCGAGTAGCGAGCGAACAGCGCCCCCTTCACAACCTCGGGCAGGTTGACCAGGGCGAAGACGGGACGGTCGAGGTTGGTGAAGTACCTGCGGAGGATCTCCTCCTCGCGGGGCGTGAACGTCTCAGCCGTGTACAGCACAGGCGCCGAGGTTAGGGCGGCGCCGGCGGTGCCGGGCGGACCATCCGGGTCAATGACGAAGGACGATCTTGCCCAGCTGCTGGCCCGACTCCAGTCGCACCAGGGCTTCAGGCAGGCGATGGAGGCCGTCCACGACCTCGTCCACGACCACCGGCACGCCACCGGCCACGACCTTTGTGACCTGCTCGAACTCGGCGTAGGAGCCCATGGTCGAGCCCAGGATCTCGTGCTGCTTGAAGAAGAGGCGGGGCAGGCTGATCTCGACCTTCGATCCGGCGGTGCCACCGCAGGTGACCAGGCGGCCCCCCGGTGCCAACGCCCGCAGGGAAGAGGCCCACGTGGCGGCGCCGACGTTTTCGAACACCACGTCGGCGGCCACCGCGAACTCGCCGCCCGAGTCGAAGGCGCCGGCGGCGCCCAGCGCCAGAGCCCGTTGCCGCTTGGCTTCGTCCCTGGAGGTGACGAAGACCTGGGCACCCATGGCCCGGCCCAGCACGAGCCCGGCCGAGGAGACGCCTCCGCCCACGCCGACCACGAGCAGCACCTCCCCCGCCCGCAGCCGGGCCCGGCGCAGCATGCGCCATGCCGTGAGGAAGCACAGCCCGTATGCCGCCGCCTCGGGCCAGTCGAGCGCCGCCGGCCGCGGCACCACGTTGGCGGCAGGCACCAACACCTCCTCGGCGTGGGTCCCCCAGCGATGTTCCCCCAAGATGCCGAAGGAGGGGCACAGCGGGGACTCCCCGGCAAGGCAGGTGGCACAGCGCCGGCACGAGACGGCCGGGTTCACCACCACCTCGTCGCCCACGGCGACCCCCTCGACCCCCTCCCCCACCGCCGTCACGACGCCGGCGCCGTCGGCCCCGGGGACGTGGGGGGTCACGGGTTTGGGCAGGCCCCGGGTGAGCCAGAGGTCCATGTGGTTGAGGGCGCTGGCCACCAGCCGGACGCTGACCTCTCCGTTGGCCGGTGGAGGCGGCTCGACCGTGCCGAAGCGGTACCGCCCCGGCGACTCGTCGAGCACCCAGGCCCGCATCAGATGACCACGGTCACGGCGTCGGGCTCCACCCGCACGGCCAGGGTGCGGCCCCCGTCCACCACCTCGCCGTCGAGCCACACGGGCAGAGCGCGGTCGAGCTCGAAGGTCCTGGCCGCCACCCGCCGCTCGTCGATGCGGGGGTGGGGCAGGTGCGCCCCCGCCGGAAGCCGGCGCCGCACCTTGGTCAGATCGCCAGCCCGCAGCCGGCAGTCGTAGGTGTCGACCAGGCCGTCGTTGGGGTGGGCGCGGGGTCCCAGGTTCCAGTCCCCCAGCCACTGGGCGTTCATGGCGACAGCAGCCCTTGTCCACCACCGCGACCGGGCCACCAGGTGGGCCACGAAGAGGTGCAGCCGCCCGTCCACCAGGACCTGGCCGACGTCGATCGGGAACGACATGGCCTCTTCGGATTTCAGGCGGTCGGCGTCGCCGGGTCCCGCCAGGGTGCGGCACAGGTCGCCGCCCACGAGGCCGATCACCGGGAACGGTCGGCCGACTCGCCGCGCCTCCTCGAGCACCCGACGGGCTTCGGCGTCGGAACCCACGACGATCCCCGCCGGCGGGAGCGGCGCCCGCCATCCCCAGGGACGACCCTTTTCGATCGTCACCTCAGCCGCCGGCCGAGCCAACCACCGACGCCGCCGCCACCACGCCCCGGAAGAGCTGGTCGCTCGCCTGGCGGCAGGCGCGCGCGGTGGCCGGCGCCTCGGCCGCGTCGGCCATCTGGCGCAGGAGGTCGATGAGTTGCTTCACGTTGCGGACGAAGTCGCCGCCGGTGATGTCCTCGTCCTCGATGACCTGGGCCAGGTCCTCGCCG
>JAHWJU010000120.1 GCA_019348255.1 Actinomycetota bacterium | reverse complement strand
GGCGTGGGTGCCGTCGGGGTTGCGGAACGCCACGTGCTCGACGCCGGCGCCGGCGTCGTCCGTCGAGGCGAGGTGGACCGCCCCTGGCGCCACGAACCTGCTGGCGTGGCCGAGCACGTAGTACTCGACGTTGTAGGCGACACCGCCCGTGGTGGTGTCGATGGTGACGACGCCCCGGCAGTCCTGGCATCCCCCGTTGGTGGGACCGGCGTCCTGGTCGAGTGCCATGTTCCAGGTCACCACCGCGCCGGCCCCGTGACGGACCGACTCGATGATCAGCGTGTGCACGCCCCACCGCAGGTTGTCGGCGAAGTCGGGCGGCCAATCACCGCCGGAGCACTCGGTGACGTAGATGGCCTTGCGACAGAGAAGGCGGACAGGTCGTGTCACCGTCGGGCACGTCGTCGTAGGTGTAGCTGTCGACGGCGAAGTCGCTGGCGCCCATGGGTTGGCGGAGGAGACTGAGCCCGATGCCAGGCTTCGGGGTCGAAGAGCCGGCGCATCAACTCGTCGCGCCTCCCGGGGCCGAGCCGGTCGTGGACGAGCACGGCGGCGGATTCGGTGAACGACGCCCCGAAGCCCTGCATGCGCTGGCGCTCACGGTGGTCGTCCACGGTGATGGTGACCGGAGCGCCGTGGGCACCGAGGATGACGTCGTCCCGGCGCTCCAGGAGGTGCGTCTGGTCGGCGGTCGTGAGCCACACCTCGACCTCCGGGCGAGGGGTCACGGGCAGACGGGAGCGAAGGCGCCCGGGGTCATGCCAGTTAAGGATTCGTGTCCGGTCTCGTCGAGGACGTCCGTTCGAACTGCTGGCGATGCAGCACCCACACCATCTCGTGCTGCGTCTCTGCTGGCGTCCTCGGCGTGCGGTCTTCCACCCCTGCCAGCCGGAACCCGAGACGAGGAGGGACGGCTGCGCTGGCCAGGTTGGTCTCGTCGCAGCGGATCTCGACCCACTGCACCTCCGGCAGGCTGAAGGCCTCCTCGACGAGCCGTCCTGCTGCGCCGGTGGCGTAGCCCTTCCCGGTGTGGCTGACGTGCCGGTCAGAAGGCGGCTCCGCCCGTCGCCCAGAGGGTGGGGAAGAGCCAGAGCCCGAGGCCGAGCGGCACCAGGCCGATGCGCCCACCGACGCCGGCGCCGGTGCGACCCAGCCCGGGGCCCGCCGGGCTGAAGGCGGCGAGGGCGAAGCACACCACGGCGGCGAGGTAGAAGAAGAAGGCCAGCTTGGGATCCATGGCCTAGTGCGTTCCCTGTGGGAGCCCGGGCAAACGCTCAGCGAGGTCATGCTTCGACGGCGCGTCCGCCGACCTGACCACGTCCGCGATCCCAGGGTAAGAATGTCGCGGATGGGATATCTCAACGTGCGCCCCGGCTCGGCCAAGCCAGAATGCCCCAAGCGGCCAGGCTCGGAGTCGGAGCTCGGCTTCGTCCGCAGGCCGATGGTGCGGTGGTTCGATCCCCATCAGCTGGTGGGCACCGCCGCCCGAGTGGTTGCGTCGGGTGTCTCGAGCTCCTACGTCGACAGCCGTGAGCTGCAGGCCTTGATGCCTGCGTCGGTGTACGACCACTCGGACTGCCCCGAGTTGTGGCTCGACTACGTGGCCGACCTCGGCGACGGCTGGAACGCGACCTACACCGTGGCCAGGCTCCTGGCCCAGGAGGAGCTTGCGCTGAACTGGGACGGGGAGGGCCGGTCGACCAGGCGGGGGCGCATCCTCGTCATGGGGGGTGATCAAGTCTACCCGGTGCCCAAGCGGAGCGAGTACCAGAACCGGCTCATCGGCCCGTACCAGGCGGCCATGCCCTGCGTCGCTGCCGAGACCCCCGACCTGTTCGCCATCCCCGGGAGCCACGACTGGTACGACGGCCTCATCAACTTCACCAACGTCTTCTGTCGCGGGCGCTCGATCGGGGCATGGCAGACGAGCCAGACCCGGAGCTACTTCGCCCTGAAGCTGCCCCACCGGTGGTGGCTGTGGGGGATCGACATGCAGTTCGGCGAGTACCTCGACGAGGTCCAGCTGCGGTACTTCTCCGAGATCACCGCCGATGAAGTGGAGCCTGGCGACTCCATCGTCTTGTGCCAGGCCAAGGAGGTGGGCAGCGGTCGCAAGAGCGACGAGGTGGCGTCCGATCGCAGCCTCCAGTACCTCGAGCGGGAGATCATCGCGCCGGCGGGTGGTCGGGTGGCGCTCTACCTCAAGAGCGGGCGCCACCACTACTGCCGCTACGAAGAGGACGGCGGATCGCGCCAGCTCATCACTGCCGGCGGCGGCGGGGCCTTCATGCACCCGACGCAGGGCCTTCCCGACCGGAGCGACCCCGACCCCGACGCGGAGCAGCAGAGGTACCGGCGCGCTGCGGTCTATCCCTCGGCGCCCGATTCGAAGCGCCTCCGCAAGCGCGTCCTCCTTCTCCCCGTCTACAACCTGCCCCTTGCCGCCGTCTTCGGCGGCGTCCAGATCCTGCTGGCCTTCATGCTCAACCTGCACCTCGGGAACGCCCACATGTCGCTCGGGCTCGACGACCTGCGCCGGGCGCTGTGGTCGAGCCCGACGGCGTTCCTGTTGCTCCTGCTGATCATCGTGACGGTGGGGTTGATGGTGCGCCTGGCCCACGACGCCAGCGGAGCAGCGAGGTTGCTGCTGGGGCTCCTCCATTCGCTGATGCTGTTCGCCACGCTGCCGGCGGTCATGATCGCCGCCTCGACGCTGTCCTCGGGCGTCAGTGGGAACGCCGCGTCGCTGCTCGTCTTTCTCGGCTTCGTCGCCGTCCTCGGTGGGATCGGGGGCGTCCTCGGCATCGCCGCCTACCTGTGGGTGGCCAACTGCTTCGGCTTCCACGGGAACGAGACCTACGCGCCCCTCCACCACATGGACTACAAGAACTTCCTCCGGCTCCACATCGACCGCGAGGGGACCTTGAACGTCTATCCCGTCGGCATCGACAGAGTCGCCCGGAAGTGGAAGTTGTGCCCTGACGCCCCTGACGCCGCTCCGTGGTTCGACCCGGTCGGAGACGAGCTGACTCCCCACCTCATCGAAGCGCCGATCCGAAGTCGGAGCCAACGGAGCACTCCGCCGTAGGCCTGAGGCGACTCGAAGAGCAGCGTCCCGCTTCGCCGAGGCCTCGATGCCGCGCTCAGCGTCGGGCGAGCGCCTGGGCCAGTCGCGAGGCGTTCAGGTGGGCGATGGCCTCGATGGTGATCATGGGATTGACCCCCGATGCGGTCGGGAACGTCGATCCGTCGCAGACGTAGATGCCCTGGGCGTCCCAGGTCTCGCCATCGGGGTTGCACGCCGAGTTGTCGGGGGAGCCACCCATGCGAGCCGAGCCCATGATGTGGAACGAGGTGAAGACGCACTGTCCCGCTCGCCACCCGCACCGGTCGGCCTCGTCCAGGAAGCCCTGGCGGCCTCGGCCTCGGCCCGGCTCGTAGCGGACCCAGTCCTTGTGCGCCGAGAAGATGCGCTTGGCACCGGCGGCCTCGAGCACCCGAGCTGCCCCGTCCACGCCGGTGCGGATGTGGCCGATGTCGAAGTCGTTGAGCCGGTAGTGGAGCACCGGCTGGCCGTGGCGGTCGACCCGAACCTCGCCCTCGCTGCTGTCCCGCAACAGCACGCCGATGGGGGCCAGATGGGGCAGCTGCCGCATCAGGTCGTGGTGCTGACGAGCCGCCCTCCAGGGCGCGTACATGGCCAGGACGCTGGGGTGGAACGGCGCCGACTCCAACTTCATGCCGTAGCCGGCGTGGAGGTCGGCCATCTCGTCGGAGTAGACGGCCTGCATCACGCCCGCCCACGGGCGGATCTCCTCGTCGAACACCCCGGCCACGCCGGTCACCGGATGGAGCCGGAGGTGGCGGCCGATGTTGTGGTTGTCGAGCCCCGAACGCCGCAGGAGGGCGGGGGTGTGGACCGCCCCGGCCGCCATCACCACGGCTCGCGCTCGGACCGTCACCTCGTGGCCGTCGCTGGTGCGAGCCTCGACCCCTTGGGCCCGGCCGTGCTCGACGGTCACCCGCTCGGCGCGCGTGCGCACCAGGATGCGAGCCCCCCGCCGCCACGCGTCGGCCAGCCACGTCTTGGTGGTCGACTGCTTGGCTCCGGCCAGGCAGCCGAAGGGGCTGTAGCCGCACACCGCCTCGTCGCAGCCCCGCACGTTGCGGGGCATGTGGTCGACGTGCCACCCCAGTGCCTCCAGGCCCTGCTGCATCACCTGCTCGCGCCGCGACGGTCGACTGTGGTCGGACGTGACGCCCAGGCGGTCCCACACCGCATCCAGGCTGCGGGTGTAGTCGTTCGAGGCCATGGCGCCGACGCCGAGACCGGCCCACTCCGCCCGGACCTCGTCCGTGGTGCGGAACGACGTGGAGAAGTTGACCACCGTCCCACCGCCCAGGCATGCCCCGGCGAACAGCCCCACGCTCTGATCGGCGGTGGCCAGCGTCCCGGCGTTCAGGTACAGGCGCGAGTACCCGTCGAGCTCGCCACCGTCGAAGTCTTCGTCGTCGAGGTAGTCGCCGGCCTCGAGCACGACCACGTCGAGGCCGGCGCCGGCCAGCACCGCCGCTGCCGTCCCCCCGCCGGCGCCCGACCCGACCACGCACACGTCGCAGTCGAGCGTGGTCTGCCGGTCGACGGCGTGCGGCTGGATCTCCTTGGCCGGAGGGTTCGGCACTCGCCCGCACGGGCCCGGATAGCCCATCGAGTCCCACGCCGGGTTCCGGCCGTCCTCGCCCGGCAGCATGGAGGAGAGGGTCGTGGCCGCCTTGCGCAGCGCCTGGAAGGCGGTCCGTCGCTTGGGCAGGCGGCTGTCACACCACGAGAGCAGGACCCGCTCTCGCTCCTCGTGGGACAGGTCACGGAAGCGCCGGAAGCCGCCGCCGCCGACCAGCGTGGTGCCCCGGCCGTTCCAGAGCGCGAGCAGGGCGTCGAGCTCCCGCAGCTCGCCGGCGCGGAGGTTGGCCTCGGCGATGGTGCGGAAGGCCTCGGGCACGCCGAGACGGCTGGCCGAGGGACACCCGTCGACGCCGGGCACGAACGTGTCGCAGATGTCGGCCAGGGCCCGCTGGCGCCGGCTCGCGAGCTCGCTCAGGAGGGAGGCCACGGACGGTGCACCGTAGTGGCCCACCGAGCCTCAGCCGCCGACTGCTCTCGCCACCAGCGCACGCCGGCTGCCGGCCGCGGTCTTGGCGAAGATCGACTTGAGGTGGTCCTGGACCGTGTGCTCGGAGAGGAACATCTGCTGGGCGATGTGGCGGGTGTCGGAGCCCCCGGCGAGATGGCCCAGGAGCTCACTCTCGCGGGCGCTCAGGCCGAAGGCCCGTACAAAGAGGGCCATGCGCTCCGCCGGCGAAGTGGACTCGATCGTGACCGCGACGTCCTGCTCCTCGGTGGGCCCCGCCGCGCCGATACGAGCAGCGCGCAGTGTCAGCCAGACACCACCCGAGAGGTGCACCCGGGCCGACGGCCGGTGGTCGTCGACACCGGTTTCCACGGCGAGAAGCTGGGCGGCCACGTTGTAGGCGCCGGAGGGAATCGGGGGGCGGTCCGCCTCGGGAGGGACGAGGGCCCTGAGGTACTCGTCCGTCTCGGCCGTCTGCACTCTCACTTCGAGCTCAGGTGACAGCACCAGCACGACCGGTCCGGCCCGGTCCGGGCCAGACGCTGGCAGCGCGAAGGTGCGGGCCTGACAGCGCCGGAGCGCCCCGGTGATCGACCCGGTGATCGCCGCCAGGAACCGTGCCTCTGCATCGGTGAATCGGGCGTCGGGGTCGGTACGCCACAGGTCGAGGAAGGCCCAGCAGCCGAACCGGTCGCGGAACACCACCGAGGCCACGTCACCCACGCCATAGTCGGCGAGCAGCTCACGCCACACCAGGCTGCGCTCCGGCCGGTCGCCGGTGGCGGCTCGCAGGCGGGCGACGGGCGGGTCGAGGCCTGTCCAGCGGTTGACCGTGGTGAGGTACTTGAGCCGGATGAGACGCGGCAGCTCCGGCAGGCACGGGACGTCGGCGAGTGGCGCGCAGCCGACCTCGGTCTCGGGGTCGGTGAGCATCCAGGCGTAGGCGTCGAACCCGACTGCGCGCTGGATCTCGTCGCGTAGTGCGAGCCGCAACGTTCGGGCGTCGTCATCGCCAGCGCCGCAGGCACGGCCGACTCGCTCGAGCGCTCGAGCGTGGGCGGTGCTCGGCACACACGGACAGTAGGGCCGACGGACGTCGCCGATCTGTCACTCGGGACAAATCCCAGGAACTTGGGATGGGCAGGCCCGATCGTGATCCGTACGTTCCAGAACCAGGACACCGACGAGGAGGAGCCATGCCGATTCTGCACATCGAGCACCCGATCACCGATTTCGAGACGTGGGCCTCGGCGTTCGCACGGTTCAGTGACCACCGGCGTGCGGCAGGGGTCCGGGCCGAGCGGGTGCAGCGACCCGTCGGCAACCGGAGCTACGTGGTGATCGACCTCGAGTTCGACACCACGGAGGAAGCGGAGGCGTTCCTTGGCTTCCTGAAGACCAAGGTGTGGGGGGTGCGGGAGAACGCGCCGGCCCTGGCCGGGACCCCGGAGACAGCGATTCTGGAACCCGTCGAGGCCTGGTGACCGGGCTCACACGTAGTCACGGAGAAGCTGCCGCAGGGCATCGGCGTCCGCCGCCACCGCCGCCTCGGGCGCCGCGGCCGCCACCTCAGCGGCGAGCGTGGACC
>JAHWJU010000035.1 GCA_019348255.1 Actinomycetota bacterium | reverse complement strand
TCTACGGCATCATCCAGCTCATCAACTTCGCCCACGGCGAGATCTTCATGGTGGGCGCCTTCGCCGGCCTGTTCACCTACGTCCGCCTGCCCGAGCCGCTGCAGGCGAACCCGCTGGTGGCCCTCCCCCTGGTGATGATCACGGCCGTCGCCGTATCAGTGGCCACCGCGCTGCTGACCGAGCGCCTCGCCTACCGCCCTTTGCGGCGCGCTTCACGGCTGGCCCCGCTCATCACCGCCATCGGCGTCTCGATCGCGCTGCAGGAGGTGGTGCGGCTCTTCTACCCGCTGCCCAACGGGCAGCTGGGGGCCAAGTCACCCGTTTCGTTCCCCCGCCTCATCTCGGGGCCGAACCTCGAGTTCGGGTCGGTCATCGTCGCCCGCGTCTCGCTGTTCGTGGTGGTGGTGGCGGTCGGGCTCATGCTCGCGCTGCAGGCCTACGTCCGCACCACCCGCACCGGCAAGGCCATGCGGGCCACCGCCCAGGACCCCGACACCGCCCGGCTGATGGGGATAGACACCGATCGGATAATCGTCATCACCTTCGCCATCGGGGCCGCGCTGGCCGCGGTGGCCGGCGTCATGCAGGGGATGCGCTTCGTCCAGGTCGACTTCCGCATCGGCTTCATCGCCGGCCTCAAAGCCTTCACTGCGGCGGTGCTGGGCGGGATCGGCAACATCACCGGCGCCGTGCTCGGGGGCTTCCTGCTCGGGATCGTCGAGGTGCTGGCCACCCAGTACGTGCCCAAGGGCTCGCAATGGAAGGACGTGTGGGCCTTCGTGGTGCTCATCGCGGTGCTCGTCTTCCGACCGTCGGGCCTGTTGGGCGAGCGGGTGGGGGCGAGAGCATGAGCACGTTCCTCGCCCGGCTGCGCGACCGGGTCACCCCGGTGGTCGGCCCGGTGCGTCTTCCCGTCGGCGCCGCCGGCGCCGTGCTGGTGGTGGCCGGCTCGCTCACCCCGTGGGCGACCTTCTTCTTCGGCTACCCGGGGAAGGTCACCCTCGCCGGCTTTCCCGGCGGCGCCCGCCTCTACCCGCTGCTGCTCGCCGCATCGGCCGTGCTGCTCATAGTGGACGCGCCCGGGCGGAGGCGCGCCGGGCTGGCGGCCGCCACCGGGGTCGGAGTGGTCGTGGGCTGGAACGTGCTGGCCATCGCCAAGGAGGGGGGCGGCTTCGGGGCGGTGGCCTACGGCGCCTGGCTGGCCCTGCTGGGCGCGGCCGCCCTGGGCGTTGCCTTCCGGTCGCTGCCTGCCGACCGACCGGTGCCGACGCGCTTCGACCGGTTGCCGGCGCCGGTCGAGCTGGCGGGCATAGCCGTGTCGATGGCCCTGCTCCTGGTCGTGGTGGTGGTGAGCCTGCGCATCGAGGAATCGAGCCGGTTCGTCTCCTTCGCCGCCTTCGTGGCCTTCGCCAGCGCCGTGCTGCAGCGGGTCGGGTTCTTCGCGTGGTTGCAGTCGGTGATCGAGCGACACCACCGCATCACCATCGCCGCCGCGGCGGTGACCGCCATCGCCTTCCCGTTCACGCAGCAGGGCTCGTCGTACTGGTTGCGGGTCTTCGCCTCCATCGGGGTGTTCGCGGCCGCGGCCATAGGGCTCAACATCGTCGTGGGGCTGGCCGGCCTGCTCGACCTGGGCTACATCGCCTTCTTCGGCGTCGGCGTCTACGTGGGTGCGCTGATGGGCTCGGCCAGCCGCACCACCTACCAGGGAGAGTGGCCGTTCTTCGTGGTGCTCATCGTGGCCGCGGCCGTGGCCGCCGTGTTCGGGGTGGTCATCGGCGCGCCCACCCTGCGGCTGCGGGGCGACTACCTGGCCATCGTCACGCTCGGCTTCGGCGAGATCTTCCGCATCGCCGCCAACAACCTCGACTGGCTGACCCGCGGGCCCAACGGCATCGCCGGCGTTCCCGACCTGGCCGTGGGCGGGTTCAACTTCGGCGACACCCACGAGGTCTTCGGCTTCAGCCTGCCCGGCTTCGCCAACTACTACTTCGTCGAACTGCTGTTGGTGGCGGCTGCGATCGTGATCTTCACCCGGCTCAACGACAGCAGGGTGGGGCGGGCCTGGGTCGCCATCCGCGAGGACGAGACCGCGGCGGCGGCCATGGGCATCAACACCTTCCGCATGAAGCTCCTGGCATTCGCCATCGGCGCCTTTTTGGCCGGCGCCGCCGGCAGCGTGAACGCCCACGTAGCGGCCTCCGTGGCTCCTGACTCCTTCACCTTCTTGGAGTCGATCCTGCTGTTGGCCGCGGTGGTGCTCGGAGGCATGGGCACGGTACCGGGGGCGCTACTGGGATCGGCGGCACTGTTCATCCTCCCCGAGAAGCTGAGGGCCTTCCAGGACATCCGGCTGTTGATGTTCGGGGTCGCGCTCGTCCTCATGATGCGCTTCCGGCCCGAGGGGATCGTCCCCAGCCGCCGCCGCCAGAGAGAGCTGCACCAAGAAGGGGGGGCAGCCGGCGCCATGAGCGCGCCGCCGTCGGCCCCCGTGGCCGGTGGGGCGGCGTGAGCGCCGAACCGCTGCCGGCGCCGGCGACGGCTCCGGTACTCGAGGCCCGCCAGGTGACCAAGACCTTCGGCGGGCTCACGGCGGTGAAGAAGGTCGACCTCCAGGTGGGCGATGCCGAGATCGTCGGCCTCATCGGCCCCAACGGCGCCGGCAAGACGACCTTCTTCAACTGCCTGACGGGGATGGAGGTCCCGACCTCGGGCGAGATCACCTACCGGGGCCGCAGGCTGTCGGGTCGTCCCCACGAGGTGACGGCGGCAGGCATCGCCCGCACGTTCCAGAACATCCGCCTGTTCCCCAACATGACGGCGCTGGAGAACGTGCTGGTCGGCCGCCATTGCCGGACCCGTGAAGGCCTGCTCTCGGCCATCGGGCGCGGCCCCAACTTCCGGCGCGAGGAACGGGAGTCGGCGGACCGGGCCCGGGAGCTGCTCGACTTCGTCGGCCTGCGCCGGGTGGAGGATGCCCTGGCCCGCAACCTCCCCTACGGCGACCAGCGGCGCCTGGAGATCGCGAGGGCGCTGGCCACCGACCCCGGCCTGCTCCTGCTCGACGAGCCCACCGCCGGCATGAACCCCCAGGAGACGGCGGCAGCCATGCAGCTGGTCCGCAAGATCCGGGACCAGGGGCTGGCCGTCGTCGTCATCGAGCACGACATGAAGTTCATCTTCAACGTGTGCGAGCGGGTGGCGGTCCTGGTGCAAGGCCAGAAGCTGGTGGAGGGCACGCCGAGCGAGGTCCAGCGCGACCCCCGCGTCGTGGAGGCCTATCTGGGCACCCCTGCCGCCGGGGGCGCCGCCGACGCAGTCGACGCCACCTGATGGGCGCCATGTTGCAGGTCGAGGACCTGCGGGTCGCCTACGGCCAGATCGAGGCGGTGAAGGGGGTGAGCTTCTCGGTCAGCGCCGGCCAGGTCGTCACGCTCATCGGCGGCAACGGCGCCGGCAAGACGACCACGCTGCGCACGCTGTCCGGACTGCTGCGGCCGGTGTCGGGGCGGGTCGTCTTCGAAGGTGAGGACATCTCGTCGGTGCCGGCCCACGAGATAGTGCGACGAGGCATCGCCCACTCGCCCGAAGGCCGGCGCATCTTCCCCCGCCTGAGCGTGCGGGAGAACCTCGAGCTGGGGGCCTTCATCCGCCGGGATCCAGACGGGGTGAAGGCCGACCTGGAACGGGTGTACGAGCTGTTCGGGGTGCTGCGCGAGCGGGCCGGCCAAGCAGCGGGGACGTTGTCGGGAGGCGAGCAGCAGATGCTGGCCATGGGAAGGGCCCTCATGAGCCGGCCCCGCCTGTTGATGCTGGACGAGCCCTCGATGGGGCTGTCGCCGATCATGATGCAGCGCATCCTGGCCACGGTGAGCGAGCTCAAGGACCAGGGGACCACGATCCTTCTGGTCGAGCAGAACGCGCAGGCGGCGCTGTCGTTGGCGGACGAGGCCTACGTGATCGAGACGGGGCGCATCGTGCTGTCGGGCACGGGCCGGGACCTGCTCGCCAACGACGAGGTCCGCAAGGCCTACCTCGGAGAAGATTAGAAAGAAAGCCTTTCTTTTCTGCCGCTGCCCTAGCCGGGGGCGCCGGCGGGGGTGATGAGGTAGGCGCAGCGGTGGGCGCCGGCCATCATGTGGGAGGTCCGCTCGACGCTGGCGTCGGGCAGGATCGACCGCAGGAACTCGACCTCGCTGGCGCAGGCCTGGCCGAAGCGGCGGGCCACCCCCAGCACCGCGCAGTTGTGCTCGGTGATGCGGTAGGTCCCGTCGTCGAGCTGTTCCCATTGAGCCAGGTAGCCGTCCTCGTCGAGGATGGTGGCGATCTCGGCCACCCGCTCGGCGAAGGTGGCCCGGGCCTCGAGCCGGAGCTGGGCCTGGGCGATGCGCCGGTCGCGACGACGCTCGAAGACGAGCTCCAACAGCTTGGGGTCCTCGTCGGCCACGATGGACAGCACCTCGTTGGTGAGGTCGCTGTAGGACTTGGGGAAGAGGCTCTCCGCCTCAGGGGTGAGGGAGTAGACGTGCTTGGGACGACCGGGGCCGCCCTTCATCTCCCGGTGGCTGACGAAGCCGTGGCTCACCAGTCCCCCCAGGTGCTGGCGCACGGCACTGGCGGTGATGCCGAGCTCCCCGGCCAGCTCCTCGGCCCGGGCCTCTCCCCGCTTCTTCAGGTTCACCAGGATGGCACGCCGCGTAGACGGGAGGCTGGCCAGGCTCGCCGTCTCGGGCATCGCTGCCATGGTAGGCGCGGCGCCGGCCGGGCCGACCCGGCGTCGGCACAGATCAGCCGAGGCCGATCTCGGCCATCACCTCTTCGACGTCGGCGATGATCCCGCTGAAAAACGGGCCGAACTCGGCGAAGACGGCCGAGGCCCGGTCATAGCGCATCGTGTAGACGGTGGCCTTGAGGTCGTCGGGGTGGACACCGAAGAGAGTGACGCCCCACTCGTAGTCGTCGAGGCCGGTGGAGCCTGTGATCAGCTGCAGGATGCGGCCCGTGAACCTGCGGCCCGAGGCGCCGTGTTCGTACATCAGCTCCTTGCGCTCGTCGTAGGGCAGGGTGAACCAGTTCTGGTCCACGTTGCGCCGCTTCGACATCGGGTAGAAGCAGACGGCCCGTTTCCCCTCGGGCGGGAGCTTCGGGTAGAGGCGGGCGTCGAGCATCTCGGCGGGCATGCCCTGGGCGTACTCGGAGACCTCGGTGAGGCTCACGTATGACTGCGCCACGTCCAGTCCCGCCCGCTGCAGGGCCGCCTGGAACTGCCGCAGGGCCCACAGGTCGGGGCCCAGCATCATGAACCCGACATCGGCCTTGTGACCCAGCACGGCGAAGGTGATCACCTGGTGGTCGCCGGCGGCTGCCTGCTTCACGGCGCCGATGACGGCCTGGCTGTCGGTGGCGGCCGTGAGCCGGCAGAACAGGTGGAGCACGCCCCAGCCCGTCGACGGCGTCAGCGGGTCGATCATGGCGGTGAGTCTAGGAAAAGACGAACTGCTCCTGACACGGCGGCCGAACCCCCAGAAGTAGTCGCACGACCGTGAGCGGATTCGTGCCGCGCCCCGGCATCTGGCCAAACTAGGCCTGCTGTGCGTCGGGTCCTCACCGCACTGGTGATCGCCGCCACTGCCCTGCCGGTACCGGCGAGGGCCACCGTCCCCGTCCTCGTCATCGACGGACGGGGCTTCGGCCACGGCGTGGGGATGGCGCAGGACGGCGCCTTCTGGATGGGTCGGGCCGGCGCCAGCACCGACAAGATTCTGGCCCAGTTCTATCCGGGTACCAGGCCCGGGAGGTCCCGGGGGACGGTGCGGGTCCCGGTGCTCGAGGCCACGCCGACCCGGTCCCGGCGCACCTCGGTTCCGGCCACGGCCGTGGTCCAGTTCCCCAACGGGGGCGAGATCCGAGACACCCCGAGCGGCAGCCAGGGAGCCGGCTTCCCCGTCCGCGTTCCGCCCGGGGGCGAGGCTCGCATCGTGTTCGAGCAGGGCCGTTACCGGGCCGAGCGCACCGGTGGCCGGAGCCTGGGCCGGCTCGTCCTGGCCGCCAGCCGGCGCCAGATCCCGCCCATCGAGACCCCTCCCACGCCCACCACCGAACCGCCTCCCACCGCTCCGCCCGTCCCCGAAGACCCGGTGCCGGCGCCGCCCGGCGAGCCGGCTCCGCCCGAAGCCCAACCGGCGCCTGGTCCCGGTGCCGTCTCTGCCCGCCCGCTGTGGGCGGTGCCGGCCGACGGTGGCACCGTCTCGTTGCCGGCCCGCCAGCGCCGCTACCGGGGCATGATCGAGGCCACCGCCGCCGCCGCCTCGCTGCGCCTCGTCAACCAACTCGACGTCGAGCAGTACCTGAAGGGCATGGGCGAGGTGCTCGACCCCTCGTGGCCGCCGGCGTCCCTGCGGGCCCAGGCCATCGCCGCCCGCACCTACGCCCTGCGGGCCATGGCCGCCTCGGGCGAGGTGTGCGAGACCCAGCGCTGCCAGGTCTACCTGGGCGCCCAGGCCGAGTACGGGGCCATGAACAAAGCGGTCGACGCCACCGCCTCCCAGGTGCTGCTGTTCGGCGGCGCCCTCGCCTCGACGGTGTACTCGGCCAACGGCGGCGGCTTCTCGGCCAGCCCGGAGGAGGGGTTCGGGACGGTGGGCCAGCCCAGCTACCTGCGCCCGGCGCCCTACACGACCAAGGACCCGCTCCCGTGGAGCCTCACCGTCGCGCTGCGCGACGTGCGGGGCCGCTTCGGCTACCCGGGCCAGCTCACCGGGGCGAGGGTGACCCGCACCGGGCCGTCGGGTCGTGCCCTGGAGGTCACCCTGGATGGTTCGGCCGGCCCCCGCACCGTCAGCGGCATCGCCTTCGACGCCGGCCTCGGGCTGCGTTCGACGCTGTTCTCACTGCGGGTCGACGTCGGAGAAGCACCCCCTCCCCCGCCGCCGGAGGAGGGGGTGGCGGTGCAGGCCCTGCCCGGGGACCCGGGGGACCCGACGGCCGAGGTGGCGGCGGCCCATCCAACTGCGGTGACCGCCGCCGCGACTGTGGGCACCGCCCCGGGATCGGTGGACGGCGTCCGGCTGGCCGCCACCGTGGTGGCGGCGTGGAGCCTCTTGGCCGTAGGTGGGGCGGGGCTGGTGCTGCGGACGTGGTGGACGCCGGCCATCGGCGCCAAGGCCTCCGACGCGACACCGGCCCGTCCCCGAAGGGACGGGCCGGCGAGGCGTTCCGAGGGGCCGGGGTCGGCCTAGTAGTCGTCCATCCCGCCGCCCATGCCGGCGCCGGCGGCCGCCTTCTCCTCCGGCTTGTCGACGATGACGGCCTCGGTGGTGAGGAACAGCGCGGCGATGGATGCCGCGTTCTGGAGGGCCGAGCGGGTGACCTTGGCCGCGTCGGGCACCTTGGCCGTCAGGTCCTCGTACTCGTCGGTGGCGGCGTTGTAGCCGAAGCCCCCCTCGAGGCCGAGCACCTTCTCCACGATGACCCCGCCCTCCTTGCCGGCGTTGACCGCGATCTGGCGCAGGGGCTCCTCCACCGCCTTGGCCACCATGCGGGCACCGGTGGCCTCGTCGCCTTCGAGCTTCTGAACCCGGTCGAGGATGGCGGCCTGGGCCCGCAGCAGCGCCACCCCGCCACCGGGTACCACGCCCTCCTCCACGGCCGCCTTGGCCGTCGACACGGCGTCTTCGATGCGGTGCTTCTTCTCCTTGAGCTCGGTCTCGGTGGCGGCGCCGACCTTGAGGACGGCCACGCCGCCGGAGAGCTTGGCCAGGCGCTCCTGCAGCTTCTCCTTGTCGTAGTCGGAGTCGGTGTGCTCGATCTCGGAGCGGATCTGGTTGATGCGGCCCTTGATCTCGTCCTCGGAGCCACCGCCCTCGACCACGGTCGTCTCGTCCTTGGTCACGACCACCTTGCGGGCGGTGCCCAGCAGGTCGAGCGTCACGTTCTCGAGCTTGAGGCCGACCTCCTCGGTGACGACCTGGCC
The DNA here is from genome assembly GCA_019348255.1 of Actinomycetota bacterium. Taxonomy (GTDB): domain Bacteria; phylum Actinomycetota; class Acidimicrobiia; order Acidimicrobiales; family CADCTF01; genus JAHWJQ01. The sequence continues at coordinate 13,980 of JAHWJU010000035.1, read as the reverse complement.
GCCGGTGAGGATGGCGATGTCCTGGAGCATGGCCTTGCGGCGCTCGCCGAAGCCGGGGGCCTTGACGGCCACGGACTTGAACGTGCCCCGGATCTTGTTGACCACCAGCGTGGCCAGCGCCTCGCCCTCCACGTCCTCGGCCACGATGACCAACGGACGGCCCCCCTGCATGACCTTCTCCAGGACGGGCAGGAGGTCACGTACGGCGGAGATCTTGTTGCCGACGAGCAGCACGTAGGGGTCCTCGAGGACGGCCTCCATGCGCTCGGGATCGGTCACGAAGTACGGCGAGATGTAGCCCTTGTCGAAGCGCATGCCCTCGACCAGCTCGATGTCCATGCCGAAGGTGTTGGACTCCTCGACGGTGATGACGCCGTCCTTGCCCACCTTGTCCATGGCCTCGGCGATGAACTCGCCGATTTCGGTGTCGTTGTTGGCCGAGATGGCAGCGACCGACGAGATCTGCTCCTTGGTCTCGACGTCCTTGGACTGCGACCGCAGATTCTCGACGGCGGCCTCGACGGCGGCCTCGATCCCCCGCTTGAGCGACATGGGGTTGGCGCCGGCGGCGACGTTCTTCAGGCCCTCCCGGACCATGGCCCAGGCGAGCACGGTGGCGGTGGTGGTGCCGTCACCGGCCACGTCGTCGGTCTTCTTGGCGACCTCCTTGACGAGCTCGGCCCCGATCTTTTCGTACGGGTCCTCGAGCTCGATCTCCTTGGCCACCGAGACGCCGTCCTTGGTGATCGTGGGGGCGCCCCAGGACTTCGAGAGCACGACGTTGCGGCCCTTGGGGCCGAGGGTGACGCGGACGGCGTCGGCCAGCTGGTTCATTCCCGACTCGAGGGCACGCCGAGCGGTTTCCTCGTACGCGATCAGCTTGGGCATTGGCTGTTTCCTCCGATGGACGTTTGGCTGTGCCGCTTAGCACTCGAACGTTGCGACTGCTAAAGGATTGCACTGAATTAGCAGTCTCTGCAAGTGAGTGCCAGCGAAGCCGGAGGAAATCGTGGCTACGAGCGGCCCGCCCTGGTCCGGTTGAAGGCCGCTTCCAGGCGGTCGAGGAGCTCGGCCTTTTCCAGTTCGGCCTGCCGACGGGCCTCGAGGCTCTCGCTCGAACAGGACAGGAGCCACTTGACCCTGCTCACCAGCTCGTCGGGGTCGAAGGGCTTGGTGAGGTACTCGTCGGCGCCCAGCTCCCAGCCCCGAAGGTGGTCGCGCTCGTCGGTCTTGCAGGTGAGGATGAGCACCCGGGTGTCGGTCCCCAGCCGGTCCGCCCTCATGCCCCGCAGCACGCCGAAGCCGTCGGTTCCCGGCATCATCACGTCGAGCACCATGGCGTCGGGAGCCTTCGTCTCCAGGGCCTCCAGGGCCTTGGCCCCGTCGGAAGCCTGACGGACGGTGTAGCCCGAGTCCTCCAGCGCGAACGCCACCAGCATTCGGATGTCGGGGTCGTCGTCGACGACCAGCACCTCGGGCATACGTGTTCGTCGGCCGTTCGCGCCCTCAGATAAAGATGGAATGTGAAAACGGCCGGCATGCGGCAGGGGCCCCGGTCGCGTCGGCGCAGCCGCCGGCGACAGCCGGGATGATCGAGACGGTGGTGGCGTCGTCGACCGGGGTGTCGGTGCCGGACAGGAAGCGGATGTCCTCGTCGGCCACGAAGACGTTGACGAACCGCCGCAGCTTGCCGTCGCCGTCGAACAGCCGCTCCCCGAAGCCGGGGTGGGAGGCTTCGAGCGCGGCCAGGGCCTCGCCGACGGTGCTACCGGCGACCTCGACCTCACCGGCTCCGGCGGTGAGGGTGCGCAGCTGGGTGGGGATGCGGATGGTGGGCACGGCTACTCCTCGAACGTGAGGGCGGCGTTGAAGGCGCTCAGGGTGGGGGCGATGGTGACGGTGGGTCCGACATGGGGGGAGACGGCTTCGATGGTCTTGAGCCCGTGGCCGGTGACGTAGGCCACCACCCGTTCGTCGGGGCGGACGACGCCGGCCGCGGCCAGCTTGGAGAGGGTGGCGATGGTGACGCCGCCGGCCGTCTCGGCGAAGATGCCCTCGGTGCGGGCCAGCAGGCGGATCGCCTCCACGATCTCGGCGTCGTCCACCGACCCGACGGCGCCGCCGCTCCTGCGCACGATGTCGAGGGCGTAGAAGCCGTCCGCGGGGTTGCCGATGGCCAGGGACTTGGCGATGGTGGACGGTCGTTGGGGCCGGATGACGTCCGTGCCGTCGGCGAAGGCCGTCGCCACCGGCGAACAACCCTGGGCCTGGGCGCCGGAAATCCGCACATGGGGCTCCTCGTCGAGCAGCCCGACCCGGTGCAGCTCGGCGAAGCCCTTGTGGATCTTGGTCAACTGGCTGCCGGAGGCGATGGGCACCACCACGTGGTCGGGCGTCCGCCAGCCCAGTTGCTCGGCCACCTCGAAGGCGAGGGTCTTCGAGCCCTCGGCGTAGTAGGTGCGTACGTTCACGTTGACGAAGGCCCACGACGGCTGCTCGCTCGTGAGCTCCGCGCACAGCCGGTTGACGTCGTCGTAGCTGCCCTCCACGGCCACCAGGGTTCCGCCGTAGACGGCGGTGGTGATGACCTTGCCCTGCTCGAGGTCGTGGGGGATGAAGACGACCGACTCCATCCCGGCGCGGGCGGCGTGGGCGGCCACGGAGTTGGCCAGGTTGCCGGTGGAGGCGCAGGCGGCGACCTTGAAGCCGAGCTCGCGGGCCTTGGTCAGGGCCACGGACACGACCCGGTCCTTGAACGACCCCGTCGGGTTGAGCGTGTCGTTCTTGATCCACAGCTCACCCAGGCCCAGCTCGGCGGCCAGTCGGTCCGCCCGCACGAGGGGCGTGAAGCCGGCGCCCAGGTTGACCGGGTTCTCGGCAGAGGCGGGCAGCAGTTCGGCGTAGCGCCAGATGGTGGTGGGACCGGCGGCGATGCTCTCGCGGCTCATGTGGGCGGCGATGGCCTCGTAGTCGTAGGCGACCTCGAGGGGCCCGAAACAGAAGTCGCACACGTGCAGCGCCTCGATCGGGTAGGCGCGCGCGCACTCCCGGCAGCGCAGCGAGTCAACGTAGGGCACTACTCCTCCTTCATCGACGCGGATCTTTCGATCCGCCCGGGCTTTGGCACCTGGCCACCGAAGTGGCTGGTTGTCGCGGCGTCGCTGGGCCCGGCCCCTCGACCGCTCTGGATGAACCTCGTCCAGAGTACGGGAGAATGCGCTCGTGTTCCAAGCAACCGCCGGCCGACCCTCGGTGTCGGTGGTCGTGCCGGCTCGCAACGAGGCCGAGACCGTGGGCGGCATCGTCGCCATGCTGGCGGCCATGGGACCGCTGGTGAGCGAGGTCCTGGTTGTCGACGACGGCTCCAGTGACGACACTGCGGCGGTGGCCGCCCGGGCGGGGGGCCGCGTGATCGACGCCGCCCGACCGGTGACCGGGGCGGCGGTCGGGCCGGGCAAGGGCAGGGCGATGTGGCTCGGGCTCCGCCAGACCAGCGGTGACATCGTCGTGTTCTGCGACGCCGACGTCTCCTCCTTCCACCCCGGCTACGTCACCGGGCTGGTGGAGGCACTGGTCGAGCGGCCCGGGGCGGCGCTGGCCAAGGGGAGCTACCGCCGGGGCGGCACCGGCGGCCGGGTGAACGAGCTCGTGGCCCGGCCGGCGCTCGACCTGCTCCACCCCCATCTGGCCCACGTCTCCCAGCCCCTGGGCGGCGAGTATGCAGGGTGGCGCCAGGCATTCGAACAGGTTCCGTTCGTGAGCGGCTACGGCGTGGACGTGGGTCTACTGATCGATCTGGCCCAGGTGTTCGGAACGGGCGCCGTCGTGGAAACAGACCTCGGGTGGCGCCACCACCGCAACCGCCCGCTGGAGGAGCTGCGTCCTCAGGCCCGCGCCGTGCTCGAGGTCATCCTGCACCGGGCCGGACGTCTCCCGTGGCCGCCGACGGAGTGCCCACCACTCTCTTCCGCCGGCCTAGGGCCGGGCCGCGGCGGCGACGGGCTGGTTCTCGGGGCGCGAGTCGACCTCTCCCACCATCCCCGTGCCCTTCTCGGTGTCGTCGGCCCGGGTCTCGGCGTCGATCGAGTCGAGCGGCTGGCGCAGGATGTGCACCCGCCACAGGTGGCTGATGATGATCTTCAGCACCGCCGTCAACGGCACGGCCAGCAGCAGCCCGTAGAAGCCGCCGAGGCTCCCGCCCGCCACCAGGGCCAGGATGACGACAGCCGGATGCAGGTGGACCGCCCGCTGCATCACCTGGGGAGTGATGAAGTGGTTGTCGAACTGTTGCACGCCGACCATCACGCCCACCACCAGCAGGGCCTGGAGCGGGCTGCCGGTGGTCAGGGCGATGGTGACGCCGGGAATGCCGCCTACCCACGGCCCGATGAGCGGGATCACGTTGAACAGGCCGGCGATCATGCCGATCAGGAACCAGAACTTGAGGCCGATGATGCCCAGCCCCACAGAGCACAGCACGCCGACGATCAGCGCCACCATCAGCTGACCGCGAAAGAAGCCACCAATGGCGCGGTTGAGCCGGTGCCCCACCACCAGGACCTCGTCCCGGGCACCGATCGGGATCAGCGACTCGGCCACGTTCCTCAGGTGGGGCACGTCCACCAGCAGGTAGAAGGCGATGATCGGCGCGAGCACCAGGATCAGCAGCGCGTGGAACACCGACGCACCGATCTTGCGCAGTGACCGCAGCTGGTCCTCGAAGCTGGCGCTGCTGTTGGAAAGGGAGGCCTCGACGTCGGCCCGGCTGAACTCGTAGAACGTGCCGACGGACTGCTCGGCGCGGTCGTCCACCCATCGCTCCACCCGGGACCGGATGTCGGGAAGGTCCTCAGCCAGCTCGTCGACCTGGTTGGCGGCGATCGGGAACAGGCCGAGGCCGGCCGCCCCGACGATGGCCAGCACACCGAGGTAGGCCAGGCCGGCGCCGGCCGCACGGGGGACGCCGCGTTGCTGCAGCGCCGTGACCACCGGGTTGAGGATGAAGACGATGGCCCCCGCCAGCAACAGGGGGGGGAAGATCACCCGGACCTGCCACGCGACGACGCCGGCCACCGCCAGCAGCGCGGCCAGCCCCACCAACGCCCACGCCACCTGCCCCGCCTGCTTGATGCCAGCGCTGGGCCCGCCGGGAAGCAGGTTCTCTGTCATCGCGCAAGACGTTACCGGCCGAGCTTTCCCAGATGGCGGCGCGTCACCTCCTCGATGCAGGCCGTCGTGTGGGACCACGCCTGCTCCCGTCCGAACTCATCCACCAACGACACCACGGTGACATCGCCCGCCGCCGGCCGGGCGAGGCCCTCCAGGATCTCCCCCGCGACCACCAGCGCCGGCACGCCGGCAACCGCGGCCAGCTCCAGCACGCCGCCCACCACCTCGCCGGAGAAGCTCTGCTCGTCGAGGAAGGCCTCCCCGGTCGCCACCAGATCGGCATCTTCGGCCCGGGCCGGAAGCTCGAGCGCCTCGGCCACGAGGTCGAATCCAGGCACCAGCTCGGCTCCGACGGCGGCCAGGCCTCCTGCCAGCCCACCGGCGGCGCCCGAACCAGCAAGGTCGCGCACGTCGACGCCGTAGGTGTCCTCGTACAGCTGGGCCAGCCTTTCGAGGCGGCGGGTGAGCAGAGCCACCTGCTTCGGAGTCGCCCCCTTCTGCCCCGCGAACTGCTGGGCGGCGTCGACGAAGCGGGTGGTGACGTCACAGGCGACGACCAGCTGCACTCCGGCCAGCCGACCGCTGGTTCCCCAGGGCCCGAGCGCCTCGAGGCAGCCCTGGCCTCCGTCGGTGGTGGCTGACCCGCCGGCGCCGATGATGACGCGGCGGGCGCCGGCCGCCACTGCGGCCGTGATGAGCTGGCCGACGCCGGCGGTGGACGCCCGCAGCGGGTCGTTCCACTCCGGCCCGCCGACGAGGTCGAGCCCCGCCGCCCTCGCCATCTCGATGACCGCGGTGGGGACGCTGCCGTCCAGCAGTCGCCACTCGGCGTCGACGACCTCGCCCAGCGGGCCCTGCACACGGCTGCGGCGGAGGCGGCCGCCCAGGGCCTCGAGGATGCCCTCGCCACCGTGGGCCACCGGCGCCGGATCGCAACGCCAGCCGGCTGCCCCCGCCCCGCGGCAGAAGGCCGCGGCCACTTGGGCTGCGGTGGCCGTGCCCCGGAACTTGTCCGGCGCGGCGAGCAACAGGGACATCCCGGTATCGTGCCCCAGCATGGATGCCGCGCCCTCGCCGCTGGTGGTGGTGTCCAACCGGGGACCGCTCGCCTTCACGATGCAAGGCGACCGGTTGCTCACCCGCAAGGCCGCGGGGGGACTTGTCTCGGCCCTCGCTCCCGCGCTGGAGGGGGTCGAGGCCACCTGGATCGCCGGCGCCATAACCGACGCAGACCGGCGGGCGGCCGCGCAGGGCGCCGTCGACTCCGAAGCCGCCCGGGTGCGGCTGCTCACCCTCGACGAGGGGGACTACCGCGCCTACTACGACATCGTGGCCAACTCGACGCTCTGGTACCTCTACCACGGGCTCTACGACCGCCCCCGGCGGCCCTTCATCGACCGGCGCTGGCGTGAGGCGTGGGCCCGCTACCGCGACGTCAACCTCCGGTTTGCCGAAGCCGTGGTCGAGCACTCGCCCCAAGACGCCGTGGTGCTGGTCCAGGACTACCACCTCTCGCTGCTCGCCCCCCACGTGACCAAGCAACGGCCGGACCTGCGCACCGTGCACTTCCACCACACTCCCTTCTGTGGCCCGGAGGACCTGCGCATGCTGCCTGACGACGTGGCCGCCGAGTTGGTCGGAGGGCTCGCCTCGCACGGCGCCTGCGGCTTCCACACCCGCCGCTGGGCCGACGCCTTCTCGGCCTGCTGCGAGGCCGTTTTGGGTGACGTGCCGCTGACGTTCGTGGCGCCCGCGGCACCGGACCTCGACGATGTCGCCCGGGTGGCCGCCGGGACGGAGTGCGACGGGCATCTGGCCGACCTCGAGGCGCGGGTGGGGGACCGCCAGCTGATCGTGCGGGTGGACCGCATCGAGTTGTCCAAGAACCTGCTGCGCGGCTTCCACGCCTATGACGAACTGCTCGAGACCCGGCCGCAGTGGCGGGGGCGGGTGATCTTCGGGGCCTTCGTCTACCCGTCACGTGAGACCCTCCCCGACTACCTCGGCTACCGGGCCGAGGTGGAGGCCTTGATCGCCCGCATCAACGCCAAGTGGCAGACGCCGGCGTGGACGCCGATCATGGTCGAGGCCACCGACAACTTCCCGGCGTCGGTGGCGGCCCTGCGCCGCTACGACGTCCTCCTGGTCAACCCGGTGCGCGACGGGCTCAACCTCGTGGCCAAGGAGGGCGCCGCCGTCAACGAGCGCGACGGGGTGCTCGCGCTGTCCCGCGAGAGCGGCGTCTGGGACGAGCTCGGCCCGTGGGCGCTCGAGCTCAACCCCTTCGACCTCACCGCCACCGCCGAGGCCCTGCACACCGCGTTGACGATGGCGCCGGAGGAGCGGGCCGAGCGGGCGACGGGTCTGCGGGCAGCGGCCACACGCCGCGGCCCGTCGGACTGGTTGGCCCAGCAGGTCGCGGCCGCCGGCTAGCCCGCTAGCCCGGTCTCATCCCAGCAGCCGGCGGAGGAACGCCAGGCTGCCGGAGGGGCCGTCGACGAGGAGGTCGGCCCGCTCGATCAACTCCGGCGGCGCCTCGGGGCTGCGCACCCCCACCCGCAGCACCACCGTCCCGGGCCGGGCATCCATGCGGTCGAGGGCATCGAAGGCGGACAGGTCGCCCACGTCGTCGCCCAGGAAGCAGGCTGCCTGCTTGTCGGCCACAAGGTCGGCCACGACGGTGCCCTTGTCGACGGCGACAGGCGGCCGGAGCTCCCACGACATGCGGCCGGCGTGCAACGCGAGGCCGCTGTCGGCGGCCGACGCCTCGGCCCAGGAGCGGGCCCACTGCGCCAGTTGCGGCGCGTTGCGAACGTGCAGCGTCACCGACAGCCCCTTGCGCTCCACCCCCACCCCGTCCGGCGCCGCCGCCTCGGCCCGCTGCGCCGTCTCCTCCACCGCCGCTTTCCACGCGAGGGCTTCGGGATGCACCGAGTGGTCGTCTCCGTCGAGGCGCTCCAAGCCGTAGAGCCCGGAGACGATCAGCCCGCAGGGGGCCCGCCGGTCGAGCTCCAGGCGGTCCCGGAGGAACTGCACCGGACGGCCGGAGACCACAGCGACCCGGCCGAAGCACTCCGCCAGCTGGTGCATGGCATCCACCACTCCGGGAAGCGCGACCGCGGCGACGGGGTCGTCCACGATGGGAGCGAGGGTGCCGTCGAAATCGGTTATGACTGCGGCTTCACCCGGCGCGGCGCGAAAGGCCTCCACCGCCGCCGCTCCCGGAGTCGCCGCACCCATCAGGGTACCGACCGTACCTGGCAGCGCTGGTTTACAGCCACCGCCTACCGGGTAGGCGCCGAAGGTCCTGGTCAGACCGCGATACAGGAGCCCCCAGCCCCGTTGTTCGAGAGGATGCTGACCATGTCGACGACCAAGATGTCCGGTGCAGAGCGAAGCCGCGTCAGCCGGCGCCGCCACCACGTTGCCGGCTTTCGACCCTCCGCGGCAGCGGTGGACGAGCTGTTCCGGCACTACGCCGCCACCCGGGATCCCGAGGCTCGTGAGCAGCTGGTGTGCGCCCACACCGGCCTGGCCGCATCCCTGGCCGCCCGCTTCGGGTCCCGCCAGGACGGACAGGACGACCTGCACCAGGCGGCACTGCTGGGCCTGCTCCATGCCATCGACCGCTTCGACCCGAACCGGGGCGTGCAGTTCACCACCTTCGCGTGGGCGACCATAAACGGCGAGTTGAAGCGCCACCTTCGGGACCGAACCTGGGCGTTGCGGGTTCCCCGGCGGGTGCAGGAGCTGTACCTCACCACCGCGGAAGCCCTCGATGCGCTGACCGGCAGCCTCGGGCGGGCGCCCACCGTGGCCGAGGTGGCCGAGCGGACGGGCTCATCGGAGGAGGAGGTGATCGAGGCCCTGGAGGCTCGCAGCGCCTACCGCCCTGTGTCCCTCGATGCCCCCCTGGGCGACGACGACGCCGGCGGCGGCGGGATGCAGCTGGGTGGGGAGGATCCCCGCTACGGCAAGGTCGACCAGCAGTCCGTGCTGGCGGAGCTGGTGGGGCGGCTCCCGTCCCGGGAGCGGGAGATCATCCACCTGCGCTTCAACGAGGAGCTGACCCAGGCCGAGATCGCCAGGCGGGTCGGCGTGAGCCAGATGCACGTGTCGCGGCTGCTGTCGGGGAGCCTCCAAAAGCTCAGGGGCTGGGCCGGCGCCGGCGAGAGCGCAGCCTGATGAGTGAATCCGACGATCCCATCCCCGGCGAGGGCGATCCGGTGGCCACCGGGCCCAAGGGGGGCGGTGAGTGGCCGCACCCCGCAACGCCACCGACTGGGGCGGCGCCTGGGACCGATCCAGACCGCAAGGCGGCACTGCAGTCGCAGCGGGAGAGCCACGGCACGGACGACGAGGGTTCGGCCGCCCAGCTGCACCCGCCGTCGGACATCGACGACGACCTCTACGACCGCTAGGGCTTCTTCGTCGTGGTGGTGGCGCCGGCCGTCGTAGACGTGGTGGTGGCGGCGGGTGCGGCACCGAACCGGCTGCCCTGGTCGGCTCCGACCATCACGACGATGTGGGCGCCCTTGCTGTCGGGGATGGGCGGGGGCGTGGGCAGGGGCTTCAACGACGCCGGCGGGAAACCGAGGGCGGCAGCGACGGCCGCGGCATCGGCGTCATAGCCCGGCGCGAAGTACACGATCGTCTCGCCCCGGCTGGCATTGGTGGGCGCCAGGACGTTGTAGCCGGGAGGTTTCAGCAGGTCGCTGGCCTTGCCGGCCGCACCCTTGACCCCCGATGCGTTGACGACGATCACCTTCACCTCTTTGGGAGGGTGTGCCGGCAGCGTGGTCGGCGGGACGGACGTGGTGCTCGCCACCGCGGCCTCGCCGTCGTCGCCTTCCTCGTCGTCGCCGTCGTCGACGGAAGCCTGTGAGCCGGTGGTCACCCGGGTGCCGGGGGGATCCTCGTCGGTGGCGTTGAGCAGGATGATCCCGAGCAGGACAGCCAGCGCCAACAGGGCGATGCCGCGCCCGGCGGCACCGCCGGCCGAGCGACCGAAGGAGCCGTCCCCGGCGGCGTGGTTGCCCGGTCTCACCGGCGGGGCGGCTGACCGGCCGAGCGGCCCTCGAAGCGGGCCCGCCGCCGGCGTTCCCTGAGCCGGCGGAGGCGGCGCACCACGAGCGGGTCGTACTCGTGGGCCTCCGGCCGGTCGATGAGGTGGTTCAGCAACTGGTAGTAGCGGGCCGGGGACAGGCCGAGCTGCACCCTGATCGCCTGCTCCTTCGGGCCCGGCTCCAGCCACCAGGTGCGCTCGAAGTCGATGATGGCAATGTCACGCGCAGAAAGTGCCATTGCCCCCCATCCTGGCAGCCTCGGCGTCCGGTGGTGAGCATCCCCCTGGAGCCGGGTGTCGGGATCGAACCGACGACATCCTCTTTACAAGAGAGGTGCTCTGCCAACTGAGCTAACCCGGCCGTCGCGGACGAGCATGCACCAGCGCGGCGGCCTCAGGCCAGTACCAGGAGCCGCTCGTCGGCTCGCGCCTCCAGGGCCTCGGCGGCGTCGCGCTCGGCCAGGTGGCCTTGGAGCTTGCGCTTGATCCGCTGCAAGGCGTTGTCGATGGACTTGACGTGGCGGCCCAACTGGAGGCCGATCTCGTGGTAGCTCTTGCCCTCGACGTACAGGCGCAGGACGTCCACCTCGAGCCCCGAGAGCATTTCGGCCATCGACCGGCGCATGCACTCCATCCGCTCTCTCGACACGATCGCCTCGGCCGGGTCGGCCACCCGATGGTCGTCGAGCATGTCCTCGACGCAGCGCTCGCCGGCGTCGTCGCTCCCCCGCACGCCGCTGATCGAGACGTACTGGTTGAGCGGCTGGTGCTTGCGACGGGTGGCGGTCTTGACGGCGCTGATCACCTGCCGGGTGATGCACAGCTCGGCGAAGGCTCGAAACGATGCCTCACGGTCCGGCCGGTAGTCGCGGGCGGCCTTGTACAGGCCGATCAGCCCCTCCTGCTCGATGTCGTCGGAGTCAGCCCCCACCAGGAAGTACCCGCGGGCCTTGGCCCGGGCGAAGCGGCGGTAGCGAGCGAAGAGCACCCTCAGGGAGTCGTCGTCACCGCCCTGGAAGCGGGCGACCAAGAGGTCGTCCGGCAGGTCGTCGAGAGCGACAACCTGGACTCGTTGGGCCATGTGCGTGTCTCCTACGGAGCTATGACGGGGAGTGGAACGTGACTAGGGGTGACGCAGTCCGACTAGGCCTTTGTACCTACGCCTCACCAGGGGTGTCAACGCTCGGAGCCGATCATCGGTCATAAGGGGCAGATGGGTGAATGCCCTGGCCGAGGCGCCGGCGCGCCACCTCGTAACAGGCCACGGCGCCGGCGGCGGCGACGTTGAGCGAGCCGAGGGCGCCGAGCCGGGGGATCGCGGTGAGGACGTCACAGCGTTGCCGGGCCAGGCGCGACAGGCCGCTGCCCTCGGCCCCCAGCACCAGGGCCACGGGCTCGGTGGCCAGCTCGAGATCGAATATGGTGCGTTCGGCGTCTCCATCCAGACCCACCGTCCAGATCCCCGCCGCGCCCAGGGTCTGCAGCGCGGCCGGGACGCCCGGCACCAGCGCCAGCGGCACGTGCTCGACGGCCCCGGCCGCCGCCTTGGTCACCGCCGGTGTCACGTGCACGGCGCGGTGGCGGGGCAGCACGACGCCGGTCACGCCGGCTCCGTCGGCGGTGCGCAGCAGCGCCCCCAGGTTCTGGGGGTCGGTGACACCGTCGACGACGACGAGGAATGGGGGCGGCGCCCCTCCTGTGGGCGCGAGCCGCTCCAGGGGGACCTCGGCCAGGGGCTCGGCATGGGCCAGCACACCCTGCGGGGCCTCGCTGCGCGCCTCGGCGTCGAGCCGCCCCCGGCCGACCTGGCGAACCGGGACGCGCGCCTCTTGGGCCAGGTCGAGGATCTCCGCCACCAGCGGATGGTCGGGGTCGGCAGTCTCGGAGACCCAGACGTCGCGCACCCGCCGACGTCTGGCTGCCAGCAGTTCGCGCACCGCCCGCCGGCCTTCCACCTGCTCTCCCCCCAGGCTCTCCCGCCGCGGCTGCGCCGGGCCGCCCTGAGGGGCCGCTCGACGCCTGCCACCCGCGCCGGGTGGGACACGGCGCCCGCCCCGCCCTCCGGGCGGCGGTCGAGACGGGCTCACGGCCGCTGAACGAGGGCGACCGCCCAGCAGGCGATGCCCTCGCCGCGCCCGATCGCGCCGAGCCCCTCGGCCCGTTTGGCCTTGATCGAGACGCCCGTCCCCACGGCCTGGCTCAGGCGCTGCTGCATCTCCTCCCGGCGGGGCGCGAGCTTGGGCGCCTCGAGGACCACCGCGCAGTCGACGTTGGCTGGGCCCCAACCCTCCGTCCGAACCCGCTCGGCCACCCTCGCGAGAAGGCCGATGCTGTCGGCGCCCTGCCACTCCGGGTCGCTGTCGGGGAACATGCCGCCCAGTTCGCCGAGGCCGGCAGCACCCAACAGGGCGTCGGCGACGGCATGGGCGACCACGTCTGCGTCGCTGTGTCCGACCAGGCCGGCCTCGCCGGCGAACACCACACCCCCCAGCACCAGCGGTCGCTCCGGGTCGGCCGAGAAAGCATGGACGTCGAAGCCGAGCCCGACACGGATCACCCGCCCGGCTCCCCGCCGTCTGCCACCAGCGCCCGGGCCACCACCAGGTCGTGGGGATGGGTCAACTTGATGTTCCTGGGGTCGCCCTGGACCACTGCCACCGAGCCGCCCGCCGCCTCGACCAAGGCGGCGTCGTCGGTGGCCTCCGGCTCACCGGCATGGGCGTGGCGGATGGCGGTGGCGGCGAAGGCCTGGGGCGTCTGCACCTCCACCAGATCGCGCCGGTCCACCGTCTCCACCACCCGGTGGCCGGCCACCCGCTTCACCGTCGAGGCGACGGCCACGCCGGGGATGGCGGCGTCGGCGCCGGCTCTGACCGCGGCCAGCACCGCGTCGAACAGGCTCACCGACGCCAGAGGGCGGGCGGCATCGTGGACCACCACCACGTCGACCTCCCCGGGCACGGCCGCCAGTCCCGCCCGCACCGATGCCGACCGGGTGGCACCTCCGGGCACCACGGCGTCGACCCCGGCCTCGCGGCGTCCTGCGGAGTCGGGAGGGACCACGAGCACGACGCCCTCGCTCACCGCCCGCGCCGTCGCCAACGCCCAGTCGAGAACCCGCCGGTCGCCGAGCCGCTCGTACTGCTTCGGCCGTCCGAAGCGACTGCCGCTACCAGCGGCTACGACGATGGTCCAGACGGGCACCCAGGCACGTTAGACCTGCACCGGAGCTCAGGCGCCGGCCTGGGACACCGATGCGAACAACATGTTGCCCACCGCGGTGCGGACGTTGCCGGTGATCCGAACGTCCACCTCCCGGCCCACCAGCGCCTCCCCGTCCCCCACCACCACCATGGTGCCGTCGTCGAGGAAGCCCACGCCCTGGCCGGGCTCCTTGCCGGCCCGGGTGATGGGCAGCCGCACCACCTCGCCGCTCACGTGCACCGGGCGCATGCCGTCGGACAGCCGGTGCAGGCTCAGGCAACGCACTCCCTGCAGCTCAGCCACACGTTGGAGAGCCTCGTCCACGGTCAACAGGTCGACCTTGAGCCGGCGGGCCAGAGTCACCAGCTTGGCATCCACCTCCTCGTGCTCCACCACCTCGTCGTCGAGCACGTGGATCTCGACGCCGGCGTGGTTGCGCAGGGCGTCGAGCAGGTCCAAGCCGCGCCGGCCCCTGCGTCGGCGGGCGGGATCCTGGGCGTCGGCGATCGACTGCAGCTCGTCGAGCACGAAGTGGGGCACGA
>JAHWJU010000303.1 GCA_019348255.1 Actinomycetota bacterium | reverse complement strand
CGAACATCAGTTCGATGATGACATGGGGGTGAGACAGCAATGACGGCGCCGGCCGCCTCAGCGAAAGACGGTGGCCCGGTAGTAGCGCAGCTCCGCCAGGCTCTCCCGGATGTCGTCGAGGGCACGGTGGCCCGCTGCCTTCACCGGTGCCCCCACCATGGCCTCGGGGTACCACCGCCGGCACAGCTCCTTCACGGTGGACACGTCGACCGACCGGTAGTGGAGCCACTCCTCGATCTCGGGGAGATGGGCGGCCAGGAACCGCCGGTCGGTGCCGATGGAGTTGCCACAGAGGGGGACGGTCCGGGCCTGGGGTGCGTGGCTCTTGATGAAGTCCAAGGTGGCGGCGCCCGCTTCGGCCAGCGAGACGGTCGAGGACTGGATGGCGCCGAGGAGGCCGCTCTTGGTGTGCATAACGCGCACCACCTCGTCCATCCGGGCCAGCTCTTCGTCTGTGGCGTGCACCACGAGGTCCGGCCCCTCGGCCACCACCTCCAGCTGGTCGTCCGTGACCAGCGTGGCGATCTCCACGATGACGTGACGGGCGGGGTCGAGGCCGGTCATCTCGAGGTCCATCCAGACGAGCACCCGGCGATGCTATGGGGGCGGGGCAGCGGGGTCGTCATAGGCTCGCCCTGTGGTGGAGGTTCCCCTGGTGCGCCTCGATGCGGAGCTGGCGCTGCCGTCCTATGCCCGTGCCGGCGACGCCGGCGCCGACCTGGTGGCCCGGGAGGACGTGGTGCTGCCCGCCGGCGGGGGACGAGCAGCCGTGCCCACCGGGATCGCCCTCGCCTTGCCCGAGGGCCATGCCGGCTTCGTACAGCCCCGCAGCGGCCTCGCCCTGTCCTGCGGCGTGACGGTGTTGAACTCACCTGGGCTCATCGACGCCGGCTATCGCGACGAGATCCGCGTCCTGCTGGTCAACCTCGACCCCCACCACGACTACGAGGTCCGTCGCGGTGACCGGATCGCCCAGCTGGTGGTGCAACGGGTGGAGCATGCCGAGTTCGTTACCGTCGAGCAGCTGCCGGCGTCGGACCGCGGCCTCGGCGGGTTCGGCCACAGCGGTCGCTAGGAGGCCGTCGTGCCCGAGTTGCCCGAGGTGGAAGCGCTGGCCCGGTACCTGGGAGACGTGGCGGTCGGACGGGTGATCGAGCGGGTCGACGTCGTGTCGCTGTCGGCACTCAAGACCTTCACGCCACCCGTGTCCTCCCTGGCCGGTGAAGCAGTCGTCGCCACCGGCCGCAGGGGGAAGTTCCTCCTGTTGCAGACGAGCGGGCCGTGGATGGTCCTGCACCTCGCCCGCTCCGGCTGGCTGCGCTGGCGCGACCCGCTGCCCAAGGCGCCACCCAGGCCGGGCAAGGGGCCGCTCGCACTACGGGTGCGCTTCGAGGACGGCAGCGGGTTCGAAGTCACCGAGGCCGCCAAGGAGAAGCGCCTCGCAGTGCATTTGGTGGCCGAGCCGTCAGAGGTGGAGCACGTGGCCAGCCTGGGCCCCGACCCCCTCGATCCCGGGTTCACCCCCGATGTGCTGGGCCGGCTCCTGTCGGGCACCACCAGCCAGATCAAGGGAGTCCTCACCGACCAGCGGCTCCTGGCCGGCGTGGGCAACGCCTATTCGGACGAGGCGTTGCATCTGGCCCGCCTCTCACCGTTCAAGAGCGCGAACAAGCTCACAGGGCGCGAGGTTGCGCTCCTGCATGCCGCCCTGAACGACGTGCTCACGGACGCCGTCGACCGGTCGTTGGGCCTGCCGGCCAGCGGCCTGAAGTCCGAGAAGAAGTCGGGGATGCGGGTGCACGGCCGCACCGGCGAGCCCTGCCCGGAGTGCGGCGACACCATCCGGGAGGTCTCCTTCTCGACCAAGTCGCTGCAGTACTGCCCGTCGTGCCAGACGGGCGGCAAGCCGTTGGCGGACCGCCGGCTGTCCCGCCTCCTCAAGTAGCGCCGCCTCCCATGGGCCGCTCCGTGGCGACGGTCGCGGGATACCTTCCTGGGGCCGGCGCCCGACTACACTCGACGGCGTCGCGGACGTGGCTCAGCTGGTAGAGCATCACCTTGCCAAGGTGAGGGTCGCGGGT
>JAHWJU010000034.1 GCA_019348255.1 Actinomycetota bacterium | reverse complement strand
AGACTCGCATGGCAGCGAGGTCGCGCACCACTGCCTCGCCCAGGCTGCGGGTGGCACGGCGGTTGACCTCGGCCCCGGCCACTGCACCGGCAAGCAGCGGCGCCAGGCTCGACATGTTGCGGCCGAGCCGGCTCACCAGGCGTCGGCGGACCAGGCGCACCAACTCGTTTCTGGTCCCCCGGCCGAGGGCGTCGGCCACTCCACCGGCATGGCGCAGGGTGGAAGCATTGACGCCCCGGCGCTCGGCCCACGCCTTGACCAGGGCCACCGTCCGGTCGTTGCCGTTGCCCTGCACCGGCCGCCCGTACACCTCGTGAAGCTCCCCCACCAGCTTCAACTCGATCACCGCCACCGCCAGCGTCTCGACCACCAGCTCGAAGGGCATGGTCAGCCACGCCGGTGGGGCGAACTGCTGGGCGCTGATCACTGCGCCCGAAGCAGCCCCGATGGCGGCCGACGCCCGGCTGGAGCGGCGGATGAGCTCAGCCGCCAGCGCCGCGCCCGACAGCCCGTGGTTCTGGACCTGGAGGGTCTGCAGGTCGCGGATCGGGATTCGTGGAGCCGTCTCGATGAGGGTGGCGGCCAGCCACTGCCCACTGGCCACCGCCCGGGCGCCGGCGCCGCGGGCCGACGCGGCCAGCGCGGAGGCGAGTCGGGTGAGGGACCGGGCGTCGGCGCGGCCCTCGGCGATGTTCTGGACGTCTTCGTCGGAGACCGCAGGCGGCGCGTCCACCAGCAGGTCGTCACCATTCACAGCTGGCTGTCCCTTCCGGAGGTTCTCCACCTCAGGTACCCAGGGGACGGTTGATGCGACCCTCGAGTCCCTTGGCACCCGGTTCCCCGAAGACCTTTTCCGACCTGCCGTCGGGGCCCACGAAGATCCAGGTGGGCTGGCCGAGCACACCCACCGCTCAGCACCAACCCGAGGGCACTGAGGAATATCGGGAGAATGCGGCGCACCGCTTCAGGCTACCGGGGGGCGCCGGCCTCACCGGTGTCGCCCGACGCTCAGCAGTAACGGCTGAGCGTCGAGTACGGGTTCACTGCCCCGCCGCCGTTCGGATGGATCTCGAAGTGCAGGTGCGGCGTACCTCGGGCGTTGCCGGAGTCGCCGACGTAGCCGATCACCGTGCCCGCGGCCACCTGACCGCCCGCTGCGAACCCCTGGAGGTGGGTCCCGAAGTACGTATGGCCGTCGTTGCCCTTGAGGTAGTAGGACAGGCCCCCGAGGCTGGAGTTGTGGTGCTTGACGGTTCCGCCCACACTGGCCACCACGGGTGTTCCGCGGGGCGACAGGATGTCGTTGCCCTGGTGGGTGCGGCCGCCGGAGCGGGGCTGGCCCCAGTCGTTGGAGAAGGCCCGTGGCCCCTGCACGGGGCAGATCCACTCTCCCTTGGCGATGACGCCGGCGGTCCGCGCCACCGCGGGTGCCGACGGCCGTACCGCCGCCCGGGAGGCTGCAGCCTTCTGCGCTGCCGCCCGGCGCGCCGCGGCCTCACGCTCTGCCGCCAGCCTGGCCAGGTGCTGCTTCTCCACCGCCGCCAGGCGGGTCAGTTCCTTGTACGCCGCGGTCTTCTGCTGCTGGAGCTTCGCCGCCGCCGCCCGCCGGTCGTTCATCTGCTTGCGGACGGCGGCAGAGCCGGCCTCGAGGTCCTCCCGGGCGGCGCGGTAGTCGTCTATGGCATCGGTGTTGCCCAGGTTCACGTACCGGGCCAGGGCCTGCTGGCGGGAGGTCTTGCTCAGGTCGTTGTCGAACACGAAGACCGAGCCCGAGCCGTTGCGCACGTAGGAGTTGACCGCCACCTGCTTGACCTGGCCCTCGAGCCCGGAAATGCGGGAGCGGGTGGTGGCGGTCTTGGCCTCGAGGCTCCGCAACTCGTCTTCGACCTTGGCCAGTGCCGAGGTGGCCTTCGCGAACCTGGCGGCGGCGGCGTTGGCCCGGGCCTGGGCCGCCTCTCGGTCCTTGACCGGATCTCCACCTCGGGCCGGCGCCGCCGGCACCAGCACCAGCGCGAGGGCGGCGACCAATGTCGCCATGGCTCTGCGCACGGCGTGAGGCTAGCCAAGCCGCCCGTCCGGCGCACCTGGCGCTTCCGCGACGCCGACGTTTCAACCTCGAGGCCCCGAGCCACACTGTGAACAGATGGCCACTCGTCGCGCCCGTGTCCCCCCGCATTTTCTTCACCGGCTGAAGGGTCTCCCCTGGGCCAGGATCATCGGCGCCACCCTCGTCGCCGTTGTCGTCGTGGGTCTCGTCCCTCCCCTCCGCCGGGCAGTAGCGGTGGGAACGAGCAAGGCCATCCTGTTCGTGGCCTCGCCGCTCGCTCCACCGATCGCCGACTTCAAGAAGCTGCCGGAGACCACCAGACTGCTGGCCACCGACGGCAGTCTGGTGGCGGAGCTCGACAAGGCCCAGCGCCGGGAGGCCATCGAACTGAAGGCGTTGCCCAAGCACGTCCCCCAGGCCGTCCTCGCGGCGGAGGACGAGGACTTCTACCAGCACAGCGGCGTGGACCCCAAGGCCGTCTTCAGGGCGTTCCTCCGCACCGCCTCGGGCCAGACCCAGGGGGGCAGCACGATCACCCAGCAGCTGGCCAAGATCAACTACACGGCCCGCCAGCGCACGATCCTGCGCAAGCTCAAAGAGGTGCTCTACGCCACCAGGCTCGAGCGCAGGTACTCCAAGGACGAACTGCTCGAGCGCTACCTCAACCAGGTGTACTTCGGAGAGGGCGCCTACGGCATCAATGCAGCCTCCCAGACCTACTTCGCCAAGACAGCCGACCAACTGAGCCCGGCCCAGGCCGCGGTCCTGGCCGGCAAGATCAAGTCCCCTGAGGGGCTCGACCCCCGCAAGCGCCCGAAGCAGGTCACCGCCCGGCGCAACCAGGTGTTGGCCAACATGCGCGAGGAGGGCTTTCTGGACGAAGGCGCCTACCAGCAGGCGCGGGCCGAACCGCTGGAGCTGGCGCCGCCGACGGCGGCCGCGCAGGGCAAGGCCCCCCATTTCGTCGAGTTCGTGAAGCGGGAGGCCAAGAGCATCGACGCGCTCGGGGCCTCACCTGAGACCAGGACCAGCCAGCTCTTCACCGGCGGCTACACCATCGAGACGACGCTCGACCCCAAGGTCTTCGACGCCACCGTGGCGGCGGTGCAGAACCAGCTCGGTCAACCAGGCGATCCCGTGACCGCCGTCGCCACCGTCGCGCCCGGTGACGGTGCCATCCGTACCCTCTTCGGCGGCCTGGACTTCTCCACCACCCAGTTCGACATGTCCAGCCTGGCCGGTCGCCAGGCGGGCTCGGCGTTCAAGCCGTTCACCTACCTCACCGCCCTCCGGGAGGGCATCGACCCCCGCAGCACCTTCGACGGCACTTCGGGTCGGGTCATCCCCTGCTACGGCGACAGGCCGGTGAACAACTACGCGGGCGAGGATGCCGGCGGCCGCATCGACGTCGACGAGGCGATGGTCAAGTCGGTCAACGTGGTGTTCGTCGACCTCGGCTGCCACGTCGGCGTCCGTGACGTCATCAAGACGGCGACGACCGCAGGGATCCCCGAGGACGCCACCAAGGTGCAGGGGGCGGTCTTCCTGGGCGGCCTCGACAACAAGGGCGTCAACGCCCTCGAGATGGCCGCCAGCTTCGCCACCTTCGCCGCCAAGGGCACCTACGCGCAGCCGTACGCCATCGCCCGGATCAAGGACCGCGACGGCCGCGTCATCTTCGAACACGATATCGAGACCCGCCAGGCCTTCCGGGCCGAGGAGGTGGGCGTGCTCAACAATCCGCTGCAGGGAGTCGTCCGCAACGGCACCGGCACGGCCGCTGCCATCGGTCGGCCCGTGGCCGGCAAGACCGGCACCACCCAGGACAACATCGACGCCTGGTTCGTCGGCTACACGCCGCAGCTGGCCACTGGCGTCTGGGTCGGTTTCCCCCAACCGCAGCCCATGACCAACGTGCACGGGCGGGCGGTGACGGGCGGATCGTTCCCCGCCCAGATCTTCGGCGAGGTCATGAAGGCCGCCCACCAGGGGCTCCCCGTCAAGTCGCTGCACACCGCTTCACCGGACCAGCTCAACCTCAAGCTCCTCTCCCCCACCACCAGCGTCGCGCCCACCACCAGCTCCAGCTCCACGACGTCGAGCTCCACCACCTCCTCGACGACCACGACCAGCACCACCACCAGCACCAGCATCCCGGGCGGGTTCATGCCGCCGGGTCGTTCCACCTCCACGACGACCCCGCCCGCTTCTTCGACCACCACCACGACCACCACGAAGAAGACGCCCCCCACCACGACGAGCAGCACGAGCAGCACGAGCAGCACGAGCACCACCGCCCCGCCGTAGCGCAGCTAGAGCTGCATGCTCTTCACCTCGAGGAACTCCTCGAGCCCGTACTTGCCGCCTTCCCGGCCCGACCCCGACTGCTTGTAGCCGCCGAACGGGGCCAGCAGGTTGAAGTTCCCGCCGTTGACGTCCACCATCCCGGCCCGCAGCCGACGGGCCACCTCGACCGCCTTGTCGGTGTCGCCCGACCACACGCCGGCAGCGAGGCCGTAGATCGTGTCGTTGGCGATGCGCACCGCCTCGTCCTCGTCGTCGTAGGGGATGATCGACAGCACGGGGCCGAAGATCTCCTCCTGGGCGATCGTCATGTCGTTGCGGACCTCGGAGAACACGGTGGGGCGGACGAAGTAGCCGCGGTCCAGGCCCTCGGGTGCCTCGGGCCCGCCCGTGAGCAGCTTGGCCCCCTCCTGCATACCGCTTTCGATGAAGCTCCGCACCCGTTGCCGCTGTTCCGCCGAGGCGACCGGCCCGAGGCGGGTGGTCGCCTCGAGGGGATTGCCGGGCGCGTACTCCTCGGTCGCCTGCACCACCAGCTGTTCGACCTCCGCCAGCCTCGACCGGGGGACGATCATCCGGCTGAGGGCGATGCAGGTCTGGCCGGAGTTGAGGAAGGCGGCGCTCACCCCGGCCCGCACCGCCTTGGGCAGGTCCGCATCGGGGAGGATGACGTTGGGCGACTTTCCGCCCAGCTCCAGCGACACCCGCTTCACCGTGGCAGACGCCAGCTCCGCCACCCGCCGGCCGGCGCGGGTCGATCCGGTGAACGAGATCATGTCGACGTCGGGATGGGCCACTAGGGCCTCGCCCACAACGGTCCCCAACCCGGTCACGAGGTTGAACGTGCCGGCTGGAAGCCCCACCTCGTCGATCACCTCGGCGAGGATGAACGCGCTCAGCGGCGCCACCTCGCTCGGCTTGAGCACCACGGTGTTGCCGGCGGCCAGCGCGGGAGCGACCTTGAGGCTGACCTGGTGGAGGGGGTAGTTCCAGGGCGTGATGCAGCCGATGACGCCCACCGGCTCCTTCACCACCAGCGAATTTCCGATCCTCTCTTCGAACTCGATGCTGTCGAGCACCTGGGGCAGGGAGGCGAAGGTCATGATGGGGAGCCCCACCTGGATCAGGCTGGACAGGTTGATCGGCATTCCCACCTCCCGGGCGATCACCTCGGCGACCTCCGGCATCCGCGCCTGGAGGCCTTCGGTGATCCGCTGCAGGTACTTCGCCCGCTCCTCCACGGGGGTGCGCGACCACTCGGGAAAGGCAGCCTTGGCTGCGGCCACGGCCTTGTTGGCATCGTCCGGCGTTCCCTCCGGCACCCTGCCCATGACCTCCTCGGTGGCAGCGTCGACCACATCGAGCGTGCCGCTTCCGGTTGAGGGCACCCACGCTCCTGCGACGTAGATCCTGTTCCGGTCGATCATGGGCCCCTCCTCCGCGGACTCCGCCGTGGCAGAAACCCTAGGAGCCAGAGCCTGCTTCGGTGCCGCGGTAGAACGAGGTATGTCGAAGGCCGCGGCCGGCGAAGCTCCCATGGCGCGCTACAGCGCCGCTAGCGCCGCCATCGACCCGGACCGCTCCAGGCCCTGGTGGCGCCGCATGGCGCCGGTGGTGCTGTCGCACAAGCGCCTGCTATTCAGCGGGCTCGGGTGCTCCCTCGCCGGCCTGCTGCTCCAACTGGCCGTGCCCCGTCTCGTGCGCCTGACGCTCGACCAGGCGGTGGTGCCGGCCATCACCGGCTCCGGGCCACCGCGGCCGTTGTCGAGCTTCCTGTGGCTGCTGGTCGTCGTTGCCGCCGGCCGATTCGCCATGGGGTTCGTCGCCCGTTACAACCTGCAGCGCACGAGCCTGGCCATCGAGTACGACCTGCGGAACATCCTGTACCGCAAGTTCCTCTCTCTCTCCTTCTCCTACTTCGACCGCGTCCAGAGCGGCCAGCTGATCTCCCGGGCCAACTCCGACATCCGGTCGGTGCAGATGTTCCTGGCCTTCGCCCCCACGACCGCCATCTCGATGATCACCTTCGTGGCCGCGTTCGGGCTCATGGCCACGACCAGCCTTCCGCTGGCGGTGGTGGCGGTGATCACGATGCCCGGCGTCTACCTCACCGGTGCCCGGATGCGCTCGAAGCTGTTCCCGGTGTCATGGATCGTGGCCGCCCGCCAGGCCGAGGTGGCGACGGTCGTGGAGGAGAGCATCACCGGCATCCGGGTCGTGAAGTCGCTGGCGGCGGAGGAGAGTCAGCTTCGTCTGTTGGCCCGGGCGGCCCAAAGGCTGAGATGGGGCTCCACGCTGCAGATCGACATCCGGGCCCGATACTCGCCGTACCTGCACAACCTTCCCCGGGTCGGGCTCGCCCTCGTGCTGCTCTACGGGGGCTGGCTCGCCATCGACGGCCAGGTCAGCATCGGGACCCTCGTCGAGTTCAACGCGTACGTCGTGATGCTGCAGGGCCCCTTCATGATGCTGGGCTTCCTGTTGATGCTGGCGCAGCGGGCCGCGGCGTCGGCCGGCCGCATCTTGGAGATCGTGGACGAGGAGCCCGAGATCGTGGAGAGGCCGGGCGCGGTCGATCTGGTCGACCCCGTCGGCGACGTCCGCTTCACCGGCGTCGTCTTCGGGTACTCCGGCGCCGGCACCACCCTCCAAGACCTCGACTTGCACCTGCGGCCGGGCGAGACCGTGGCCCTGGTGGGTCGAACGGGCGCCGGCAAGTCCACCGTCGCTCGCCTCATCCCCCGCTTCTACGACGTCCGACAGGGAGCGGTGCGGGTCGACGGGCACGACGTGCGCGACCTCACCCTGGCCAGCCTCCGCAGCCAGGTCGGCCTGGTCTTGGACGAACCGTTCCTGTTCTCCGACACCATCCGCAACAACATCGCCTACGGCCGGCCCGACGCCGACGAGGAGGCGATCCGCGAGGTGAGCCGCGCTGCGGGCGTGGACGAGTTCGTGGACCGGCTGCCGGCTGGTTACGACACCGTCGTCGGCGAGCGCGGCTACACGCTGTCCGGGGGCCAGCGCCAGCGCCTCGCCATCGCCCGCACCCTTCTGGTCAACCCGCGGATTCTCATCCTGGACGACGCCACCAGCGCGGTGGACGTGCAGGTGGAACAGGAGATCCACGGTGCCCTCCAGACACTCGTGGCGGGCCGCACCACCCTGGTCATCGCCCACCGGCTCTCCACCATCGCCTTGGCCGACCGGGTGCTGCTCCTGCAGGACGGGCGCATCAGGGCTGAGGGAACCCATCACCACCTCATGGCCACGGTGCCCGAGTACGCAGACATCCTGGCCCGGGCCGGCGACGGGGCGGCGGCGGCGACGGCGAGCCGTCCCGCGGGGCAGACCTGATGGGCTGGCACGGGGGCGGGTTCGGCCACGGGGGCCACGGAGGCCCGGGCGGGCACGGCGGGAGCCGGGGTTTCGGGCGCGCGGCCTCGGGCCTGCCCTTCGGCGGGATCCCGTCGGAGATGCTCCCCGGCGTGCGCCGCCTGCTCGAGGCCGAACCCGACCATCCCGAGCCCGAGGTCCGCTTCACCCACGCCGTGCCGCCCGACCAGAGGGGCTTCAGCCTGACGCAGCTGCTGCGCCCTCACTGGTGGGCGGTAGCCGTCGGTGTGGTGCTGGTGGTGGTCGAGACGGTGAGCCTGCAGGTCGGCCCTCAGCTCACGCAGCGGGCGATCGACCAGGGCATCCTGCGCGGTGACTTCGGGGTCGTCGCGGCCATGGCCGCCTTCTATCTGGGGGCCATCGTCGTCAACGGCCTCGCCGGCGTGGCCCGAGTCGCCTGGTCGGGACGGTTGGGGCAACTGCTCATGTACCGGGTCCGCCTTCGCGTGTTCGCCCACATACAGCGCCTGTCCCTCGACTTCTTCACCCAGGAGAAGACGGGCCGGATCATGACCCGCATGACCAGCGACATCGACGCACTGACGGAGTTGCTCCAGGACGGGATCATCAACCTCTTCGTGCAGGTCCTCACCCTGGTCTACGTCCTCGTGGTGCTGTTCAGCATGAGCCCCCGGCTGGCACTGATCGTCGCCCTGGTGATCGTGCCGGCCATGACCGTCCTAACGCTGTGGTTCAGGAGCTCCTCGGAACGCAGTTACAACCTGGTGCGCGAGCGGGTCGCGGACGTGATGGCGCATCTCCAGGAGAGCCTGTCGGGGATACGGATCGTGACCGCCTACAACCGTCAGAGCTACAACGAGGTGGAGCACCGCAACATCGTCGGTGACCACCGCGGCGCCAACGAGGATGCTGCCAGGGCCGCCGCCATCTACGGGCCCGGTACCGACGCCATCGGCATCCTGGGCACCGGGCTCGTGCTGCTCCTCGGGGGACGGATGGTGCTCCGGGGCACGCTGGGGTTGGGGGAACTGGTTGCCTTCGTCCTTTACCTCAACGCCTTCTTCGGGCCCATCCAGCAGCTGGTCCAGCTGTACAACACCTTCCAGTCCGGCCAGGCCGCGGTGGCGAAGCTCCGAGACCTGCTCGCCACGGAGCCGTCGGTGCGCGAACGCCCCGATGCGGTGGAGCTGCCGCCGGTCGAGGGAGAGGTCGCCTTTTGCGACGTCGACTTCGACTACCGGGCGGGAGAGCCGGTTCTGCGCCAGGTCAACCTGCACGTCCGTGCCGGTGAGACCGTTGCCCTCGTCGGCACCACCGGCGCCGGCAAGTCGACGTTGGCCAAGCTGGTCCCCCGCCTCTACGACCCCACCGGGGGCCGGGTCCTCATCGACGGCCAGGACGTGCGGGCAGTCACCCTGGCGTCCTTGCGCACCCAGGTCGCCATGGTCCCCCAGGAGCCGTTCCTGTACGGCGGGACCATCCGCGACAACATCGCCTTCGCCCGCCTCGGTGCCCGTGACGAGGAGATCCGCCAGGCTTGTGCCGCCGTCGGGCTGGACGAGCTCCTCGACCGCCTCCCGGACGGTCTGGACACTCCGGTCTCGGAGCGGGGGGCGTCCCTTTCGTCCGGAGAGCGCCAGCTCCTGGCGCTGGCCCGCGCCGTTCTGGCGTCGCCGCGGGTGCTGATCCTCGACGAGGCCACGTCGGCGCTCGACCTGCGTTCCGAGGCCGTTGTCGAGCGGGCGTTGGACAACGTGCTGCAGGGTCGGACCGCCATCATCATCGCCCACCGGCTGTCCACCGCAATGCGGGCCGATCGGATCGTCGTGCTGGCCGACGGCGGCGTCGCCGAGTCGGGCTCGCATGCCGAGCTGGTGGGGCAGGAGGGGATCTACGCCGGCATGTACCGGGCCTGGACGACTCAGGTACCCAGGATGCCCTGATCCCGTCGCCGGAGCAGAGCCTCCAGACGCTCGCCGGCCCGTCGCGCCTCCTGGCGCAGGAGGATGTCGATGCCCGGCAGCCGGGTGGATCCTCCGTAGTGGATGTGGACGATCAGCCGCGTTCCCACCTGACCCTCCTCGGCCGGCTCCGCAGGAGCGGCCCGGCCGGCGAGGATCCAGGCGCTGTGGTCCCTCCCGTCGTCCTCGCGTCGCTCAAAGCGCACCTCACCGGTGTCCCAGTCGTTGAGGGTGCGAACCATCCTCACCCGCTTGCGACGGCTGATCGGCCCGATCCGAGCCACCAGCTCCATGAGCCACGCCGGCCCCTCGTCCTGCGCGCCGGGCGGCTCAGGAACGGCCGACGCCACGATGCTGAGCCATTCCGGATAGGTCGCCAGGTCCTGCAGCACGCCCAACACGTCCGGCGCCGGCGCCCTGACGAGGGCGGAGGTCTCGACATCCACACCCCGACCGTTCCACGTCGGCTACGTCCCCGCAAGCTGCCGAAGCGTCTCCTCCAGGCCCTCCGGGTCGCTCTTGTCCACGACCGCCGCGGCACCCGCGGCCAAGGCGTCGCCACGAACCGTGTCGAAGGCAGAGAACACGACGATCCTGGTGCCGGGCGAGGCGGAAAGGATGGAAGGAATCGCCTCGATCCCCGACAGCCCCATCAGAGCCACATCGAGCACCACCAGGTGGGGCTTGGTCAGCTCCACCACCCGCAACGCGTCAGTGGCGAGATCCACCTCGGCCACCACCAGGTACCCCAGGCCGGTGAGCAGGCCGCTCACCACCCGGCGCACCATGGGGTCGTCGTCACAGACCAGCGCCCGGGGACGATCCTCCACGGCGGCACTGTCCGCCGGCGCGTCGCGGTCCTGAGGCATCAGCGCTTGCTGCTCGTGACCGGGACGTCCTGATCCGCCACACTGTGAACGTACAGGCGGAAGACGAGGAGGCGTGGGATGACTGAGGCAGCGGGCTGGCGCCCCGACCCGTTCGGGCGTCACGAGGTGCGCTACTGGGACGGCGCGGCATGGACGGCCCATGTGGCCGACGCCGGGATGCAGGGTCACGACGAGCCGGTTCCTTCCGCCGAGGTGACGCCGCCCCCGCCGGTGACTCCGAGCCCGGCTCCCCCCGCCGCCACTCCTGCGGGCGGCGGCTGGAAGGACCGCCTGAAGCAGGCGGCCCAGCAGGGCAAGGAACTGGCCGAGAAGGGCAAGGCGGAGTTGGCGAAGCAACAGGCCCAACGGGCAGCCGCCGCCGCTAATGACCCGGACACGCTCTGGGTGGGCGAGAAGAAGTCGGCGGGCACGTCGGCCATCGGCGTCTCGACCACCCGTTACCGCATCACCAAGGACAAGATCTTCGTCGACGCCGGGCTCATGTCCAGCATCTCGGAACAGGTGCCCCTGTGGGCGGTGCGCGACATCGACGTCCGCCAGAACCTGATGCAGCGTGGCAAGGACATCGGCGACGTGGTCGTGCACCTCGAGCACCCGGAGTTCCACGGCAAGTCCGAATTGCTGCTCGACAACATCGAGGATCCCGATGGTGTCCGAGACCTGCTCAATCGCCAGGTGAGCGAGGCCCGAGCCAAGAAGCAGATGGTCACCCAGACCCAGTACCTCCAACACAGCGGGACCGGCTTCGGCATGGCCCAGCCGCCGGCGCCGGCATCACCGCCAGGTCCGGGCGTCGACGTCGCCGATCAGCTCCGGAAGCTCGCCGAGCTGCGCGACCAGGGGGTGCTCACCGAGGAGGAGTTCACCCTCCAGAAGCATCGGCTGCTGGGGCTCTAGCCCCGCATCCTCGGGAACCGCCTACTTGCGGCGGTCGTCTCCGGCGCGGCGCTCGTTGGTCTCCACCAGCTCCTCCGCCATCTCCCGCAGCTTGCGGTTCTCGCGCTGGGAGGCTCGCACCAGGATCTGGAAGGCTTCGTCGGCGCTGCAGCGCTGCATCGCCATCAAGATGCCCTTGGCCTGCTCGATCACCGCCCGGGACTGCATCGCCGTCCGCAGGTCGACCCCGAGCTGGAAGGCATCCCAGTACGCCTGGGCGTTGGCCAACACGATGGCCGCCTGGGTTGCGAACGCCGCGCCGACCTCGACGTCGTGATCGCCGAAGCCGGACTCGGTGCGGGAGTACAGGTTGAGCGCCCCGATGCCTTCGTGGTTCACCGTCAGCGGGAGGGAAAGGGTGCTACGGATCCCTCGGGCGGCGGCCGCCTCCGAGAAACTCGCCCACCTCTCGTCCTTCTCCGTGTCGTCGATGCGCAGCACCTTCTGGTACCGGAAGGCGTCGAGGCAGGGGCCGATCCCGGTGGCGTACTGAGCACAGTCGATCTCCGGAGCGGCCTCATCCGTGAAGACCGCGGTGGTGGGCTTGCCCTCCACCAACATGGTTATCCCGGCCATCTCCGAGGCCGGGATGGTGTCGTTGGCCAGTTGAGCCACCCGGGTCAGCGTGTCGCTCAGCGTCTGATCGCCCACGAAGAACTGCGACAGCACCATGAGGCCCTGCCTCAGGGGATCCTGGTCCTGCATGTCTGGCTCCTAGCCGGTAATGAGCCAGACGCGTCCCCTGCGGTCTCAAGTTGGGGCGACTCGTTGGCTCCATGCTACCGCGAGGGGTTCCCTGTGCCGCCACCGGGTAGGGCGGGGCCTGTGGAGGACCTGCCCCAGGAGTTCGTCGACCGGCTCGCCCGGGTCAACAAGCTGGTGGCGACCCAGCGGACGCTGCCGGCCAAGCTGGAGGCGGTCGTCGCCATGGCCAAGCGCACCATCCCCACCTGCGATGCCGCCGGCGTCTCATTGTTGATACAGGGGGAGCCCACCACGGTTGCCATGTCAGAGCGGGTGGTGGTGGAGATCGACCTGGTGCAGTACCAGACCGGCACCGGCCCCTGCCTCTCCGCCATGAGGGAAGGCAACGTGGTCAGGATCGACTTGTTGGAGAAGGACCTGCGCTTCACCCGCTTCGCCCCCGGAGCGGTCGACATCGGGGTGAACAGCGTGTTGTCGCTGCCCCTGCAGGCGAGTGGCGAGGCGGTCGGATCTCTCAACCTGTACTCCTGGCTGGAGCACGCCTTCGACGACAGCACCGTTGAAGCAGCCGGTCCGCTGGTGGAGTATGCGGCCGAGATCGTTGCGGGATCCCCGCTCTACGCCTACTCCCTCGACATGGTGGAGGGCCTGGTCGAGGCCCTGGAGGACCAGGCCACGATTGCCCAGGGCCTGGGTTGGATGATGGCCAGCCGCAGCTGTGGTGAGGCCGAAGCGCTGGAGTGGTTGCGGGCCACCGCTCTTTCGAAGGGTCAATCAATGAGGATGGCGGCCGCCGAGGTGCTGCAGGAACGGGCCGGAGACGGTCACGCACGGGCGAAGGGCGACGGCTCGGATCGTCCCTGAGCAGGTTCGTGGGCAGAGACGCCTTGTTCCTCATCGTGTGCTGCTGCGGGCCTACCGCTCCATCGACTCCTTCGACGGCCGCCATGCCCGAGCCTGGCTGTTGACGATCATGCGCAACACCCAGATCAACCGCACCCGCCGCCGCCGGCCCGAGCTGCTCGACGATCCCGACGGCGGCATCGAACGTTCTGATGACGAGGACGAGCGGCTCCGGTCGCCGGAGGCGATCGTTGTGGGAGCCACCTTCGACGCCGTCGTCGTCGATGCCCTGGACACCCTCCCCGACCGATTCCGGCAGGTGGTTGAGCTGGTCGACATCGATGGTGCCGAGGTGGCGCAGATCCTGCAGAGCTACCTCGACGGCCACGTCGACGACCTCACTGCCCGGCGGGTCCGGCGCCACCTCGAACATTGCCGTCGCTGCGGTCTCGAGGCCGACGCCTACGAGGCCATCAAGGACGCCCTGGCCCGACGGGGCCACGGCGTCGACCCGCAGAGCCTGGAACGCCTTCGGGCGTTCGGGCAGCGACTGGCCGATGAAGGCGACGAGGACGAGGCCGGCTCGCCGGCATGACATCTCGTACTTTCTGCGGGGCGTAGGCCTCAGCACGACCCCACGATGCGAAGGAGGCGATTTTGGCCGAAGGCCCGAGGAAGACGGCCGAGAAGCTCGGATGAGTCGTCCGGAAGAGGACCCGAGGGTTACCCAGCAGCCTCTCATCGACGACGACAGCGAGGGGTTCGCGGATGTGGAGCGCAACCACGTCCGCGAGGTGGTCGGCGTCGCCGACTTCGACTGGGTTCCGTCGCCGGATCCGTCACCTAGGAACCGGCTGCCGGTCCCACTGTCCGAGGCCCGCGTGGCGCTCGTCTCGACGGCGGGCGTGCACGTGGCCGGCACGCGGGGATTGGGCGCTGGTGGTGACGCGTTGGCGGTGCCGATCGACGCCGAGATCGAGCTGACGCACGTCGGCTACGACACGGCTCGGGCCGCCCAGGACCCCGACGTGGTTTATCCGGTCCGCCGGCTGCAGGCGCTCGCCGACGCGGGCTTCATCGGCTCGCTCGCTCCCACAGCGATCTCCACCATGGGCTTCGTCCCCGACGGGCGCCGCCTGCTGACCCGAGCGGTCCCTCTGGCTGTCGAGCGCATCCTCGACGAACAGGCTCATCTGGCCCTGCTCGTCCCGGCGTGACCGGTGTGCCAGCAGTCGGTCGGACTGCTCCAAAGAGGACTCGACATGGCCGGCGTGGCCACTGTTTCCATCACCCAGGTTCCGAGCATCACCCGGCTGGTGAACCCGTCGCTGGCCTGCTTCGTCGCTCACCCCTTCGGCCTCACGCTCGGCGCCGTCGGTGACGACGCCACGCACGACGCCGTCCTACGGGCCGTGCTCGCCCAGGCTGCGGAACCACATCCAGCCGGCACCATCGTGGCGATGCCTTTCCGTTGGGGCGACGACCTCCGGGCCCGACAGCTGCGCAAGCAGGGCCGCTGAAGACTTCACCGCCGGCGCCGGCGCCGGCGGAATTCGGGCGGCCGGCTCCGGGTTCCCTGCCCATGACGATCCCGAACCATCCCATCGGCCGCCTCAGCAGTCTCGGGCCGCTCGTCCTTCGCCTCGCCGTCGGCGGCGTCATGGCCTACCACGGCATCGACAAGCTGCGAGGTGGGATCGGCGGCGTGGAGGAGATGTTCCGGATGTGGCAGGTGCCCGCGCCGGCGATCACCGCGCCCCTCGTCGCCGGGATCGAGATACTCGGCGGGCTCGCGCTCGTGGTCGGCATCGGCACCAGGGTCGCAGCAGGGGCGCTCGCGGTGGTGCTCGTCGGCGCCATCGTCTTCGTGAAGACCGACCTAGGCATCATCTCCTCCGAGCCGATGCCGGGCGCCGAGTTGGACATCGCGCTGCTGGGCGGACTGGCCGCCCTCATGTTGCTCGGGCCCGGGACTGTCAGCGCCGACCGTGCTCTGGGACTGGAGCCGGTGCCGCTTGCTGCTGAGCGTCTCGTCAGCAGTAGGGGCGCGCGAGCACGAGCATGAAGTCGCCGCCGCCACCCCAGGTGCCTTCGGACACGAAACCGGCGTAAGCCAGCTCGTCGACGATTCTCTCCGGGGTGAACTTGGCGCTGATCTCGGTGTGCAGATCCTCACCTCGCTGGAACCGGACATCCAAGTCGAGCGCACCGACCTTCACGACGTGTTCGGTCGTAGCCCGCAGGCGGATGTCCATCCACTGGTCGTCCGCGTTCCATTCGGCGACGTGTTCGAACATGCCGGGGTCGAAGCTCGCATCGAGCATCCGGTTGAGGACGCTAAGGGCATTGCGGTTGAAGGCTGCGGTGACGCCGCGAGCGTCGTCGTAGGCCGCAACGAGGCGGCCGGGGTCCTTCACGAGGTCGACTCCCAGAAGCAGCCGGTCGTCACAGGTGAGCGCGCAGTCGAGGTCGAACAGGAAGCGGCGCCGCTGTTCAGGGGTGAGGTTGCCGATCGTGCTGCCCAGGAAGGCCACGAGACGTCGCCGCCCGCCAGGCAGGGCATCCAGGTGGCGGTGGAAGTCGGCCACCACGGCATGCACCTCCACGGCCGGGTACTCGCGTGCGACAGCCGCAGCGGCGGCCCGCAGCGTGTCCTCGCTGACGTCGAGCGGCGCGTAGCGGTGCAGCCTGCCAGTTGCGGTCATGGCGTCCAGCAGGAGGCGGGTCTTGTCGGAGGTGCCCGAGCCCAGCTCCACCAGCGTGTCGGCGCCGGCGGCGGCTGCTATCTCGGCTGCGTGGGCTTCGAGCAGGCCGCGCTCGGCACGAGTCAGGTAGTACTCGGGCAGCCGGGTGATCTCGTCGAACAGGGCGCTGCCGTGCTCGTCGTAGAACCAGACGGGTGACAGCGACTTCGGCCGAGCGGTGAGGCCACGGCGGGCATCGGCGAGAAGGCTCTCTCGCAGGTCTTCGGGGGTTAGCAGGACCTCGACCGTGAGCCCGGTTGTGGGCACCGCCCTAGGTGTCCCGGGCGAGACGGACGCCGGTGAAGGGCCATCGCGCCGAGGGCGGGAAGAAGTTGCGGTAGGTGGGCCGGGCGTGACCGGGCGACGTCACGCAGGCGCCACCCCGCAGGACCTGCTGGTTCACCATGAACTTGCCGTTGTACTCGCCGACGCCGCCAGGCGCGGCCCGGAACCCCGGGTAGGCCGTGTACGGCGAGGCCGTCCACTCCCACACCTCACCCACCGAGTCGGAGACGGCGTCGCCGTTCCCGGGCCGGGGATGCAGCGCCTCGAGGTCGAACCCATCGTGGCGTGGCGGATCGGCAGTGACGACGTGCTCCCATTCGGCCTCGGTGGGGAGACGGGCGTCGGCCCAGCGGGCGTAGGCGTCCGCTTCGTAGTAGCTCACATGGCACACCGGCTCGTCCGGGTCGACTTCCCGCTCGCCGCCCAGCGTGAACACGAGCCAGTTGCCGCCGTCGGGTCGCCAGTAGAGCGGCGCGCGCCACCCCTCGGCCTGGACAGCCGCCCATCCGTCCGACAGCCAGAGCTCCGGTCGCCGGTAGCCCCCGTCGTCCACGAAGGCGAGCCACTCGCCGCAGGTCACCGTTCGGGACGCGAGGGCGAAGGGCCGAAGGTGGACGGGGTGACGGGGCAACTCGTTGTCGAAGGCGAAGCTCTCGCCGTCGTGGCCCACCTCGACCAGCCCTCCGGCGTCCTCCCGCCACCTCAGTGCGTACGCCCGCCGACGGTGGCCACGAGCCCCCCGGTAAGCGGGCCGGAGGGGGTTCTTGGACAGGACGTGCTTTATGTCCATGAGCAGCAGTTCTTGGTGCTGCTGCTCGTGGTGCAGGCCCAGCTCCACCAGCCACGCCGCCTCGGGGCCGACCGAACCGCCGAGCAGCTCCACCATCGCCTCGTCGACAGCGGCACGGTAGGCCGCGATCTCGGCGATCCCGGGGCGGGACAACAGGCCACGCTCGTTGCGGGCGTGCCGGCGGCCGACCGTCTCGTAGTAGGAGTTGAAGAGGTACCCGTACCCGGGGTGGAAGGGCGCGTGCCCGGAGGCAAAGCGTCCGAGGACGAACTCTTCGAAGAACCAGCTCGTATGAGCCCGGTGCCACTTGGTGGGGCTGACGTCGGGCATCGACTGGACCGTCTGGTCCTCCGCCGACAGGGGAGCGGCCAGTTCGTCGGTGAGCGAGCGGACGCGACAGAAGCGCTCGACCGACGGCGCGCCGCCGTGGGGCTGCCTCACCGCAGACGGTGGGCGAGGAGGCCGAGCAACCAGTCAACCTCGACGTCATCGGTTTTGGCCATCACGCCTCCGTCGCACTTGGCTGGCGGCATCTGCACTCCTTTCGTGCGGGTCGGAACCCGGTTCCCGCCGGCGATCATTCCCCGCCCGGGGGCCCTTCGGGAGGTCGGCCCCGTCGCCTTGGCCCCCGTCGCGGCACCTCCGGCTGAACAGGCGACTGGCGCTGAGCAGCCCTTTCTCCCGTGGGCGCTGGGGGACTCGAACCCTCGACCTCAGCCGTGTGAAGGCTGCGCTCTAACCAGCTGAGCTAAGCGCCCGCGCGGCCCCAGACTGTAGTGGGTCGACCCGCCGGCGGCGCCGGCATGCCCAGCGCCGGCTCCACGACCCGCAGCGGAGCCCGGAGCGACGAGAGGAACCCGGCGGGGTGCCGGGCCGGCCGGGCAACGATGCGCACGCCGGCCATCACGGCTCCTGGATGGGGCCCGGCCAGCGCTGCCAGCTCTGCACCGGCTGCGTCGTCCACGGAGACCACGACCCGGGCGAGACGGGTCAGGGCGACGAAGCGACGGGGCAGCAGGACCGGACCGTCCGCCCGCCGCTGGACCGACCGCACCGGCACGACGGCCGGGATGCCCGGACCGACGGGAATACCCCGCACCTCGATATCCGGCTCCTCGCAGCGCAACACGCGCTCGTCACCTTCGGCGCTCCAGCTGAGCTTGCCCATCGAGGCCGGCAGGCCCCAGTTCTGCCGGTAGCCCACGCGGGCATCGAGCTGCGACACCACTTGCAGGACCACGCACAGCCCCGGGCGCAGTCCCAACCGTGCCGGCAGGCCGAGGGCCAGCTCGAGGTAGGGGCCGACCGGCGAGTCGGTGTAGCGGACAGCAGCCAGCGCCGCCGGCCCCGGTAGCGGGCGAAGACCGTCTGGAAGGAGGGACCGCAGGCCCGCCGGCACCCGCACCCACCCCAGAACGCACTCTCCTCGTAGCCGCCAGGGTGCGGAAGGGCCCTCGCTCATCAACTCCACTGTGCCCCACAGCGCGCCTTTATGGCGGCTCCAGCCCGAGCTAGGCCTCGCTCTCCCAGAACTCCCGCTCACCTGACAAAGGATCGTCTTCCACGAAGCACTCGGCCCCGAGCACCATGGTGGAGCGGCGGTCGCAGTCATAGGCCGGCCACGGGCGCGCCGGAGAGACGGACGGGTCGCCGGCGCGGGCGAAACCCAGCCAGGCCTGTTGCACGTACTCCGCGAGCTCCAGCGCGTCGCTCCCCCCACCGGTGAAGCGGGTGATGGCCGGGTGGGTGAGGCTGCCGAAGACGAACGGCACCTCGAGGCCGTGGCAGGCGCCGAGCAGTCCGCCGGCCAGCGGCGAGGGCCAGGTGAAGAGGTAGGCGTAGGTCTGGTCGGTGTGGGCGGCCTGGGCCTCCACCATGCGCAACATCGGCATCCGGAAGATCCAGTCGGTCTGGATCGCGCACCACAGGGCGAGGGGGCTGGTGCTGTCGCCCCTATCGGCGCGTATGGCCCGGTAGCTGTCCACGGCGGGTCCGGCGCGCGGGCCGATCGCCGCTTCGAGGCGCACCCGAAGGCCCTCATCGTCCAGCGCGAGTAGCTGTGGGTCGCCCATGACGAAGTAGGTCATCTCGTCGCGGTTGGAGCCGGCGAGCAGCGACACGTGGCGGGCCCGGCCGGCGCGCACGCCTTCCAGCGGCGGCCGGTCGATCAGCCCACCGTCGACCACCGGCGCCAGCGGAAGCCCGCCACCCACCCCCCGCCGCGCCAAGCGGGCCTGCGCCTGCACGAGCTCCCCCGCCGGCACGTCACGGAGCCGGGCGATGGGGCCGGGCTCCAGGCCCAGCTCCGACACCAGCAGCTCGGCCGTCTCCGCAGCGCTGTCCACCGACAGCGCGATGGGGCCGCCGCTCTGGGCGATCGCCCGGCGAAACAGCTGCTGGCCCCGGTTGGCGCCGAGCAGCGTGCTGACGCACATGGAGCCGGCCGACTCGCCGAACAGCGTGACGTTCGCCGCGTCACCGCCGAAGGCAGCAGCATGTTCCGCCACCCACTGCAGAGCGCAAAGTTGGTCCAGGAGGCCCCAGTTGCCGGCCGCCCCCGTCTCCTCGTCCCGGAGGTCGGGATGGGCCAGGAAGCCGAGGGTACCGAGCCGGTAGTTGAGGGTCACCACCACCACGTCTCCCTTTCGGGCCAGGTGGTGCCCCCGGTAGGGCAGGCCGGCTCCCGAACCGGTCAAGAAGGACCCGCCGTGGAGCCATACCAGTACCGGCCGCCGGCCGCCGTCGAGGCCAGGGGTCCAGACGTTGAGGCTGAGGCAGTTCTCGTCCCAGCTGGTCGGCTCGTCAGGAAGAAGGGGACGCTCGGGGAGCAACTGGGGGGCGAGCGGGCCGAAGCGGCTGGCATCCAGCGCCTCTGCCCAGGGCACAGGCGGCTGGGGCGGTCGGAACCGCAGCGGCCCCGAGGAACACCGGCCGTAAGGAACACCGCGGAAGACCCGCACGCCGTCGGGCTCCACCACCCCCCGGATCCGGCCGTACCGGGTCTCGACCAGGGGCCCGCTCACTGCCCCACCGGGCCAGGGCCACCGCCACGCCGCACGGTCGTGACCTTAGGGCGGGGTGAAGTGTCAGCGGCACCGCCGGCTGTTAGCTTGCCGAAACTGCGCGAACCAGGAGGACCCCGACAGCCATGACGATCACCCCGCCCAGGCAGAAGGTGGACCGAGACGAAGTCTTTCTCGAGTACACCAAGAGCATCTGCCCGGTCTGCAAGACGGTCATCGACGCCGAGGTGAACGTCAAGGACAACCGGGTCTTCCTGCGCAAGCGCTGTACCGAGCACGGCAAGTTCGAGGCGCTGCTCTACTCCGACGCCCAGATGTACTTCGACTCGCTCCGGTACAACAAGCCGGGGACGATCCCCCTCGAGACGCAGACCGAGGTCAAGGACGGCTGT
This sequence comes from Actinomycetota bacterium, assembly GCA_019348255.1. Taxonomy (GTDB): domain Bacteria; phylum Actinomycetota; class Acidimicrobiia; order Acidimicrobiales; family CADCTF01; genus JAHWJQ01. Next base: position 1,728 of record JAHWJU010000034.1, on the reverse strand, counting down.
CCCCTCGACTGCGGCCTGTGCCCGGAGCACAAGCAACACGCCTGTCTCGGCATCATCGAGGTCAACAGCAACTGCAACCTCGACTGCCCCATCTGCTTCGCCGACTCCGGCCACCAGCCGGACGGGTTCTCACTGACCCTTGACCAGGTGGAGACCGGCTTGGACGCCTTCGTCCGCTCGGAGGGCGATCCTGAGGTCGTGATGTTCTCCGGGGGCGAGCCCACCATCCACCCCCAGATCCTCGACTTCATCAAGATGGCCAAGGACAAGGGCGTGCACATGGTGACGCTCAACACCAACGGCATCCGCCTCGCCCACGACCGCAAGTTCATGGCCGAGCTGTCCGAGCTGAAGCCGACCATCTACATGCAGTTCGACGGCTTCGACGAGCAGACCCACATCAAGATCCGGGGGCGCGACCTCAGGGCGGCGAAGCAGAAGGCGCTCGACAACTGCGCCGAGTTCGGCCTCGGCGTGTCGTTGGTGGCGGCCATCGAGAAGGGCCTGAACGAACACGAGATGGGCGACATCATCCGCTTCGGCGTCAAGCACCCGGCGGTGCGGTCGGTGGCTTTCCAGCCCGTGACCCACTCCGGCCGTCACGTCGAGTTCGACCCCATGCAGCGGCTGACCAATGCCGACATCATCCACGGACTGGTCGACCAGTGCTCCGACTGGTTCCGCCTGTCCGACTTCGTGCCCGTGCCTTGCTGCTTCCCGACCTGTCGGAGCATTACCTACCTGCTGGTCGACGGTGACACGGTCGTCCCCATCCCCCGGCTGGTGAACGTCGACGACTACCTCGACTACGTCAGCAACCGGGTCATGCCGGACATGAGCGTTCGGGGGGCGCTCGAGAAGCTTTGGAGCGCGTCCGCCGTCCCCGGCAGCTCCGCCAACTCCAACCAGCTCGAGTGCGCGACCTGCGGCATCGACCTGCCGGAGGCACTGAAGGGCATCGCCGAGAAGTCGTTCATGGTCGTGATCCAGGACTTCCAGGACCCCTACACGCTCAACGTGAAGGCGCTGATGAAGTGCTGCGTCGAGGAGATCACACCGGACGGACGTCTCATCCCCTTCTGTGCCTACAACTCCGTCGGCTACCGCGAGCAGGTGCGTGAACAGCTGAGCGGGGTGCCCATCCCCACCATCGTCCCGAACGCCACGGGGCTCCAGCCGGTGCTGCTCACCACCAGGTACGGCTCCAAGACCCTGGGCAACGGCCACGGCGACGGCGAGGGCGATGCCAACGGCGGGTCCTCCCACCAGCCGGCTGACGCCACCAACATCGGCAAGTCGCTGCGGTGAGCATCCAGGACGCGGCCGCCGCGGGCGAGATAAAGAGCTGCTGCGCGGCCGCCTACCAACGCGATGCAGTAGCGCTCATCCTGGGTGAGAGCTACCACCCTGGAGGCCTCGGCCTGACCCGCCGGCTGGGACGGGCCCTCGACCTGAGACCGGGGGAGGTCGTGCTCGACATCGCCAGCGGCCCCGGCACGACCGCCTTCCTGCTGGCCCAGGAGTTCGGGGTTCGTGTGGTCGGCGTCGACCTGGGTGAGCAGTCGGTGGACAAGGCGAATGCCAGGGCCGCCGAGCTGGGACTGGCGGAGCAGGTCCGGTTCCAGGTCGGCGACGCCGAACGTCTGCCGGTGGATGAGGCGTCGTTCGACGCAGTGATCTGCGAGTGCGCGTTCTGCACCTTCCCCGACAAGGCCACCGCGGCAGCCG
>JAHWJU010000302.1 GCA_019348255.1 Actinomycetota bacterium | reverse complement strand
GGGTGACCTCGGGGTCGATGTCGGGAAGCTGGTGGCTGAAGCCGTCGAAGATCACGTCCCCCATGCTTTCACTCCGAGCCGGTGCCGGGGAGCGCCTAGCTTCGGCGGGCCGATGTTGACCGTGTACACCGACGGCGCCTGCTCCGGGAACCCTGGGCCGGGCGGCTGGGCCTGGGCCGTTCCTGGCGGGCGCTTCGCGTCGGGTGCCGAGGCCCTGAGCACGAACCAGCGGATGGAGATCCACGCCGTGCTGGACGCCGTGACCACCCTCGACGGGCCCCTCGAGATCGTGAGTGACTCCACCTACGTCGTGCACTGCTTCCGAGACCGGTGGTGGGAAGGTTGGCTGCGCCGGGGCTGGACCAACTCGGCCAAGAAGCCGGTGGCGAACCGAGACCTGTGGGAGCCCCTGATCGCCGCCTACCGCGCCGACCCGCAGCGGCTGCGCTTCCGGTGGGTGAAGGGCCACAGCAACGACCCGATGAACGACCTGGTCGATCGGCTGGCGGTGGAGGCCGCCCTCACCCAGCGCGGTCGTCGTGGCGACCGCCCGCCCCCGCCCGAGTCTCTGGGACCGGCCGACGCCGTGACCGCCGGCGGGAGCGGCTCGCCGGCCGCGGCCGACCCCAGGGTGCCGGCCGGGCGCCGGCTGGTGGTGGCGGGGCACCGGCCTCCGGGCCTCGGCGGCTACGGGCCGAGCCCGGTGGGCGACGACGTCCGCCGGCGCCTCGAGGAGATCCTCGTGGCCAAGCGGGAGCTGCACCCGGACCTGGTGGTGATGACCGGCCTCGGGCTGGGGGCCGAGCAACTGGGGGCGGAGGCGGCGGCCGGCGCCGGCGTCCCCTACGTGGCCGTGCTCGCCTACCCGGACCCCGCGACGGTGTGGCCGGCGCCGGCGCAGGAGCGGTTCGCGGCCTTGCTGGCCGGCGCCGCCGGCACCGTGCTGTTGCAGACCAAGAGGCCGCAGTCCAAGCAGCAGGCCGGCGCCGCGCTGTCACGCCGTGACGCCTGGCTGTACCGCCACGCCGACGAGGCGCTCGTGGTGTGGGACGGCGTCGACGAAACCGTGGGCCGGATGGTGCGCTCGCTCCAGGACCACCTGGGAGAAGAGGAGGTCTGGGTCGTTCCGCCCGACGGCCCTTGATGCAGGCGCCGGCCCGCCCGCCGGTCGCCGAAAAAGCCCCACGCCATGGCGGGGGAGTGTTCTACGTTGCGGTGGTGAGGGTGGGCGTCGACACGGGCGGGACGTTCACCGACGTGGTGGCCGCCGACGGTCGCATCGCCAAGGTGCCGTCGACCCGCCGAGACCCGTCGTCGGCTGTGGGCGAGGCCGTAGCCGCGGTCGGCGGCGCCACCGCTTTGGCCCACGGAACCACGGTGGCCACCAACGCGGTGCTCGAGCGCCGGGGTGGACGGGTGGCGCTGATCACCACCGCCGGCTTCGCCGACGTGATCGAGATCGCCCGCCAGAACCGGCCCTCGCTCTACGACCCGTTTGCCGACCGGCCGGCGCCGTTGGTGCCGAGGGACCTGCGTTACGAGGTAGCCGGGCGCCTCGATGCGCAAGGTCGTGAGCTGGAGCCACCGGGGCCGGCGCCCGAGATCCCCGAGGATGTGGAGGCGGTGGCGGTCTGCCTCTTGCACGCCGACCTCAACCCCGGACACGAGCGGGCGCTGGGGGCGGCGCTGCGGGATGCGGGCCACGACGTCACCTGCTCGAGCGAGATCTCGCCGGAGTTCCGCGAGTACGAGCGCACCATCACCACCGTCCTCAACGCCTATCTCCGGCCGCCCTGCCGGAACTACCTCGACCGGCTGGCCGGGCTGGCGCCGGAGGTCACGGTGATGACCTCGGCGGCGGGGCTGATTCCCCTGTCCGAAGGGGCCGAGCGGCCGGCCGCCCTCATGCTGTCGGGCCCGGCCGGCGGCGTTCTCGCCGCGGCCGCGGCGGCGGCCGGCGCCGGCTTCGCCGACGCCGTCACCTTCGACATGGGGGGCACCAGCACCGACGTGTGCCTGGTGCTCGACGGCCGACCGGCGCCGGCGGCCCAGCGCAGCATCGGCGGGTTCCCGCTACGGCTGCCC
>JAHWJU010000033.1 GCA_019348255.1 Actinomycetota bacterium | reverse complement strand
GTTCGGCGACCGACGTCGGCCGGCGCCGGCAGAACAACCAGGACATGATCCTCGACTCCGACGTCATCTTCGCCGTCGCCGACGGCATGGGCGGCCACCAGGGCGGAGAAGTTGCCTCCCTCGCCGCCGTGGAGGCGCTGCGGGAGGCGTTCCGGCGCCAGCCCACCCTGGAGGGCTTCGAAAGGGCCATCCAGGAGGCGAACTCGGCGGTCATGAACCAGGCGGCGCGGGGGTCGGCCGAGCTGCGCAACATGGGCACCACCCTCACCGCTCTCGCCCTCATCACCGGCGGCGACGACGACCTCCTGGCCATCGCCAACATCGGTGACTCCCGGGCCTACCTGTTGCGTGACGGCGAGCTGAGCCAGCTCACCGACGACCACAGCGTGCCCCAGGAGCTGTTCCGCCAGGGCCAGCTCACCGAGGACGAGGCGGCGGTCGACCCCAGGCGCAACATCCTGACCAGGGTGCTCGGGCCGTCCTTCGGTGACGGCCCCGACATGCAGAACATCGTGCCGTTCGCCGGGGACCGGTTGCTGCTGTGCAGCGACGGCCTCTACAACGAGGTCTCCGACAGGGACATAGCCAAGGTGGTGCGGACGGTGGCCGATCCCGGTGAGGCGGCGCGGCGGCTGGTCGAGCTGGCCAACGCCAACGGCGGGGGTGACAACATCAGCGTCGTCGTGGTCGACGTGGTGGACGACGACAACCGGGCCGGCGTGGCTTCGGCCGCCCTGGCAGACGAGGCGGCGCCCGCCCGGCCGCCGCAGGCCCGCCGTCCACCTGGCGGGCTCATGACGGCCGAGCAGCGCAACGCGGAGCTGCGACGTCTGGCCCGCCACGAGCCGGCGCCGCAACCCACCGCCGGTGCACGGGCGGATCCGCCGCCGGCGGTGCACGAGCTGCCGAGCCGGCGGGTAACCGTTCGGGTTGTGGGTTTCGTGCTGGTGCTGCTCCTGCTCTTCGCTGGCGCGGGAGCAGCGGTGTGGCTCTATGCCCGCGGCACCTACTACGTCGGTGTCGACCAGGGCCAGGTCGCCATCTTCAAGGGCCGACCGGGCGGCCTGTTGTGGTTCGAGCCCACGATCGAGGAGCGGACGTCTCTTCCCGAGGCCAGCATCCCGCCGGCCCGCCTCGACGACGTGCGGGCGGGTCACCAGGTCACGAGCGTCTCCCAGGCCCGGCGCTACGTGTCCAACCTGGCGGCGCAATCGTCCTCCGCCGAGGCCACCGCCCAGACGGTGCCGGCCACCACCGTGGCCCCGCCCCCTCCGCCCTGATGGCTGTCGCCGCCCGTGCCAGCCGGCGCACCACCGAGCTCGGCCTGATCGTGCTGGCCGCCCTGGTGACCGCGGGCGGCTATGCGCTCGCCAGCCTGGGCAAGACCGCTTCGCTGCCGGCGAACCTGGTCCCCTTCCTGTTGGTCATCCTCGGTCTGTTGGCTGCCGGCCACGTCGCCACCCGCCGGCTTGCGCCGAACGCCGACGGCGTGCTCCTGCCCATGGCCGGGCTGTTGAACGGGATCGGCTACGTGTTCATCGCCCGCCTCGACCCTGACCTGGCCGCCCTGCAGGCCATGTGGACGGCGGTGGGGGTCGGCGCCTTCGTCGCCACGCTGGCCGTCGTGCGGCGGGCCCGGGACCTGGAGCAGTACCGCTACACCTTCGCCTTGTTGGGCGTGCTCCTGCTCCTGCTGCCGCTCGTGCCGGTGCTGGGCCGCAACATCAACGGGTCCCGCATCTGGATCCGCTTCGGCCCCGCGACCTTCCAGCCCGGTGAGCTGGCGAAGCTGTCGCTGGCCATCTTCTTCGCCGGCTACCTGGTGGAGAAGCGGGAGCTGCTGCAGACGTTCACCCGCCGCATAGGGCCGATCAACCTGCCGGATCCCAAGTTCCTCGGCCCGGTGCTGGCGGCGTGGGGCTTCTCGCTCGTGGTGATGATCTTCGAGAGAGACCTGGGCTCGTCGCTTTTGTTCTTCGCTCTGTTCGTGACGATGCTCTGGGTAGCCACGGCCCGCGGCATCTACCTCGTGCTCGGGCTGGTGTTGTTCTCCGCCGGCGCCTTCGTGGCCATGTCCGCGTTCAGCCACGTCCGGACCCGGGTCGACATCTGGTTCGACCCGTTCGCGGACGCCGGCGGCCGCGGCTTCCAGCTCGTGCAGGCCCTGTTCGCCTTCGGGTCCGGCGGAGTGGCCGGCACCGGGCTCTCCCTCGGCAGCCCCACCAAGATCCCGGCTGTTGAGACTGACTTCATCTTCGCGGCCATAGGCGAGGAGCTGGGCCTGCTGGGGACGACGGCCATCGTCACCGCCTTCCTGTTGATGGTCGGTGTCGGCCTGCGCATCGCGGTGCAGGCCCGCAGCGACTTCGACAAGTTGCTGGCCACGGGCCTGACGGTCAGCCTCGCCGTGCAGACCTTCATCATCCTGGGCGGCGTCACGCGGCTGGTCCCGCTCACCGGCATCACGCTGCCCTTCGTCTCCTACGGCGGGTCGTCGCTGCTGGCCAACTACATCCTGCTGGCGCTGTTGCTGCGGATCTCCGGCGAGCCCCTGGAGCGGCGTGCCGCGCCTCGGGCCGACAACGACCAGCTCGACGAGACGGTGGGCCGGTGAACCGTCAGATCCGGCGGGTGGGAGTCGTTCTCATGGCGCTGTTCGCCGGCCTGTTCCTGCAGTTGAACTACCTCCAGGTCATCCGGGCCGACGACCTGGCCAACGATCCCCGCAACACCAGAGTCGCAGTGCGTGACTTCAGCCGGCCCCGGGGCCAGATCGTCGCCGCCGATGGCACGGTGGTTGCAAAGTCCGTCCCGGTCGACGATGCCTTCGAGATGCAGCGGCAGTACCCCGAAGGCGAGCTCTTCGGCCACATCACCGGGTTCTTCTCGTTCACCTACGGAGCCACCGGGATCGAACGCACCTACGGCGACGAGCTCGCCGGCCGTGACCTCGGCATCCGCAACCTCAAAGACGTCCTCGTCGAGCGGACCGTGACGGGAGACGTCGTCCTCAACGTCGACAAGGGGCTACAGCAACTGGCACGAGACCGCCTCGGCAACAAGAAAGGCGCGGTCGTGGCCCTCGACCCCTCGACCGGTGCCATCCTCGCCCTCTGGAGCTTTCCGTCGTTCGACCCTTCACCGTTGGCCGCCCACGATCAGAAGGTGGTGCGGGCTGCGTACGAGCAGCTGACGTCCGAGCCGTCGAAGCCGCTGCTGGCCCGCACCTACCGCGAGACCTACGCCCCTGGCTCGACATTCAAGGTGATCACCAGTGCCGCCGCGCTCGAACGCGACCCGGAGGTCGCGGCTCGGGTGTACCCCCCGACCAAGGAGCTGCAGCTGCCCCGCACCAAGTCGAAGCTTCCCAACTTCGGGGGGGCGACGTGCGGCGGTGCGCTGCCCGACCTCCTGAGGGTCTCGTGCAACACCGGCTTCGGCCAGATGGGAATCGACCTAGGTGCTGACGCGCTGTTCTCCGAGGCGGTCGACTTCGGCTTCAACGCCCGTCCGCCCATCGACCTCCCGGCCGCCGCCGCCTCCCGCTTTCCGGAGCCGGACGAGTTCAAGCAGGACGAGGCGGGGCTGGCCAAGTCGGCCATCGGGCAGGAGAACGTGCGGGCGACGCCACTGCAGATGGCGCTGGTGGCGGCGGCCGTGGCCAACGGAGGGACGGTGATGAGACCGCACCTCATGCGTGAGGTGAGGGACTCAGAGGGGGTGGTCGTGCGTTCGTTCCAGCCCGAAACGTGGAAGCAGGCGGTGCCTCCAGACGTCGCCGGGCAGCTGCGGGACCTGATGATCAACGTGGTCACCTCCGGGACGGGTCGAGCTGCCCAGGTGCCCAATGCGGTCGTCGGCGGCAAGACGGGCACGGCCCAGACCGTCGGCGACAACGCCCACGCCTGGTTCATCGGCTTCGGCGAGGGCAACGGCAAGAAGGTGGCTGTCGCCGTCATCGTCGAGAGCCAGCCGGAGGTGAGCGAAGCCACCGGTGGCCGGATCGCGGCCCCGATCGCACAAGCGGTCATGCGGGCCGCCCTGGGGTTGTGAGGTACCGGCGGCGGAAGCAACGCCACGGGCCATCAGCGGGTCATAACCGCCACGGCGCGTAGGGTGGGTGGCGAGATGTCGCAACAGTCCCAACAGGTGTTCAGCGGTCGTTACGAGATCCTGCGCCACCTCGCGAGGGGCGGGATGGCCGAGGTCTACGTGGCCCACGACCTCATGCTCGACCGCCGCGTGGCGCTGAAGGTCCTGTTCCCCGAGCTGTCGACCGACCGCAACTTCGTCGAGCGCTTCCGCCGGGAGGCGCAGGCGGCCGCCAACCTCTCCCACCCCAACATCGTGTCGATCTACGACTGGGGCGAGGAGGATGGCACCTACTTCATCGTCATGGAGTTCATCGAGGGGCGCACCCTCGGCCAGATCATCCGCCAAGAGGGACCTCTCGTGGCCGATCGGGCCGCTGAGATCGGGGCCGACGTCGCCGCCGCCCTCGCTTTCGCCCACCGCAGCGGGGTGGTCCACCGCGACGTGAAGCCCGGGAACGTGCTCATCTCGCCCACCGGGCAGGTCAAGGTGACCGACTTCGGGATCGCCCGGGCGGCCAACAGCGACCAGGACCTGACCCAGACCGGCGCCGTCATGGGCACGGCCACCTACTTCTCCCCCGAGCAGGCCCAAGGCCATCGGGTCGACCCCCGCAGCGACGTCTACAGCCTGGGCGTGGTGCTGTATGAGATGGTGGCAGGGCGGGCCCCCTTCGCCGGCGAGAACCCGATGGCCATCGCCTACAAGCACGTTCGGGAGCAGCCGGTACCGCCGCGGCAGGTCAACGCCGACGTTCCCGAGGCCTTCGAGTCCATCGTCTTGCAGGCGATGGCCAAGAACCCGAACGACCGTTACACGAGCGCCGAGGAGCTGCGTCAGGACCTCCTGCGGTTCCGCCAGGGCCGGCTGGTGCTGGCCAACCCCACGGTGATGGTGCCGGCCGTCGACGAAACCGTCGCCACCCCCGCCTACGAACCGACGCAGGTGGTGGACCGCACCCGCATCGTGGCCGGCGGGGGGCAGGGACCACCCGAACCGCCGGGCCGAGGCGCCGGCCCCTTCATCGCCCTGCTCCTGGTGATGCTGGCCGTCCTCGGAGGGTTGCTGTACCTGTTCGGCAAGGAGACCGGCATCTTCGGCGAGCAGAAGGCGGAGCGGGTCGAGATGCCGTTCGTGCTCGGCAAGACCGCCGACGAGGCCCGCCAGATCCTGGAGGACAAGGGTCTCCAGGTACTGGAAGAGACCTCACCCACCGACCAGCAGGAACCGGGCAAGGTCTTCGACCAGGACCCTGACGCCGGCAACCCCGTCGACGCGGGCTCGGCCGTGACCATCCGGGTGGCCGCGGAGGTCGCCAAGGCCAAGGTGCCGAACCTGGTGGGCAAGGAGATCGACGACGCCCGCGACCTGCTCGACGCGCTCGGCTTCAAGATCCAGGAGAAGGCGACAACCGACGCGGCAGCTCCCAAGGACGAGGTCGTGGCCCAGAACCCGCCCCCCCAGACCGAGCTGCCCAAGGGCAGCCCCGTCGAGGTGACGGTTTCGACCGGGAAGAACCAGAAGGCGATTCCCGATGTCACCGGCAAGGACGTGAGTGACGCCGCCAACGAGCTGGGCCAGGAGGGTTTCAAGACCCGAGCCACCAGGGAGGCGTCGGCCACCGTGGATGAGGGCAAGGTCATTCGCACGAACCCGGCGGCGGGTACCAAGGTCGACGAGGGCTCAACCGTCACCATCGTCGTCTCCTCCGGCCCCGAGCTCATCTCGGTGCCCAACGTGAAGGGCAAGACGGCCGACCAGGCCCGCGCCGAGATCGAGGCCGCCGGCCTGGTGTACCGCGAAGGATCGCCGGTGCCTTCGAACCCCTCCGACGACGGCAAGGTGGTGGCCCAGAGCCCCGGCGCCGGCACCAAGGTGGAGAAAGGAAGCACCGTCGTGGTGCAGCTGGGCAAGGTCAGCATCGGCGGAGGCGGAAGCGGGAGCTCCTCCTCCACCACCTCCACCACCACCTGAGACCAACTGCCTCAGGCGGCAACGGCCCCCAGGAAGTTGGCCAGCAGGTCCTTGCCCACCGAGGTCAGGATCGACTCGGGGTGGAACTGCACACCCTCGATCGGCAGGTCGCGGTGGCGCAGGCCCATGATGACGCCGTCGTCGGTCTCCGCCGTCACCTCCAGCACCGAGGGCAGCGTGTCGCGATCTACCACAAGCGAGTGGTAGCGGGTGGCCTCGAAAGGGTTGGCCAAGCCGGTCATGACCCCGGTGCCTGTGTGGCGGATCCACGAGGTCTTGCCGTGCATCACCTGGACCGCCCGTACGACCCGGCCGCCGAACACCTCTCCGATGCACTGGTGGCCGAGGCAGACCCCGAAGGTGGGGATGCGAGGGCCGAGGCGCTGTATGACCAGGTTGCTGATGCCCGCGTCCTCCGGGCGGCCGGGCCCAGGAGAGATGACTATGGCAGCCGGCCCGAGCGCTTCCACCTCGTCCACCGTCACGGCGTCGTTGCGGTGCACCACAGGCTCGGCTCCCAGCTCGCCCAGGTACTGCACCAGGTTGTAGGTGAACGAGTCGTAGTTGTCGATCACCACGACTCGGGTCATGGCCTCAGGGTACCGGCCGGGCATAGGTGAGCCGGGCCGAGCCCCGGTAGGCCGGGAGCTCGAGCGACGACTGGCGCTCCACCGAGAACCGAAGGCCGAACGTGGAGGAGGCACCCTTCAGCCGACGCACCAGCCGGTCGGACTCGAACCGGTCGCGGGACGCGCCGACGGCCGACACCACGTAGGGCGGGGAGTGCACCGTCCCGTTGAGCAGCAGCGTGTTGCCCACGCACAGCACGGCGCTGGTGCTCACCAGTCGCTGGCCGTTGATGGCGACCGCTTCCGCCCCCGACCGCCACAGGGCGTTGACCACCGCCTGGACGTCCTGGGAGTGGATGACCAGGTCGTTGACGCTCCCGCCCCCCACCGGCTCGTCGAGGTCCGAATCGTCCAGGGTGACCCGCAGGCCCGGCCCTTGCACGGGGGTGAGGCCGGCCACCTCGGCCGCTGCCTGCATCTCGCGCTGCTGCGCGGCGGCGCCACCGGAGTGCTGGGCGACCGCCGCCCGCTCGACGTCGACAGCGGCCCGTAGGCGCGCCACCTCGCCCCGCAGCTTCCGGGCCGACGTCGTCTGCTGCTCGATGAGGTCGGCGAGGCGATACCGCCGGGGCAATCGTGACTCTGGGTCGGCCGGACGGCTCCGCAACCCGGCCACGGCGAGGAAGGCCATCAACATCGCAGCCACGACCAACCCGGGGGAAGAGCGACCCGTGCGCCGCGGAGCCATGGCGACATTGTGGCGCCGCCGCTGGGGCATTGTGGCGGCGCCGGCGCCACTATCCTCCAACCGTGCCCGACAAGAAGAAGGAGCGCCGCCCGGGGGGCAGCATCCACGCGCGACCCGTCTCCGCCCGCGGCGGGCGGGTCACCCCCAAAGGAGGCGCTCCGGCAACCCCAACCGGCCGCTACACCGCGCCGATCCCCCACGAGTACAAGGTGAGCCCACGCTGGGTGCCCATCACTATGGGGATCCTGCTCATCGGCGGGATGCTGATGATCGTGACCAACTACCTCAACCTGCTTCCCGGCCCCGACCCCAGCAACGCCTACCTCCTGGGGGGACTCGGGCTCATCACGGTGGGTTTCGTCGTCGCCACTCGCTGGCGCTGACAAAGTTACAGCGGTGTCATCCTCCCCAGAGTTGTCCACAGCTGGGGATTTCGCCCAGGGCTGAGACTCGATGCTCCGAGCCGCTCACTCGAAGGGCGGCGCAACGATCTCCATGTCCTCCTGACAGTGCCGGGGCGCCGGCGGGTCCTCGTCGGGGGCTGCGGTCATCCGCAACTCGACCCCGCACAAGCCACACCGGTAGCGGAGGTTGACCCGGCGCAGCTCGCCCGGCGGGGGCGGCGCCGGCAGCGGGGTCGCGAAGCCACGCAAGAACCACAGCCCCACGCGCAGGATCACGTAGGCGACAGCCAGGCCGATGACGATCTTGAGCGGGACTGGCAACTAGCCCAGACGCTCGATGATCATGGCGTTGGCCAGCCCACCGCCCTCGCACATGGTCTGGAGACCGTACCGTCCGCCCGTACGCTCGAGCTCGTTGACGAGGGTGGCCATGAGCTTGGCGCCCGAACCGCCGAGCGGGTGACCGAGCGCGATGGCGCCGCCGTTGCGGTTGACCCGGGTCATGTCGGGCCCGCACTCCTTCTCCCACGCCAGCACCACCGAGGCGAACGCCTCGTTGATCTCGATGACGTCGATCTGGTCGAGGGTCAACTTGGCCCGCTCGAGCACCTTGGCCGTGGCCGGGATGGGGCCGGTGAGCATCGTCACGGGGTCGACGCCGGCGAGGGCGAAGCTGTGGAAGCGGGCCCGGGGCCGCAAGCCCAGTTGGCTGGCCTTCTCCTCGCTCATGATCAGCACGGCGGCGGCACCGTCGGTGATCTGGCTCGAGTTGCCGGCGGTCACCTTCCCGTCGGGCTTGAAGGCGGGCTTGAGCTTGGCCAGGGTCTCCAGGGTGGAGTCGGGACGGATGCCTTCGTCGTAGTCGAAGACCTCGTCGGTCTCGTGGCCGCCCGCGTCCTTGACCTTGACCGGGACGATCTCGTTGTCGAAGCGGCCCTCGGCCCGTGCCGCAGCGGCCCGCTGGTGGCTCTGCACAGCGAACCGATCGAGGTCCTCGCGGCTCAGGTCCCACTTGTCGGCGATGATCTCCGCGGAGATGCCCTGGGGGACAAGGCCGCCCACGTCCGCGTAGCGCTGGCCCATCCGAGGCCCGAATGGCATGCCGGCGACCCCGAGCGAAGCGCCCATCGGGACCCGGCTCATCACCTCCACGCCGGCGGCGACGACGACGTCGTAGGCGCCGGCCATCACGCCCTGGGCCGCGAAGTGCGCCGACTGCTGCGACGACCCGCACTGCCGGTCGATGGACGCCGCCGGCACCGACTCGGGGAACCCGGCGGCGAGCACCGCGTTGCGGCCGACGTTGAGACCCTGCTCACCGACCTGCATGACGCAGCCCATGATCACGTCGTCGATGAGGGCCGGGTCGAGGTCGTTGCGTTGCACCAGCGCCTTGAGCACCTCCGCCGCGAGGTCCACGGGGTGCCAGTTGCTGAGCTTGCCGGTCTCCTTCTTGCCCCTCCCCCCTCCCGTGCGGACGGCATCGACGATCACGGCGTGGGGCATGGCGCACTCCTCGAGGCAGAACTAGACCGATCGGTCAAGATTCTACGTGGGGCCGACTCCATTGACCAAGGCAGAGCAACGCCGGGACGGGAGGAACCAGGCGTCGCTGGGTAGGTCCGCCGGGTGATCGGACGAGTGCTTCGCAGGGCCCTCGTGGCCTTGGTCTTCCGCAACCGGGCGGCCGTCATCGACTGGACGGCCTTCGGCCTGCGCACGGCGGGGTCGGCACTGGCCGGCCGTGGCACCGCCGACGCCCGGGCCGAGCTGGCCTTGCGCAAGCGCCTGCGGCGGCGCCGGCGTACCCGGCGGGCGCTGGTGGAGGTGCGGGTGGAGCGGGGGGTGGCCACGATCGGGGGCCGGCTCACCCCCGAGGTCCACGCCGCCGTGCAGGACGCGGTGGTGCGGACCCCGGGGATCGAGCGGGTGCAGGACGAAGTGACCCACATCCCGGGGCGAGGCCGGCGGCGCAAGGTGGCCGCCACCGTCGCCTAGCGGTTGGGCTGGGGTGTCACCCGGAGGTAGGGCTTCTTGGCCTCGAACCCCTTGGGGAACTTCTCCTTGGCCTCGTCGTCGGAGACCGCCGCGGTGATGATGACGTCATCGCCTTCCTTCCAGTCGGCCGGAGTGGCGACGGAGTAGTTCGCGGTCAGCTGGAGGCTGTCGATCACCCGCAGGATCTCGTCGAAGTTGCGACCGGTGGAGGCCGGGTAGGTGATCGTCAGCTTCACCTTCTTGTCGGGGCCGATCACGAACACCGAGCGCACCGTGAGGGTGTCGCTGGCGTTGGGGTGGATCATCCCGTAGAGGTCCGAGACCGTCCGGTCGGGATCGGCGATCACCGGGTAGTTCACGGCGCTCCCGGTGACGTCCTCGATGTCGCCCAGCCACTTGTGGTGGGAGTCGACAGGGTCCACGGAGACAGCCAGGACCTTGGTGTTGCGCTTCTCGAACTCCGGCTTCAGCTTGGCCACGGCTCCCAGCTCGGTGGTGCAGACCGGGGTGAAGTCCTTGGGGTGCGAGAACAGGACCCCCCAACCGTCACCCAGGTACTCGTAGAGGTTGATCTTCCCCTCGGTGGTCTCTGCGGTGAAGTCCGGGGCTTCGTCGCCCAGGCGAATCGTCATGACATTCCTCCCATGCCCGGCCCTGCCGGGCTCTGCGCTAGCTCGTTTCCAACCACAATAGTTGACCCAACAAGTCGACTTTTCAAGCTCGGTACTCTGAGCCTCCCCAGGGTCCTGCGGGGCCCCGCACCGACGAGGAGCTGGCCATGGCTACCGCTGCCGACAAGAAGGCCGAGATCGACCGGGTCGTGGCGGGCCAAACCGTCACCAGCCGCTTTGCAGAAACCGTGGCCGCGCAGGGCGACCGGGTGGCGCTGCGGCGGCGGACGGCAGAGGGTGAATGGAGCGAGTGGACATGGCGCGAGTACGCCGAGCGGGCCTGCCGGGTGGCCTCCGGCCTGTCGCGTCTCGGCGTGGGCCCCGGCGACCGGGTCGCCCTCATGATGCGCAACCTGGCCGAGTTCCACGTGGCCGACATGGCCGCACTCCTCCTAGGGGCCACCCCCTTCTCCATCTACAACTCGTCGTCGCCGGAGCAGGTGCAGTACCTCCTGTCCCACGCCGAAGCCAAAGCTGCGATCGTCGAGAACGCCGGCTTCCTCGAGCGGCTGTCGAAGGTCCGGGCCGACCTCCCCATGCTGCAACAGGTGGTGTGCCTCGAAGCCGGGAGCGGAGCCGACGGCGACGTCGTGGCGTGGGACTCGCTGATGGGGGAGGAGGCGGTGGATCTCGCCGAAGCGGCGGCCATCGCCCAGCAACAGGACCTGGCCACCCTCATCTACACCTCCGGCACCACCGGGCCTCCCAAGGGGGTGATGATCACCCACTACAACGTCGTGTGGACGGCCGACAGCCTCCTTCGAGGGTTCGACCTCCGCCCCGACGAGCTCATGGGGATGCGCATCGTGTCCTACCTGCCCATGGCGCACATCGCTGAGCGCATGACCAGCCACTACCTCGGCATCGTGGCCGCCTTCGAGGTCTCCAGCTGTCCGGACCCGACGCAGCTCGCCACCTACCTGCGGGAGGTGCGGCCGAACATCGCCTTCGGCGTCCCCCGTGTCTGGGAGAAGATCCACGCCGGCGTGCAGGCCGCCCTCGACGCCGACCCCGAGAAGAAGACGAAGTTCGAAGAGGCGATAGCGGCGGCCAAGCCCATCGCCTCCAAACAGACCCTCGAGGGCGCGGCGGCATTGTCGGACGACGAGCGCCAGATGATCGAGTTCCTGGACGCCGTGGCCTTCTCACAGGTCCGCGGCCTGTTGGGCCTCGACGAGATGCGCTACGCCATAACCGGCGCCGCGCCCATCCCCAGCGAACTGGTCGAGTGGTACCGCACCATCGGGGTGCCGCTGTCGGAGATCTACGGCATGTCCGAGAACACCGGGCCCCTCACCTGGGAACCTCGCCGGGTCAAGCCCGGCTACGTCGGCCGTCCGTTGCCCGGGGTGGAGGTGACCCTGGCCGACGACGGCGAGGTCATCGCCCGCGGCGGCAACGTCTTCATCGGCTACCTGAACGACCCGGAGAAGACCGAAGAGGCCCTTGACGAGGACGGATGGCTGCACACCGGCGACGTCGGCGAGTTCGACGACGAGGGCTACCTCCGGATCGTCGACCGCAAGAAGGAGCTGATCATCACAGCCGGCGGCAAGAACGTCTCGCCTGCCAACATCGAGGCCGCGCTCAAGTCGTTCCCCCTCATCGGCCAGGCGGCCGTCATCGGCGACAAGCGGCCGTTCATCTCCGCCCTGGTGGTGCTCGATCCCGACGTTGCTCCGGGCTGGGCCCGATCCCGGGGTTTGGAGTCCTCCTCCCTGGCCGACCTGGCGGAGCATCCCGAGGTGACGAGAGAGATCGACCGCTGCGTGCAGGAGGCGAACTCCCGCTTCAGCCAGGTGGAGCAGGTCAAGAAGTTCAAGATCCTGGGCCAGGAGTGGCTGCCGGACTCGGAGGAGTTGACCCCGACGATGAAGCTCAAGCGGCGGGGCATCAACGCCAAGTACTCCTCGGAGATCGAGGCCCTCTATTCCGGATGACGGAGAGGCCGGGGCGGCAGTCGCCGTCGCGGCGGCCCGCCGCCACCGGCTCGGCACCCTCCTGGCCGCCGCAGGGGCGTGCTCCTACGGGCTCACCGTCATCTGCAACCGACTGCTGGCCACCCGCGGCTTCGGCGCCCAGGCCACCCTCAGCGTCCGCTTCGCCATCTCCGCCGTCGTCCTTGTAACCCTCTTGGCGATCGGTAGGCGTCCGCTCCTGCCGGCACGGGGAGAGCGGGTGCGCGTCCTCGCCCTGGGCGGAGTTGGCTACGCCTTCCAGGCCAGCCTCTTCTACGCGGCCCTGCAACGAGGCACCGCCGCCGCGGTAGCGCTGCTCTTCTACGCCTACCCGGCCCTGGTCACCGGCGTGGAGATGGCGGTCGCCAGACAGCGCCCCACCGGACGGCTGTCGACTGCCCTCGGACTGTCGGTTGCCGGCACGTTGCTGATCGTGCTGTCAGGAGGCCACGTCTCCATCACTCCCGCCGGGACAGGCCTGGCGCTGGCCGCCGCCGCCGCCTTCGGGCTGTACCTCCTGGTCGGTGCCGGCGCCGCCCCCCGCACCTCTGCATCGGCCGGAGGTGCCATGGTGATCGGAGCATGGGTGGCTGCGGGGGCGGCAGTCTCGTTGACCGCGGTGGGGGCGGCCTCTGGTGGGTTGCGGTGGCCCGGTGAGGACTGGTGGCTCATGAGCGCCAGCGGACTCGCCACGGCCTGCGCCTTCGTCCTGCTCTTCGCGGCGCTAGAGCGCCTCGGAGCCAGCCGCACCTCGGTGGTCATGACCCTTGAAGCTCTCTCCGCCGTGGTGCTGGGGGCGCTGCTGCTCGACGAGCGCCTGGGACCGGTGCAATTGATCGGCGGGATGGCCATCCTGGCCGCTACGGTGCTGGTCTCTACCGCCGGTGCGCCGCGCCCGGCCGCCGCAGCCCCCCATCGGGATCCGCCGGTCAACGTCGTCCCCTAGAGAGCAGGTCGGCGACCGTTGAGCCTCAGGACGCCGCTGGCTCCCGCTGGGCCCGCGCCCGCGCCCGCCACTGCCGGCGCAGCACCCGGCGCTCCTCTTCGGAGGTGCCGCCCCACACGCCGAACTCCTGGTTGGTCGTGATGGCGAAGCTGAGACAGGCGTCCTCGACCTGGCACCCGGCGCAGATGCTCTTGGCGGCCGCGATCTGCTCCAGGGCTGCACCGGTGACTCCGACCGGAAAGAACAGGTTCGGGTCCAGGTCGCGGCACGCCGCGGCGCGCCGCCACTCGGCGTTGGCGTCCCAGGACCGCGGGCTTTCGATTACCAGGGCCATTCGTCTCCTCCGACGTGAGTAAGTGGTGCTCACACCGGCGGCTGGCCTGTCCGGTACCGAAGTCCCGGACCACCCCCAAGGTCCGCTGCCGCAACTGCAAACAGGTCCAGGATACCGGTTCTGCCGTGGTAGGTAGCTGCGGCCGGCCCGGCGCGAGAATGAGCGGGTGCGTGACCCGGTAGCCGCCGACGGGTTCTCCTCTCTCGGCCTTCGCTTGACCGCATCCGGGGCGATGACCCAGATCGCCGGCCTCGCCGTCGACGCCTGGCTGCACGGGAGGGACCCGGGGCTGGCAGCACGGGAGACGGTGTTCTCGGTGGGCAACGCAGGACACCTCCTGCTCCTGGGCGGCCTGGTCCTGGTCACCGCGGGGGTGGTGGCGCTCTTGGCACCGTTGCCTGGTCCCGGCCCCCGGGCGCCGATGCCACGCCGCCGGAGCGGGCCGGCGACCGTGGTCGTGGTGGGGGCGCTGCTCCTGTCCACCACGGCGGCCGCGGCAGCCGGCCGCTTGGTCCCGGCCCATGACGCTCACCCCGGTGCTGCCGCCGCCCGCCATCCCGATCTTCCCGCCGCCGGTCCCGCTGAGTCCGGTCACGGCCAGTCGGGTGGCGTTGCCGCCATGGACGCCGAGACCAAGGCCCGTCTCGACGCACAGCTCGACGCGGCCCGGGCGCTCGCGGCGCGCTATGCGACCGCGGCTGACGCCGTGGCGGACGGCTTCAGCCCGGCTGCGCCCTATGAGTCGCTGATCGGGTCGCACTACCTCCGCTTCTCCGACGTCGACAACGTGTTCGACGTCGCCCGCCCGGAGATGCTGCTCTTCGACGGGGACTCCCCCGGCAGCCGCCTCGTCGGGCTCAGCTACTACGTCGTCGGCTCCATCCCCCCGGAGGGTTTCGCCGGTGGGGCCGACCGCTGGCACCAGCACCTCCAGACCTGCCTCACTCCCGACGGGCCCGCTTTCGCGGGCGACGGCTACCGCCGGTGCCGCGCCAGCGGACGGAACTCCTGGATGCTCCACGCCTGGGTCGTCGATGGCTGGGAGAGCCCGCAGGGGGTGTTCTCCGACGAGAACGCCCGCCTCAGCTGACGCCGTTCCCCGACCGCGATCCCGAATCAGGGTTCTCCGCCCGGTCGATGGCGGCGAACTGGTCCCGGAGGGCCTGGAGGGCCCCGTCGTCGCCGGGAAAGGTGCACGCGGTGCGGCGGATGTCGGCGGCGGCAGTGGGGACGCCGCGGGTCGACAGGAAGGCGGCCAGCCTCTCGGCCAGCCGATCGACGAAGATCGTGGCCCCCTCCGACCCCGTCTCCGGGCAGACGACGGCGAAGCGGTGGGCGGCGCTGTCCCTGGCGTGCACGGCCCGATCGACCGACCGCACCGCCGCCTTCATCTGCGCCCCGAGATCCGCCAGCAGGGCGGCCCGCCGCCGCCGTGACAGCGTCTCGAGACCGCTCGCATCGACGTCGACGACACAGACGGAGAACAGCGTCTGGTAGCGCTGCGCCCGCGCCAGTTCCATGCCCGTGTCCTGGACGAAGAACCGCGCGTTGAACAGCCCGGTGGCGTCGTCGACCTGGTCGTACACCTCGAGCTTGTCGAGTGACCGGGCGAGCTGTGCGCTGGCCCAGCCCCCGAGCACGCCGAAGGCGACGTAGCCGACGCCCCTTGACAGCACGAGCGAGGCGAAGCGCCCGTCGCCCACCGCCTCGCGCGCCGGGCTGCGGAGCAGGGCGTAGACGACGGTGGCGGCGACGGCGCTCAACGCCCCCCCCAGAAGACCTTTGAAAACGAGGGCCAGGAACATCGGGATGAACAGGAGCACGGCCAGGACCTCGACCGTGTCCACCCGTCGCGCGTACATGACCGCCGCCAGCAGGACGAGCACACCCAGACCGGCGGCGAGCACCAACCGCCGCGTCGCCGCGTAGCTCCGGGGACCTTCAGAGGCTGGCATCTCGCGACGATGGTAGGCACCGCTCCCGCCCAGCATGAGCGACACTGGGAGAGATGCCCGCGTCGCTACGCTCCCGGGTGGCGCTTCTCGTCCTCCTGGGGACGTTCCTGATCCCGGTCGTCACTTCCTCCTTGCGGGGCCTCACGCACGTGCTCACCTGCGCGGAGGAGACCGAGATCCCCTTCACACTCATCACCCCGGCGTCCGGCGACCCGGTGATCGTGAGCTCCAGGACAATCACCCGGGACGAGCCGGAGGGAGTGTGCGGAGGTCTCGTCCTCG
The DNA here is from genome assembly GCA_019348255.1 of Actinomycetota bacterium. Taxonomy (GTDB): domain Bacteria; phylum Actinomycetota; class Acidimicrobiia; order Acidimicrobiales; family CADCTF01; genus JAHWJQ01. The sequence continues at coordinate 6,207 of JAHWJU010000033.1, read as the reverse complement.
ACATGGGTGTGGGACCGGCGGGACAGGGGCGGGTGGCGCTGCGGCTGCCGATCACCAACAACACCGAGTTCGACTGGCAGGGCAGCGTCAAGCTCAAGCTCGGTGCCGTGGTGGTTCCCGTGGACATCGGCGAGATCAAAGCCGGCGAGACGGGAGTCGACACCGTGCGGGTGACCGTCCCGCCGGGCCAGGTCGAGCTCAACGGGTCATTGCTCATCGGACCTTGAAGCTCGGCCACCCCCGGAGGCTGGTGTCAGCCGGGAAGGCTCTAATGGATGGCTCCGGAGGCAGCGGAATTTCGCACCCGCCTCCGGCACGGTTGCCCTGTGATCGTTGCCCACCCGTCGCTCCGACGACCCTCCGACGAAGCGGGTGCGGAGGCCATCGCTAGGGACGCCAGATACCACATCCGGCACCGAATGTGCAGGCGGCCCTACTATTGCCCAAATCGGGCAGCTCCGCGCAACCCCGAACCAGGGGATCGCCCACGACGCATTGGAGTGATTACCTCACGGTTTGTGTGGACAAAACCACGATGCCGCGTAAAGATGCGCACATGGTGAAAGGTGGCTTCATGCGAAGGTCCAGGCAAGCGAGCGTAGTTCTGATGGTCTTGGCGATGGCCCTGACCACCACACGACCGGCTGGAGCTGTCGCCTCGGCGCCCAGCAACAGCTCGTGGAACGGCTACAGCACGGGCTCTGCGGTCCACATCAACGCCCTGCAACTCGCGGCGAACGGCCCCATCGTGGCCGACACGGCACTGGCCTTCGCGGGGGCGTCGGTCAACTCCCGGGGCCTTTCCACACCGCTCACCAACGAGATGCTTCTCGGCGTGCATCCGGCCCAGGGCGCCAACGAGGCCTTCGGCCGCGGCTCGGGGGTGGAGGTGGGGGTCGTTCAGAACGCGCCCAACAACCCTGACGCCAACCAGGTGAAGCTGGGCGGCGGCGCGGCCGAGGCGAGCGCGGCCCCGCCCCTCCAGACCGACCTGGTCACCAAGGAGCTGCTCAAGCAGACGATCAACCCGCTGGCGTTCGCCTCGGTCCTGCGGGGGCAGGCCCAGGCGACGTTCAACGAGCGCTTCGTGATGCCGATGCTGGGCTCGCCGCTCGGCTTCGGGCTCGGCTACGCCGACGACGTGCAGCTCCTCAACGCCGGCCCCGCCCCCACCGGTGAGACGTTGCCGGCGCCGGTGCTGGCCACCGACACCACCGCCGTGCGCGGCGGCGAGGGCCCCTTCCGCACCACCTCGCAGTCCAGCTCCTTCACCTACCTCGTGAACAACGGCGACGGCACCTGCGGCCTGGCCAGCGAGACCCACGTCACCATGGCTCCGGTCCGCCTCAACCTCCCGCCCGACTCCAATCCCGCCAACGACATCACCATCGAGGTGCTGGGTGAGTGGGTGCTGCGGGTCGCGGCCAGCGGCAAGCCCGGCGGCGGCAAGGTCGAGTACATGCCCACCGGCGATCCCGCCCCCGGCCCGACGACGCCCATCGTCCGGATCTTCCAGGGCCAGACAGTAACCGCACAGCTGACCACCCAGCAGCTCCCGCTCTTCGGCGAGCCCGGACTGGTGCTGCCCGACGCCCTGGCCCCGCTCATCGCTGCCGCCGTGGGCGAGAACCCCCGGGCCATCGCCCCTCCGGGCACCAACCCCAACGCCGCCTCGCAGCCGATTGTGACGGACACCCTCGTAGCGGCCGCCGTCGACGTGGCCCGGGTCCGCCTCGTGCAGCCCACCCCCACGGCTTCAGGCCTGAACGCCCTCGACTTCCGTCTCGGCCACATGGAGTCCAAGGTCGAGGTCCCGGAGGGCGGCATCAACTGTGAGATCCCGGTGGTGAAGACGGCCTCGCCGGACCCCGCCGGCGCCGGTCAGGACCTGACCTTCACCATCAGCATCCCGGCGGACGCCGACGCTCTGCGGCCCTTCCCCTGCGACCTCACCAACATCCGGGTCACCGACACCGTCTCCCGGGAGAGCGGCAACCCGATCTTCACGGTGGTGGGGGGAACCGGTCCCAACGGCGAACAGGGGGTGGTGTCGGGTAACACCATCACCTTCGACAACATCGGGAGCTACCGGGTGGGTGATCCGCCACTGCTGGTGAATGTGACGGTCCGGCTCGCCGGCAACTCGGGGGCCGGAAGGCTTCTCGACACCGTGAAGGTGGATGCCACGCCCGCCAACTGCAGGGCCGGCAACGAAACGGTCGGTCGGGTCCTAGGCGGTGCGCGCTTCTTCGGCGCCAACGCCGGGCTGACCGGCGCCGGCGTGACCGGCGGCGGTGCCGGCGGCGGCGGCCTCACCGGCACCTTCACCCTGAGCGGCCCTGACGTCGGTGCCCCGGCTGCCCTGCCCCGCACCGGCCCCGTCACCGACAGCACCACGGCGCTGATCCTCGGTCTCGGTGCCGCCGCCGGCGGCATCCTGCTGCGGCGGACCCGGCGGCTGGCTGCATGAGCCGTCGCTGACACCAGTACCCGCCAACAGCCGGCGGTCCTCCGGGGCCGCCGGCTGTTGTCGTTGTGGCCCAGGCGACACGGCTCAGGCGCCGGGGCTCAGGCCGGGAACCTCTCCGGTCGAGACGAAGCTGGTGCGACGGGCGATCTCCACCGCGTGGTCACCGAGGCGCTCGTAGAAGCGACCCAGGAGGGCGAGGTCTATGGCAGGGGCCGTGTCCACGCCGCCCTCGAGCAAGGTCGCGAACAGCTCGTTGCGCAGCAGGTCGAGCTCCCGGTCCGACTCCTCGACCTCGCGGCCCGCTCTGCCATCCTCGGCGTCGAAGGCCGACAGTGCATCGCCGAAGAGGCGGGCCGCCACGGTGGCCATCTCGACCACGAGCGTGCGCAGCCGCGGGCTGAAGGCGCCGGCGTCGCGTTCGAAGCAGGCGGAGCGGGCGACGTGGGCAACCAGGTCGCCGGAGCGGGCCACGGACTCGGTGAGACGCACCAGAGCGGTGAGCTGGCGGAGGTCGAGGGCCATGGGCTGCTGCGTGGCGATGAGCTCGTAGGCCGCCAGCTCCACGTCTCTGGCCCGGGCCGACCAGCCTGCCGTCCGGGCATCGACCCGCCGCCCGGCGTCACAGTCCCGCCGCAACCACGCCTCGGTTGCCTCGGCGATGGAACGTTGCACCTCCTGACCTATGGCCACGACCGCCTTTTGCAAAGAGGCGATGCGGTGGTGGAAGTGCTGGCGTCCCGCCGGGTTGGCGCCGGTCACAGCTCGGCTCGCACCAGGTAGCGCACCCGGTCGCCGATGAGCACGGCATGGTCCGCGATCCGCTCGAGGTAGCGGCCTACGAGGGCGAGCTCCAGCGTGGTGGCCAGGCTCTGCGGCGAAGTGAAGAGCTCGGCCAGGAGCTGGCGGTGCAGCTCGTCCATCCGGTCGTCCCAGATGTCGATCGCCTCGGCCCGCTCCACGTCTCGTTCGGCGTAGGCGTCTATCGCGCCTCGAAGGAGCCGGCGCGCCTCGTCAGCCATCCGGGCTACCAGTCCGGCCAGCCTCGGGGGGAGGCAGCCATGTGGCTCTGCCGCGAACGCCGCCACGTGGCGCACCAGCTTCGCCGACCGTTCCAGCTCGTGGGAGAGGCGCACCACGGTGAGCACGAGGCGCAGGTCGCCCGCCGCCGGCTGCTGGCGGGCCAGCACCTGATAGGCCCTGGCCTCGCACCGACGGGTTTCGTCATCGATGTGGCCGTGGCCGTCGACGACCTTCATGGCCAGGTCGCGGTCTCCGGTGGCCAGCGCCTCGCCCGCGGTGGAGAGCGCCTCCACCACCAGCCCGGCCACACAAAGGATGTCGCTGTCGAGCTCGGCAAGCTCGCGGTCGAATGCTCTCCTTGTGCGCTCCACCATGAGGTGAGCCCACGATACGGCGCCCGGGGCCCGGTGGATCGCGCCCCGGCATCGTCGCGGTGAACGAGGAGTGAACACTCGGCGCGACCGGGCCCCTCCCCCGCCAGCGCTCTGCTGGCTCGCCTAGTCTCGGTGACGTGCGGCTCCTGCTCGCCGGTGTTGCCCTGGTTGCGTGCGCCGGCGCTGCCTGGTTGGCCCTCCAGCGGGTGCGGGTGGAGCGCCGGCTCCGAGAGGCGCTGGCCGCCGTCGTCGGGCGCCTGGAGCCCGGGGAGGCGCCCGACGTCGCCGGTAACCTCTCCCAGGCGCTGGCCCAGCTGCGCCGTGCCGCCGACGCCAGCGTCGAGCGGATGGCGGCGTCGGGCCGGTTGTCACTGGCGCTGTCGGGCGCGCTGGACGCGGTTCCCCTGGGCGTCGTGATCACGGACCGGGCCGGCGAGACGCTGTTCCGCAACCAGGCCGCGGATTCGTTGCTGGGCCGGCGTGCGGCCGATGCGCTGGCCCTGCGAGCCGTTTCCGACTTGCTGAGCGAGGCGGTGGCCGGGCGGGGAGCTTCACGGCCGCTCGACCTCTACGGACCGCCCCGGCGCACACTCGTCCTTTCGGCGGTGCCGGTCCGGGGCGCTGCCGTGGTCGTGGTCGAGGACGTGTCGGAACGCCGGCGGCTCGAGGCGGTGCGGCGCGACTTCGTGGCCAACGTGAGCCACGAACTGAAGACTCCGGTGGCCGCCCTGGGCCTGTTGGCCGAGACGCTGGCCGGCGAGGACGAGCCGGCCGTGGTGCAGCGCCTGGCCGGGCGGATGCAGGAGGAGGCCTTCCGGGTGGCCAGGATCATCGAGGACCTGCTGGACCTGAGCCGGCTCGAAGCCGAGGACGCAGCGCACCACGAACCGGTCCGCATCCACGAGGTGGTGTCCCAGGCCGTCGAGCACGTGCGGCCCTCCGCCGACTTGCGCGGCGTGCACCTTTCGGTGGCGGCGGTACCCAGGTCGTGGATCGTCCTCGGTGAACGCCGCCAGCTGGTGTCGGCCCTGACCAACCTCCTCGAGAACGCGGTGAAGTACTCCGACGACCGGTCCGAGGTCGAGCTCTTGGTCCACACCGACGGCGAGGCCATCGACCTGGTGGTGCGGGACCACGGGATCGGCATCCCTTCCCGCGACATCGACCGCATCTTCGAGCGCTTCTACCGGGTCGACCGTGGTCGCGGGCGCGACACCGGGGGCACCGGCTTGGGCCTTTCCATCGTCCGTCACGTGGCGTCCAACCACGGCGGAGACGTGCTCGTCCATTCGGAGGAGGGTGAGGGCTCCGCCTTCACCCTCCGGCTCCCTGCCCACGGCCCGGTCGGCCTCATGGCCGACGCCGGATGATGGGCGTGGCCGAGGGCCAGCCAACGGTGCTGATCGTCGAGGACGAGGATTCCTTCGTCGACGCGCTGGTCGTGGGGTTGAAGCGGGAGGGCTTCCTGGTCAAGGTGGCCCGTGACGGCATCTCCGCGCTGTCGGTGTTCGACGTGGTGCAGCCCGACCTCGTCCTGCTCGACGTGATGCTCCCGAGCCTGTCGGGCGTGGACGTCTGTCGGGAGATCCGAAGTCGCTCCCGCACGCCGATCATCATGGTGACCGCCAAGGGCTCCGAGATCGACACCGTGGTCGGGCTCGAGGTGGGTGCCGACGACTACGTCACCAAGCCGTACCGGCTCCGGGAGCTCGTCGCTCGGATGCGGGCGGTGCTGCGGCGGGTCCCCCGCAACGAAGAGGCGGATGCCGACGAGTCGGTGCTGCACGTGGGCGACGTGCATCTCGACCCCGGCCGACACGAGGTCACGGTGCGGGGCGAACAGGTGGCGCTGCCCCTGAAGGAGTTCGACCTCCTCGAGATCCTGCTGACCAACGCGGGGCGGGTGTTGACCCGCGACACGCTCATCGACCGCGTCTGGGGCTCCAACTACGTCGGGGACACGAAGACCCTCGACGTGCACATCAAGCGGCTCCGCTCCAAGATCGAGCGCGATCCCTCCCAGCCCGAGCTCATCGTCACGATTCGGGGCCTGGGCTACCGCTACGAGCGGCCGAGCTCCTGAGCATGCCCAGGCCCGGGCCGCCAGGTCTGGGAGACTGAGCGGCGTGGTCGAGACCCGAAGGCGCTACCACGAGCAGCTGGCGGAGATGAAGAGCGACACCGTCCGCCTGGCGGCCATGGCCATAGAGCAGATCGCCGCCGGCACCCAGGCTCTGCTCGATTCAGACATGGCCGCTGCCGAGCGGGTGGTGGCCTCCGACGGCGACATGGACCGGCTGACCTACGCCATCGAGGAGCACGCCTACCTGATCCTGGCCCGCC